>VGIO01000153.1 GCA_016867855.1 Calditrichota bacterium
CTTTGAGATAATGTATCAAAGCAACACTGACTGATTTCTATTGTGCCCGCGCCTTGTCCATTTTGGGCGGGAATCAATCCAGCGCGGGCGTTTCTTAGCGACAGTCCGCGCAGATAGAAATTCACCAACACGCCGCCTATTTGGATGATTGGACTGCCTTCATTGCGCAGGATGGTCTCTTCGACGGTCGAAGTATCGCCGGTCAGCAGATATTCGCCGGCCAGGGTGAGGTCGTGGTCGATGGTGATGGCGCAGGTATATTCCCCTGGATGGACGAGGATGGTGTCGCCCGGGCGGGAGACATCGTATGCGTTCTGAATGGTTCGCTGGTGGTCGGGGACTTCGATGATGCGGGCGTGTAGGCTTGCGCCGGCAGCCAACAGGCACATTCCGGCGAGGGCGAGAGAGGCGGTTAAGCGCGGCATTTTGATTCCTGCTTTTAATTTTGCTGAACTTTATCTTGGCGGGCAGAACAAGGTGATGATTTAATATATACCGGTATTTTGCGAATGTCAAGTGAGATGAGTGTAGCCCGGCTTCTTGAAGCCGGGGGATAATTGGGCGAACACAAGGTTCGCCCGTCCGGGCGATGCTTGTCATCGCCCATAATTCAATTTAAAGAAATTCGCATAATTTGCGCCCCTTAATATGTGTTTCAGCGTCATTTCCTTTTCTCCTTGAATTGAGAGTTGTAGCCCGGCTTCTTGAAGCCGGGGGATTAGACAGGCAGGGACGCCTGTCCTCCTGCTGTCAACCGCGGAGGTTTGACAGCGTCGGTGTGTGCTGCCGACTATGGCGAGTCGGCAGCGCGCTGGTTCAACTCGCTGCATCCTTGAAACTTTCGACGAACTCCGGAATCGAAATCCCGCAGACGGCGGCGTATTTGGCGAGTTCATTGGTGTCTTCGAAGTCCGATGGCACTAAGCGAATCATAAAGTCCTGAAGGTTGCGGTAGGCATCGCCGGAAGTGTCAACGAAGCGGATGCGGGTTTTGCCGGTTTTGGGGTCGAGCAGGTCTTCGAATGGAATCGGGACGAATTTGCCGTTCTGGATGGAGACCATAATCCGGCTGCCGCCTTTGAGCAGGTAATCGGCGGCTTTGAAGCCCAGGTCGCGGGTGTATTCGATGTCGTAAGCGGTAGGGTCGGCGCAGCGCAGTTCATAGCCGACATTCTTGGCGACGATGGTCATCTTGACGCCGAATTGGGTGAGGCGCTTCTGGACCTCGCGCTTCATCAAGGCGCCAAAATCGATTTCGTCGAAGCGGATGTTGTCGTGGGCGTCGAGTTCGATGTGGCCGAGCGATTTCAGTTCTTCGACCGGCACGAGGTCGAGCAGTCCTTCGGCGATAATCGCTACGCCGTCATAGTGTCCATACGCCAGCCGTTTAATGATAGTGCCGGCTAAAATGTCAACTAACTTTTTGACCGTCAGCGATCTGCCGATAAATTCCTCCGGTATCAAGGTCAAAGTATTTCCGGCGGCTTTGGAGATGTGCAGTGCGAGGTGACCGGCTTTCCTGCCCATCGCGACTACGAAGAACCAGCGCGAAGTTGTGCGGGCGTCGATCATCAGGTTTTTTACGATTTCGTAGCCGACCTGGCGGGCGGTCTGGAAACCGAAGGTGCTAATGCCCGGCGGCAGGTCGAGGTCGTTGTCGATGGTCTTAGGAACATGAACGACGCGGATGCGCCCGTCGGCTATCTCGGCGACCTTCATCGCCGTGAAGGCTGTGTCGTCGCCGCCGATGGTAACCAGTTTGTCGATGTTTAGCCGCAGCAGCGAGTTGACGGCGGTGTTCAAGTATTTCGGGTCTTTAGTCGGATTATCGCGGGCGGCGCCGAGCAGCGAACCGCCGTGCCAGTGGATGCGGCTCACTTGTTCGACGGTAAGTTCCTGCGTATGGTCGATGTCGCCGCGCATTATCCATTTGAAGCCGTCTTCGATGCCGACCACCGGCACACCGGCGACCAGGCTGCAAATCGACGCCGCCGAGATGACGCTGTTTATTCCCGGCGACGGTCCCCCAGCGACGACGATGCCCAACCGGTTCTTGGGTGTCACCATTGTTGGCATAGATGCACCAAATTTTTATTATTTAGAATATTAGTGGACGAAGTGGACTAATTTGACTGATTATTCAAGCAATATTATCAATAATATTTATCAATTCGTCCGTTAATTTATCCCTCATCCCTCATCCATCATCCCTTTAGAGTCTCGGCATCATTCCGGCCATTGGGCCAGCGGCTTTGGACATCAGTTCTTCCGACCGTTTGTGAATTTCCGCTTGAGCCGAGTTGACCGCTGCGACGATTAAGTCTTCCAACATTTCAATATCGTTTGGGTCAACGGCTGCTGTGTCGATTTTAATGGAAACTAACTCAAACGAGCCATTGACTATGGCGGAGACGGCGCCGCCGCCGGCAGAGGCTTCGACCTCCAGCGTGGCAATTTCGGCTTGGGCGCGCGCGATATCCGCCTGCGCTTTCTGCGCCTGCTTGAGCAGTTTCTGCATTCCTCCCATTCCCCCCATTCCTCCAAATCCACCTTTCATTGAATTGCCTTTATATTGATTTTATATAGAAACGATTATGGTTGTTATAGCCTGATTATTAGCCGTCTCTCTAACGCAGTCTAAACTCGGCAGTTGACACCACAGTTCAATTCACCGGTTTGGCGTCGAAACGTTCGATGAGCGTCGCGATGGCTGGATCCAGTTCTTCGTTATGGTTCAAAGCGCGGCGGGGGACTTCACCGACGGCAAACTCCAGCCTCACAGCGCCGACGCGCTCGGCCAGCGCCTTTTGCAAAGCCTGTCGGCAGGCTTGTCCTCGGTCGAGATGCATCGCGTCGATAAAATGCAGTTTGAGAACACCATTGTCGAAACTGACCGGATAGCCTCCGGACTGGATGATGCGCCCTGAAGAGTTATGCGTCTGGGCAATTTGCTCGCAAACATCGTCCCAGGCGCTCTGCGCCGTCGCCACAACTTCCTCAACCGGTATTTTAAGTTTGTCGCCGCTGTCCGGCAAAGCCGATACGGCGGCTAAATCGGTCCCGGGCCGGCGAATACCGCTCGGCGCGGTTGCCGCAGACGGCTTGCTCGAACTCGGGACTGACGCCGCAGGTTTGCTCGGCGCAGTCCGAACCGCGCCGCCGGCTGATGATTTTCCTGATTTTAGATTTTCGATGAGTTCGGCTATATCAAGGCTGTGTTCTAAAGCGGTGAATTTGAGCAGCAGTAATTGCTGGCGCAGGCGCGGCGAAAAGTTGCGCCGCACATCGACCTCGGCTTGCGCGGTCAGATTGAGTATCCGAATCAAATCCGCTTCGGTGAATTTGCGCGCGGCTTGTAGATAATCCTCACGATACTCCGGCAGAACATCGGCTTTTTCGATACCGGTCGATTTGACCTGTAAAATCTGGATAATTTGGCTTTGCAGCCCGGATAAATAATCCTGCACATCGACGCCGAAGTTGGCGAGTTCGGCGTCCAGGCGGAAGGCTTCAGCGATAGAATGCGACTTTGCCAGTTCCAGGGCTTTGAAATAGAGGTCGAGACGGATTTCGCCCAAGGCTTCGACGACATCCGGTCGCAGCGCTCTGCCGCCGGCGAAGGCGATGACCTGGTCGAGCAGCGACAGGCTGTCGCGCACCGAGCCGTCCGCTTTACGGGCGATGATGTCCAAAGCCTCAAGGTCATATTCGATATTTTCGGCTTTGAGGATATGCTCCAGATGGCTGCGGATTTCGGCGGCGGAAACGCGGCGGAAGTCGAAGCGCTGGCAGCGCGAGAGGATGGTCGGCGGCACTTTCTGCGGCGCAGTCGTCGCCAGGCAGAAATAGGCGTGCGCCGGCGGCTCTTCCAAGGTCTTCAACAAGGCATTGAAGGCATTAGTCGAGAGCATATGGACTTCGTCAACAATATAAACTTTAGCGCGGCCTTCGATGGGCGTGTAGTTCACATTGTCGCGCAAAATCCGGATATCATCGACGCCGGTGTTGGACGCCGCGTCGATCTCGACGACATCGATGGCGCGTCCGTTCAGCGCTGCTTCGCAGAGCCGGCATTCGTTGCAGGGTTCGCCGCTTGCAGGCGCGGCTCCGGCAATGTTGCCAACGCCGAGGCAGTTGATAGCGCGCGCCAGCAGCCGCGCTGTGGTTGTCTTGCCGATGCCGCGCGGTCCGCTGAAAAGAAAGGCATGCGCCAGACGGCCCTGCCGCAAACCATTCTGGACAGTTTTAACTACATGCGACTGTCCGACGACATCGGCAAAGATTTTAGGTCTCCAACGTCGCGCTAGAACTAGATAGGACATTTATGATGTAATTTTAGAATAATTCAGGCGAACACAAGGTTCGTCCGTATGGGCGATGCTCGTTATTGCCCAGTTAAGCAAAAATTTCTTCTGCTGTCAACCACAGAGGGTTGACAGCGCGCTATTAGTATTCAACCATAGCGGATTAATAAACAGAATATTTCACCTAATCACCGCAAATTTGCCGGTCGTAATCCTGCCTTTGTTGGCTGGCGTATAGTCTTCGACAGTGAAAATGTAAAGCCCGGATACGACTTGCTGATGATTGCGTGAGTTTAAATCCCACGCTTCGGCGAACTCAGCGACCCAGCCAAAGTTGGCGTCGCCGGCTATATTGTGCGGAATGATGGCTATGATATCGCCGGACAGCGTATAAATGCGAATCATACATTGGCGCGGCAGGTTGTAAAAAAACATCCGCCGGTCGGTCTGCGGGAAATAGTCAGCCGTGCCGTCGTCGCGGTTCTCCCAGGAAAGCCCGCCGCCGTGGGCTTGGGTATAATCAACCGCCACGCGGTAGGGATTTGGCACGACCATCACCGGCTGGGTGTCGCTGCCGGACGGCGCGGCGAACAGCATATTGGCGCGGCGGGCGGTTTCCAGCGGCGGCGTGCCGGTCTTGTAGTCGCCAAAGTCATAAGCCGTTACTGAATAGTAGCGAGGGACCATCGGGTGAGCATCGCGGATTAAATAATAATAATCGCCGGTCACTTCGTTGAAATATAGATTGCCGGTGCCGGAAAGTCCGATATTGCGTCTGACCGGTCGCAAATAATAACGTTGTCCGAGGATGATAGTGTCCGGCGCGGCGGTCGAATCGGTCGCCGGCAATGTCGCCATCGAATCCGATAGGTTGAAATAGGCAAAATCGATGCGGTCGAAATCGTCCATAAACGAAAAATCCTGCTCCTGACCGGTGTTGGAGCAGTAAATTCGATAGCCTTCGAAATCGCTTTCATGCGAGAATGGGTCGGTGTATTCGGGCGACTCGGAGGGATAGCGATTCCAAGTCAGCACCACCCAGCGCTTCAGCTGCTCGATGCCAATTTCGACGGTTTCAGCGCCGCGATGCAATGTAACCGGATATGAGAGCAGTTTTAGCTCTGGCACTGGCGGCGGCGGCGGACCTTGAAAATCGGGAATGCCATCGCCAAAGTCGAGTATCCCGTTTGAGCGGGTGTATTCGAGATGTTCCGGTCTCTCCAAAAGGTCTTCGGCTGGTTCGAGCCGGCCGTTATTTTCGCTGCCATCCGGGTCGGGACCTTCATATAAAAATTCGGTTTTGACTCCGCCCACCCATTTATAGCATATCGTGTTCTCCTGCAGGGCGAACAACCCGTCATTACCGACATCTTCGCCGAACCAACCGTCGCCGTCGGTGTCGATCATAGGATTATCATAGACCTTCGCCGCCCAGTCTGCGTTATAGCGCAGCGAGCCGAAACTGAATAAGTCCGGGTCGATGATATTATTATCCGGCTGCGGATTGTTGCGGTCGTGAAAATTGTCGCCGGCGACATAGCCGATAGTCATTGAGAACTTCTCGCCGGGATTGAGCCGATATATTCGATTGCCGGCTTCGTCAATATGGTCGAAGATGCCTAGAGGACCCCAGGATAATAAATAGCGTGTGTCGTAGCCGTTGGCGAGGTCGTTGACATAGTTGGCTGGTGTGAGGTCGGTAACGCCCGGCACTTTCCAGTTATGGCTCTCAAGAATAACTTCAGGCCGCCAGCGGTCGCGTATGACCTGCGGGTGGTTGGTGATATAAGTCTGGTCGTTCACATAGACCTGGTCGTAGTCAAACTCGCCGTTGGACAGGATAAAATACTTGCGCGCGTCGCCCATCGGCGTGCCGAAGACATTCGTCCAGCCGCTTGGAGCGCCGTCGTCTTCCCAAGCCGGTCCGAAGTCGAGGTCGGAGTCGAAGTTGGAAATCCACCAGTTGAAGGAGGTGCGCAGTTTGGGGTTGGGCGCGCGCAGCACGCGCACGCCGGTAACATGCGGGCAGGTGAATTCATTGCCCGATGAGACCAATACCGGCCGGCCGTCGTTGTCGGCGATCCAAGCCGTGTTGATGACGGTCGAATCGATGACGCCGTCCGGCCGCTCATAGTAGAAAAAGCGTTGAAATCCGCAAATATCATCGGTATACCAATTGTTCGGCTCGCCTGTCCAGCCTACATCTGCATCGACATAAAGGCCGACATAAAGGTTTTTCAAATAGTTGCCGGCTATGTTTTCGATCTCCCAGTCGATTATGATGAAATTTCTGGCGTAGTTATAACTCCAAGCGTAGGATTTCTGGCTGATTTTAATGCCCAGCGGAAAGTGAGGTCCGTCGATAGGGTCGTCGGAGACATAGAAATTTTCGGTCAAAGTATCCGAATAGACACAGATAAAGTCTTGTTCCGATACGGCATCGGGATGGGTTACATACTCGCCGAGGCGGTTCCAGTTATTCGGGCGCGTCGAACGTTCGACGATGCTGCCCGGCGGACCTTCCGGCGGATAGAACTCGTTAATGCGCGGCCTAACCCAGCCGTCCGTGCCGCACGAAACGCGCGGAAACTCAAAACCTTCCTTCTGCACCATCGCGCCGAGCCAAAGCGCGCCTTGAAATAGATATTCCACGCCAGAGTTCGCCGGATATTCAGCTTGCGGCGCCCATTCGCCGGGATATTCCGGGTCGTCCATCCCCAGCCCGCCCCAGATAGAGTAGTTACCGAAAAAGCCCCAATTTGTGATGTTTATCCAGATGTTGCCGACTCTGTGCACACGGTTCTGGATGTTCGGCGCGGCCAGGTCGATGCGCTGCGGACCTTTGCCGGATTTGGCTCCCGGCGCCGGCATTAGTTCCGCCCGAACGACCGAAACAAGCCAAAGCGCCGTCAAGCAAACGATGAGAGGTCGAAATTTGATTGGCATATTGGTTAGGCTGGTTTTATAAATGCTCTATAATTTAAAAATATCGAGGTGATAATACAAGATAGTTGGCTTGAGGTTTTTAAGCCTGGGCGAGCATTTCATCATTTTGAGGTCATTGAAAAGTTTTTATACATCGCTTTGGAAGTAAATTCGCCTTTTCACCGGCATTAGGCTGAGCCAGTGAAACACCTCATCCGGATGCGCGAAAATTGATTTCACTTTATTTATGAGTTTGCCCATCGAGATGTCGAGGAAGCGCTCGTAGTGCCCAAGGTCGAGGTCGGTCTCGACGCCGTCGTCGGTTACATAGACTTCGCTGTGCTGGTAGGGATTCATCGCGCCGGGATCGACATCAATGTAGGGTCGAGTTTCATTATAGTTACGCGCAGCCCGCGGGCTTTCAGCGCCGCTCCGAGCGCCGCAGCCGCAATCCCCTTCCCCAGCGACGACACCACCCCGCCGGTGAAGAAGATGAATTTGGTTTTGGATTTGGGTGAATTGTAAGTCAAGATAATACAAGGGTTAATATGTTAAGCCATTCTGAACTGGATGTATTGGTTTGAATGATAGGGTAGATAAATATACGAACTCACTTATATTTTCCCGGCATTCCCTGTGGAAATCGTGCGTATTTTCTAAGTTGTTTCTATTCTTCGGGTTTAAAATCTGTTTTTATCTGGCGCAGGATGGGGACATC
>VGIO01000154.1 GCA_016867855.1 Calditrichota bacterium
GGTAAGAAGCAGGTGTCAACGCACGCTGTAAGTTTAGATTTTGACGAATAAGTCTGCCTTTTATTAGGCTTTATTTCGGGCGCGTTCCTTATTTTGTGAAATTTTTCCACTAACATAAACATATTCAACAATGAAACAGTTTACAACACTTTTACTATTCCTTACCTTAGCAGTGACTCCGACCACGATAATCGGCGCGGAAGATTGCTGCAGCGGTAAGCCGGTCTTTTCCGGTCAATTCTGGGGCGAATACTGGCACGCCGTCGCCCAGGCGCCGGCGACCGGAACTTACGCCAACGCCGGCAACGGCACAATCAATGTCTTCTATCTCAAACGGGCGCAACTCAACGCCATAGGAAAACTCGACGATAAGTGGACTTATCGCACGACCTTTGAATATGAGACGGCCTTCGGTCCGCCTGTTTATTTGAAATTTGCCTTTGTGCGCGGTTCGTTCAAAGCGCCGGTCGAAAATCACCTCACTTTTGGGATGCAGCCCAATCCATTAGTTGGCCGCTGCGACGAGGCTTGGGGCTATCGCGCCTTGAGGTTGACCGGCCGCGAAATGATTCAAACGACCGTTGTCGGCGATGCACTTGGGCTTAAAACATTGCTTTCGTCAGACCTCGGCGTCGGTTGGAAAGTTAAGCCGTTACCACATTTAACACTGAATCTATTGCTCTCCAACGGCGGCGGCTTCAGAACCCCGGAGAGCGATATGTATAAGAAAGCCGCTCTCGCAGCGCAAGTTACGCCTATCCCGACTTGGAAGGATTTGGTGTTCGAATTGACCTACGACACCGAATCCGGCTATCATAACGCGCTGGACAATTCCAACATCGAAAGCCGTTCGGCGATGGGTGTTTTTGCCGGCGTGCAACTGCCGAAGTTCGGCTTAGGCTTGGACTATTATCAGAAATCCTTCCCCGATAAGGTCGTCAACATCGGAGTCCGCCAATATGACATTACCGCCTCGGTTATTTCAGTATTTGGCAACTATTATGTGATGCCGAAGTTGAAAGCCATCGCCCGCTATGACGCTTACACGCCGGTTACCGATGAGAAGTATTTGAACGGTCAATTCGGCGGCAAGAGCGGTGAGTCTATTCTAATTGCCGGTCTCGATTGTCTTTATGGCCCGCCAAATGCGCATTTCGTCGTAACTTATCAGACGACTTCTTATGAAGCGCAAAAATTAGTCGGCGCAAACTGGATCGACCGCGATCCGTTTAGTATGCTCGCGGTGGACTGGATATTCGCATTTTAGTTTATTCGCTTTCATCTACCGCGTGTTAAACAATGAGGCAGATACCATATCCGATAATCTGTTAAATCCGTTGTTAATTCTAAGGGGCGGTTTTATAAAGAACCGCCCCTTTTAATTGTTTAATTGAAAATCGATGAACGCAATTGCTTTATAAGCATAGTTTGATTAATTTATTAAGTTTATGAAGATAAAATAGCAATTATTAATGGAAACAACATATCAAGCGCTCGATTATTATTTAATCGACGAACTTTTGACCGACGAAGAACGGATGGTGCGCGACCTAGTGCGGGAGTGGGTCGAGTGTGAAGTTTTGCCGGTCATAGGCCGGTTTGCCGACGAAGGGACATTTCCAATGCAAATGATACCCGAAATGGCGCGGTTGGGACTGTTTGGGCCGACGCTGCCAGAAGAATATGGCGGGGCAAATGTATCGGAAATCGCTTACGGCTTGATGATGCAGGAGTTAGAGCGCGGCGACAGCGGGCTGCGCAGTTTCGCCTCAGTGCAGAGCGGACTGGTGATGTATCCCATCTTCCGCTATGGCAGCGCGGAACAGCGCCGCAAATACCTGCCCAAACTTGCCGCCGGAGAGTTAATCGGCTGCTTTGGACTGACCGAGCCGAATTCCGGATCCGATCCAGGTTCGATGCAGACCAAAGCCGTTAGAGACGGCGATGGATATATCCTCAATGGCGCGAAGATGTGGATAACTAACGGGACTATCGCCGATGTAGCGGTGGTCTGGGCGAAGTTGGACGACGTCGTGCGGGGATTTTTAGTCGAAAAGGGGACGCCGGGTTTCAGCGCGCCGGAGACGAAGATGAAATGGTCGCTGCGGGCATCGGTTACTTCTGAATTAGTATTTGAGGATGTTCATCTCCCTTCTGATGCATTGCTACCCAAAGCAAAGGGCTTATCTGCGCCGCTTTCCTGTCTCAGCCAAGCCCGCTACGGCATCGCTTGGGGCGTCGTCGGCGCGGCTATGGCGTGCTTCGATGAAGCCCGACGCTACGCCAACAAGCGCGTTCAGTTCGATAAACCGATTGCGTCATTCCAAATAGTGCAAGAAAAACTCGCAATAATGGCGACTGAAATTACTAAGAGTCAACTGCTTAATTTCCGATTAGCGCAACTCAAACAAACCGGCAAAGCCACACATCAGATGATATCGCTCGCCAAACGCAACGGTTGTTATCAGGCATTAAAGATAGCCCGAATGGCGCGCGATATACTCGGCGCAGCCGGCATAACTTACGAATTCCAGTCCGGACGGCATTTGGTAAATCTCGAATCGGTCTATACTTACGAAGGCACACACGATATACATACACTCGTTATAGGCTCAAGTTTAACAGGCATTGAAGCCTTTAGATGAAATTCGTCCGAGTCCATCTTGTTTTCACGACGATATAAGCCATCGTCAGTCCTATGTAAACGAGAATCTAGATATGTTTTTAATATTTCAATACTTAACTGGATTCCTGCTTTCGCAGGAGTGACGCACATTTTAACGCTATGTATAGTAAAATTAAAAATATCTATTTCTGAATTACTGCACGGAAACAGTTAATGGAGTTGATGAACAAAATAATCATCGGTCTGCTGCCGGTGATACCCAAATTTGTCGTAGGACGGGTAGCGTCGCGCTATATTGCCGGCAAAACCCTCGCTGAGGCAATAAATGCAACCCGTAACATAAACGCCGCCGGCGCGATGGCAACCATCGATTTGTTAGGCGAGGACACAACTAAGCGCCAACAAGCTGAAGACGCCGCTAAAGTCTATCACCAAATTCTTGATGCCATCAACCGAGAAAAAGTCAATGCCAATATATCATTAAAACCGACTCATTTCGGACTGAAAATTAATTATGATTTCTGTCTCAGTCTCATTGGCGAAGTTATCCAGCATGCAACTGAAAAGGGTAACTTTCTGCGTATCGATATGGAGGACCATTCCTGCACCGATGCGACACTCAGAATGTATCATAAATTTCATCAGGATTACAATAATGTCGGCGTCGTCCTTCAAGCCTATCTGCGACGGACAATTAAAGACATTCAACAATTAAAGGAAGTCAAAGCCAATCTGCGGCTCTGCAAAGGCATCTACCGCGAACCGCGGACGCTGGCTTACCAACAGCGTGCCGTTATAATAAGAAATTTCGCACTATTGCTTGAGGAATTGTTATCGTCCGGCTGTTATGTCGGCATCGCCACGCATTGCGAGGAGGTCGTCTGGCACGCCTTGCGCATCATTCACCAATTGCAACTCAAGCCTGACCAATATGAATTTCAGATGTTGCTCGGCGTAGAGCCGGAACTGCGTAAAATCCTCATCGACGCCGGGCATCGATTGCGAGTCTATGTGCCTTTTGGCGACGAATGGTATGCCTACTCGACGCGGCGGTTAAAAGAAAATCCCCAGATTGCGAATTATGTTATGCGGGATTTCTTCGGACTGAGCGGTCAAGCGATAAAGTGATGCTGATGGTGATCATGATGGTGAGATTTGTCATTATTATTATTATCATCATCATCATCATCATCATCATCATCACTATTATCATCATCATAAATGAAATCACTTTTTCGATTAGTCAGCGATTTCGGACCACGCGGCGACCAGCAGCAAGCCATCGATGCGCTGGTGGATGGAATTCAGCGGGGTGAAAAGTATCAGACTCTGCTCGGCGTGACCGGATCCGGAAAGACTTTCACCGTCGCTAATGTCATAGACCGGTGGGGCAAACCGACGCTGGTAATGTCGCCTAATAAAACATTAGCCGCGCAACTCTATGGTGAGTTCAAAGGCTTCTTCCCATATAATGCAGTTGAATATTTCATAAGTTACTACGATTACTATCAACCGGAAGCCTATCTCCCATCCAGCGACACATATATCGAAAAAGAGACTTCCGTAAATGCCGAAATCGACAAACTTAGGCTGCGTGCGACGACGGCGCTGATGGAGCGGGACGATGTCATCATTGTGGCTTCGGTTTCGTGTATTTATGGTTTAGGGTCGCCGGAAGATTATAAAGCGCAGTTGTTAATCGTTGAATTAGGCGAGCAAATTGAGCGGCGCAACTTACTCGCCAGACTGGTTGACATTCACTACAGCCGCAACGATATCGACTTTGCACGCGGCGCCTTTCGCGTGCGGGGCGATGTAGTCGAAGTGCATCCGGCTTATGATGATTACGGCATTCGGCTTGAGTTTGAGTTCGATTATGTAGCGCGCATCAGCCGAATCAATCTACTAACCGGCGAAGTGCAGGAAGGCTTGAAACGTGCTGGAATATTTCCTGCCAAGCACTTTATAACCACACCACTGCGGCTGAACGAGGCGTTGGTTGCCATCAAAGCGGAGTTAGAGGAAAGGTCGGCTGTCCTGCACGGTGAGCATAAACTCTTGGAAGCGCAGCGTCTTGAACAGCGCACGCGTTACGATATGGAAATGCTGGCCGAAATCGGTTATTGCAACGGTATAGAAAACTATTCCCGTCATTTGTCGGGTCGTCAACCGGGCGAGACACCCTACACATTATTGGAGTATTTTCCCAAGGATTTTTTGCTCATCGTCGATGAGTCGCACATTGCTGTGCCGCAGATTCGCGGCATGATAGGTGGCGACCAGTCGCGTAAAAAAGTGCTGGTCGAATACGGTTTCCGGCTGCCATCGGCGCTCGACAACCGCCCGCTAACACTGGAAGAATGGGAACGCAAGGCGCATCAGGTTATTTTCGTTTCCGCCACTCCAGCAGATTATGAAATCGAAAAGTCCGACGGTGTTGTAGTCGAGCAAATCATTCGCCCAACCGGGCTGATGGATCCACTGGTCGATGTCCGACCCTCCGAAGGGCAAATCGACGACCTTTTGGAAGAGATTCATAAAACGGTCGAGCAGGGCGAGCGGGTGTTAGTTACAACTTTGACTAAGCGGATGTCGGAGGATCTTACGGACTACCTGAGCAAAGCCGGCATACGGGTGAAATATCTGCATAGCGAAGTCCAGTCGCTCGAGCGCGTGGAAATTTTACGGGAATTACGGCTGGCGGAATTCGATGTGTTAATCGGCATCAATCTGCTGCGGGAAGGGTTGGATTTGCCGGAAGTTTCATTAGTGGCAATTTTGGACGCCGATAAGGAAGGTTTTTTACGCAGCGAACGTTCTTTGATGCAGACTTCCGGGCGCGCGGCGCGCAACGCCGCCGGTCGTGTCATTTTCTATGCCGATAAGATGACCGATTCGATGCGTAAAGTTATCGAGGAGAGCCAGCGCCGCCGCGCCGCTCAAGCCGCTTACAATGCTAAACACAACATCACGCCGACGACCATCCGCAAGTCGGTCGAAGAGATTTTAATCCAAACAGCAGCCGCCGACGGACGGACGCTTAAACCGTCCAAATTAGCCCGGCGCGATGTCCTGACGGAATTTGAAAAGGAAGAATTGATTGAGCGTCTGACTAAAGAGATGGGACTTGCCGCTGAACAGCTCCAGTTTGAGCGTGCCGCGGAAATCCGCAACGAACTCTTTGCGATAAAAGGAATTTCATCCGATAACTTAAAGAAACAGGTGAAGATATTTAAGTGATGCTAATGCTAATGCTGATAATTATTTCAGCATTAGCATCAGTATCGGCATAGTATTTAGATTATGAAATACGACAACACCCTCTTCTGCGGCGATAATCTCGAAGTCCTGCGGGAACATATACCGGACGAGAGCATCGACCTGGTCTATATCGACCCGCCGTTCTTTTCCAACCGGCAGTATGCGGTGATTTGGGGCGATGAAGCCGAGCGGCGCTCGTTTGAGGACACTTGGGAAGGCGGCATCGAGAGTTATGTAAGTTTTATGGATCCACGCATACGCGAATTATGGCGCGTTCTAAAACCGGACGGTTCAATCTTTGTGCATTGCGACTGGCACGCATCACACCAGATAAGAACTCTGTTAGATAAGATATTCGGCGCTAATAGATTTTTGAATGAGATTATCTGGTATTATCGCGGCGGCGGTGTGTCGAAAAACTACTTTGGCCGCCGCCACGATAATATCTATTTCTATGCCAAATCGGATAAAATCAACTTCTATGTGGACGCAGTGCGCCAGCCATATACCGACGCCGATTTGGGCTGGATTTCCAGCGGCAAGTATAAGGCTTATCGCGGCAGCAAGGTGTATGAAGGCTATAAACTTAATCCCGCAGGCAAACACCCGGATGATGTCTGGCAGATTCAGCCAATCAATCCTACCGCTAAAGAGCGACTCGGTTACCCAACGCAAAAGCCAGAGAAATTACTTGAGATATTCGTAAAAGCCGCATCTAAAGAAGGCGACATCGTTCTCGACTGTTTCTGCGGCTGTGGGACGACTCTGGCGGTAGCGCAGAAGTTGAACCGGCGGTGGATAGGAGTGGATATATCCTACACTGCTGTCGAACTGGTCAAGGAGCGACTGGGGAAATTAGCAGTGACACCGCGCGTCATTGGAATGCCGACGACCGTCGATGACGCCCTGCGTTTGAAGCCGTTCGATTTTCAGACCTGGGTGCTGAAGAAACTGCATTGCTATGCTTCGCCGCGTAAGACAGCCGACTTCGGCATCGACGGCTTCACATACTTCAAGCAGTATCCGGTTCAAATCAAGAAGTCGGAACATATTGGACGCAATGTAATCGACAATTTTCTAGCGGCTATCAAGCGGCAGAATAAGACGCGCGGCGTCATAATCGGCATCAGTTTTGGGCAGGGCGCAATCAGTGAAGTCCATCGACTTAAGAACTGCGGGGAAGGCGAAATAACATTACTTACTTTGGAAGAAGTGATGCACGATTATCGGATCGAGGAATGAAAGTTCTAATCATCGGATCCGGCGGACGGGAGCATGCTCTGGTATGGGCTTGCCGCCGCAGCAAATTAAACCCGCAAATCGCCTGTCTGCCGGGAAATGGCGGCACGGAAAGCATCGCACGGAATGTAAATCTACACGCTGTCAACCACAGAGGATTGACAGCAAAGGCTTTTAATGAGGTTGTCGATTTTATCCGCAAGGAACGTTTCGACTTGACTGTCATCGGTCCTGATGACCCCATTGCGGCGGGACTGGCAGATAAAATTATGCAAGCCGGTTATCCAGTCTTCGCGCCATCTGCCGCCGCCGCGCAAATTGAAGCCTCGAAAGCCTTCGCCAAGCAATTGATGTTCAATGCAGGAATTTCAACTGCAGATTTTCGCGTATTTAGCGACTTTAATCAGGCTGCGGACTATATTCATAGAAAAGGCGTGCCGATAGTAGTCAAAGCCTCAGGCTTGGCATTAGGTAAAGGCGCTTTAGTATGCCGATCTATCGAAGATGCGCACACTGCGGCGCGAGCGATGCTCGTCGATGGTAAATTCGGCGCAGCGGGTAGCTCCATCGTCATTGAGGAGTATTTAGATGGTCAGGAAATATCGCTGATGGCGATTTGCGACGGCAAGGATTATTTGTTGCTGCCGCCATCACGCGATCACAAGCGCGCCTTCGATGACAACCAGGGTCCCAACACCGGCGGGATGGGCGTCATAGCACCATTGGACGATATCAGCGATGAATTG
>VGIO01000155.1 GCA_016867855.1 Calditrichota bacterium
TAGCGAATACTTGGACATCGAAGTTACGGGCAACTCGGGCGATGGTTTTCCAGACTTTTTCTAAGATACTGTAATGAAGTCCGTTTTCGATTTCGTCGATGATTACAACACCAGAGCGAGCCAGAGTAATTGAGATTATAAAAGTCACTATACGCGCTATTCCATCACTAACGAACGATAAAGGAATCATCTCTTTTAGACCAACATCAGCATATAAGGTTTTTGTATCTTGTCCTACAGTAATTGAAGCCACACGTTTGACACGCGGTTCGAAGATTCGAATATTCTTAACAACTAGATGGTCATCACCTTTCGCCACAAGCATATCAAATCGCCGAGCGTCATCTGAATCACCCGCTGTGCGTGGTGTAATAAAGACAGTCTGAAAAGGTGGCGGAAGAACTGGAGATTGCTTATAACCTCCGGGGCCTAACATTGCTATACTCTTCAATTCACCATTATAATTTGAACTCGTTAACTCTATTGCATAATTAGAGCGAAGAAAGGCTTGCTGTTCTGGTTGTAAAGTGATGAAATCACCTCGTTTGTGTAAATCTTCAGAATTTAGAATTTGTGCAGATATTTTTAGATTTCCATACTTATCATTTTCAGCAGCTATGTAAATAGGATCAGATGTGTTAAAATAGCTAAAAAACGAATCCCAAGGCGTTCCTGCATTCAAAAATTCTGTAAGAAAAAGTTTTTGCCCTCGCATTTCATAAATAGCTGCGAATATACCCGGATTATACGCTCCGCTGTGCAAAAATATTGCCTCCAGCAGCGCGCTTTTACCTGACGCATTTTTCCCGGCTATCAGGTTGACCCGCTTCAAGTCAGTCAATTCGAGGTCTTTGAAATTCTTGAAGTTCTGAATATGGATTCGTTTATACATTTTTATCTCGATTTTGGATGTTATTTTGCAAGGTTCTCCCTAACTTGTTCCAGCAGCGTCGAGCGCTTAAAGAAACCGAACCTGCGGTAGAAATCGAACACATCCTCGTTGCCTTCGGCAACATAGAGTATCCGGGTCTCGACTTTATGCTTCTCAAACCATTCCAGAGCCAGTCTCATCAACTGTCCGCCGATGCCTCTCCCGCAATAAGCCGGTTCGACAAACAACGATTCGACCTCGCCTATAGTCCGGTCGAACTTAGTCCAAATGCTGTCCACACAGTAGCCGATGGACTGGATGGACTTTATGGATGCAGATGAATTATGAACCTGCGCTAAATCCACCCGCAGTTTGCCGGACTGAGCCAATGCAATAAACATTCGACGACGACGCTCAAATCCAAAGGATTGATATCTGCCGGTAAATACTTTGGTCTTTGATGCGTGATACTGCGCCAGTTGCTCCCAGAGCGGTTGGACTTCGTCGAGAAGTTCGACGCTGCCGGTTAAATAGACAATTCCGTCGTTTGCATTCATTCTTTGTAAATTCTGAGCAACCGCTGCAGCATAACAATCTGCGCCGTATGATAAGCGGTGTGCGTTATCAGTATCAGCAAGGCGTGCGTATTTGTCAAGCCCCAGGAGGTTGCGCCGGTCTCGTCCATCGACTCCAACACCGCTTTAGTTTTGTCCGGCAATTCCTTAAAACGCGTCTGAAGCGTTTCCCAATCTTTAATATTCGCCGGTGCGGATTCGACCGGGAAGTAGTTTGTGTCTTTGAAATCCTTGACCGGCAGGTTTTTGATTTCGTTTAGAGCCGCATCCGCCCATTCGATGAGATGATTGGCTATCTGCCATATTGTATGCGGCAGACCTGCGGCATTTTTTCCGGCATAATCGAACTCGACGCCGTCCAAGACTGTTGCCGGATTGGGGAAACTCCACACGCCGGTCAGACCTTTAAAAATGGCGTCTTTCCAATATTGTTCCATATAATTTTGGATTTTGGATTTTGGATTTTGGATTTAATCAATTTTCTCATCATCACTATCAGCATCAGCATCACCATCAACATTATCATTTGGATTTAGATGTTTTTGCTGCTGCTTTCGCGGCTTTGCGTTCGGCTTTTTGGCGGGCTTCTTCTTCCATTTGGACAGCTTCACGCGCTTCGATTTGGTCGCAGAGATAGCCGATGGATTCGCGATGTTCTAATATAAGCCTGAATTCATCCCACTCCGGCATTCCGAAGAAGCCGCGCACTACCGGTGCGAAGAAGACCATCACCTGGCTTCCCACATAATTAAGCGGCCGCACCGACTCCAGAAACAGTATAGCCGGTGTGGTCATCCGCAGGCGGACGATACGGTCGGCAAGTTTGCTCACCAGTTCCCGCTGGCGGTCGGTCAGCGAAGCCTCAAATACCGAAGGGGTTGACATTTTTGAATTTTGAATTTTGAATTTTGAATTTGGAATTGTTTTGCTCCTTGTCATCATCATCATCATCAATTGCAGGCAAACCGGCTGCGTTTGGTGTATAGAAACGAACGACTGCAATAATCTCAACTCGGTTATTACGGTATGGCAAATAGATCCCGCGGAAGTTTTCGAGGCGCGATTTCGTCGGAAAAGGTGACAGGAACAATCCATCGCGCTCGTCGCTGACCGACCGCACGCGCGGCCATTCGATATCCCGCCCTATGAACCACCGCTTAAGACGCGCGCCATCTTTATCGAGCGTATAAATCGTCGGCAGGTAAAACGACGACAGCGACGCCATCAACAAAACTACGGCGAGCGTCGTTAGAATAATGCTCTGCAAATTCCACCACACCGCCCAGATAGTGAATACAACCACCGCCCAGAATACTACAGCTTTGATAGTGGACTCATGCATCGGGTGGACGGTATAGCACAGAGATTTCGTTGAATTATATATCAATGCGGGAAAGTTTGTAGATAGCGTTAGTATGCTCCTTTTCGGTGTGTAATTCGAATGACTAATATGCACATTTGTCCACTGTGAATTTCGTATAAAATACGAAATTTACCCACTCTTAATGAACGAACATCTTTATAACTGCCGTTTAATAGTTTACCTGCTAATGGTTTTTCTGCAATTTGATCTAAGGAAGCATTAAGACACCAATATAATTCTCTGTTTTTAAATAACTTCCTCAGCTGTTTTTCGGCTTGATTAGATAGTTCAATTTTCAATGTTTTCTACTCCGAGTTTTATAGTTAGCAGCACTAATTCCCTCCTAATTTTATAACTCCACGGCTGCGCCATTTCAATTTGCATCAAGTTCGGATCGGAGTTTTTCCAGACTAATCGTTTTCCCTTCGCGAAATTCTTTACGTGCTTTCTCAATGTCGCGTTTAATAGTCGGATCTGTGAAGATTTCCAGTGTATCTAACAAATCCTCGTATTCTCGCAGAGGAACAACGACGACTGGTTCATCAGATTTGATAGTTAAAGTAGGCATATTAGTCTCGAACTTTATTGTAAGTTTTTAGAATTTGTTTTGCAGTTTATTAAGTATTAACTGATTTTGCATATCGATTAATACACTTAATATCTGAGCAGCGCGCCGATGCAGCCGGCTTTGACTAATTCCGGCGCGTTTTCGATCATATCGATGCGCACGCCTTGGTCGATGCCTTTTTGGATAATATGGTCGAAGATGTAAGGCGCTTTCTGCATTTCACCGTCGCAGTATGGGCAGGAATGTTCGCGCGGCGGCGTCAGGGCGCCGCAACGCTTGCAGACCATACCCGGCTGGGTCGCATTGGAGATAATATACATCTTACGGATATTGCCCTGCTGCAACGCAGTCAGCACATCCGACAATCCCACCACGCCGCCGCCGCCGATACTTATTTTATGAAATAATTCTTCCAGCGCCCGCTTTTCGAATTGCTCTTCGACTTTTCGCATTTCAGGTATCGCGCGGGCGAGGATTTCCTTTTCGGCGGCATTTCCGGCGACGGTGAACTCGCCGGCGACGCGCACTGTAATCTGCGTCGGAAGGACATCTTTGAAGCGGCCGCGCGCGCCTTCCGAACCGCCAAGCAGGATACGTTTAATCTGTTCGGATTGGACGATGTCGGCGATGGCAGCCGCCGCGCCTTTGAACATCATTCGTTCAGAGGTTTCCTTCTTGCGCTGCGCACGCAGTTCGCCCATATCCCCGGTGTTGCCGTCGCGTGTTCGGTCGAAGGAAACTTCAGGACGTGTTACATAAAACACTGGTTCCATCATACCCATACCGGCGATGAACAATCGCACCTGTTCGCCGCTTATAACCACGATTAAATACCGCTGGTAAATGTCAATCTGTTGCATCAAAGGTTTGATATATGGTTCACGCTTGATGACCATATCATTGCGGAAGGTTACCATTGAGTGATAGACCCACCAGAAATTGCGCGCGGCGCAACTTATCAGCGCCAGCCCACGTTTAGTTTCGGACGGTCGGTCATATAAATACTTCTCGATACGTTCAATATCAGGATTCACTTGCTGCCGCTCGGCGGCCGGCAAATTGGCAGGGGTAGTTTTGGATAGATTTTTAAAGTGCAGCAGCCAATCGTCTTTGGGATTGTTTTTTGGGTCAACATTTAGATACAGACTGACGAAATAGGCGTCGGTCAAAGTGTGCGACGCCAGTTTCTTGAGTTCCTGACGGCTTATCATAGTATTTATTCCTTATTGATTGAGGTAATCGTAAAAGTGTTGGATTTGTTAACTGATGGCAAGGCGGACGCCCCCGTCCGCCGCATTCTCTGCACGGTTTTTCGACGGACGAGGACATCCGTCTTGCCATAGTTTGAGTTGCTTACGGCAGGATGTCCCCATCCTGCCGCTTATCCGCAGCGTGGGGATACGCTGCGGCAGAAAATGCCGTCGATTGCGGTGAGTCAACGGTGGTGAAAAATAGCATTCTCAGTTAATCTGGGCGGCATCCGGCTGTATGAATGGTTAGTTCTGCAGGCGTCGGTCTGCAAGCATTGGTTTTTATGTTTTAAATCAGGAGCGACAGAAACGTTGAATAAAATAATTATGCATACGCAAATCGTTTGTCAGTTCGGGATGAAAGGATGTGAGGATAATGTTCTTTTGCGCGACCAGTACCGGGTCGCCATTGTGCCGGGCAAGAACCGAGACGCCATCGTCAAGCAAACGGAACTTCGGCGCGCGGATGAAGACGCCGTCGAAAGCTGTTTCAAACCCTTCGATGTCGAGCGGCGCGATGAACGAATCGACCTGTCGGCCGTAAGCGTTGCGCACCGCTTCGATTTTGACAAGTCTCCAGCGCGGCTGGGGACGACCTTCGCCATTAGCCAGAAGAATTGCGCCGGCGCAGGTCCCCCAAGCCGGCAGGCCGTTTTGGATGGCGCTTTTCAGCTGGACGCCAAGGTCGCTTTCGGTCAACTGCAAATGAAAGGTCGTCGATTCGCCGCCGGGGATGATGATGCCTTGCAGTCCGGCGAGGTGTTCGGTTTTGCGAACTTCGACGACGGCGATATCCAAAGCCTCAAGCGAACTTCTATGAAGCGCGAACGAGCCTTGTAATGCGAGAATACCAATGGTCATCGACTAACAGCCGGAATTCGTTTAATGGACAAGCGTTTCTGCTTGGCGGCGTTATGTCGTTTCAGTCGAGATTCTTTGTTGAACATACTAGATTAAATTAATAAACTACATTGCTTTAGGCAATAGACTGGCGACAGTTTGGCTCATACATTTAAAATATTCCGGAATGAGCGTCCAATCAATCTAACGCATCTTAAGTTAAATATACATTGCATTGGAAGTAGATTCGGATTGTCGCAATGTTATGCTAAGCCTTGTGTAGGTATGGGAAAGCATCTCGTTTTAGCAAATGGGAATGAGGCTCTCTCCTGCCTACGCAGGCGTCAGAGCGCCTAGCGCCGGTCTTATAATCGAATTAGGGATATATCCTCAAATGAATGCTTTGAAAAGACTTGACAAGCGAAGGCAGAAGTTATAACTTATAACAGTTGAGAGGTTAAAGAACGTGGAATGTGATTTTCGCGTTTTCTCCCTCACTGTGTAAAAGAAAAATACCGATGCAATTTTACACTGTCATAGGGTTGGAAGTCCATTCCCAATTGCTCACGCGGACGAAGATGTTCTGCGGCTGTGCAGCTATTTATGGGGCGGCTGTCAACAGCCGCGCCTGTCCGGTCTGTTTAGGCTTGCCGGGAGCGCTGCCAACGCCGAACCGTGCCGCCGTGGAGATGGCGGTTAAAATGGGACTAGCGGTCGGTTCGACTATCGCTAGAAAGACTAAATTCGACCGTAAGAATTATTTCTATGCCGACCTGCCCAAAGGCTACCAGATCTCCCAATACGATATGCCGCTATGCGCCGGTGGCAGCATCGCGATAAGGGGGCAATTCGGCGAGAAGCGCATCGGCATAATCCGCATTCACCTGGAAGAAGACGCCGGCAAGTCGATACACACCGATATCGAAGGGACGCTGGTGGACCTCAACCGCTGCGGCGTGCCGCTCGTCGAAATCGTCTCGGCGCCGGATATAGCCTCGCCGCAGGAGGCTTACGCCTATTTGCAGGAGATTCGCCGGTTGGTGCGCTGGCTGGGCATCTGCGATGGCAATTTGGAGGAGGGTAGTCTGCGCTGCGACGCCAATGTGTCGGTAGCGCGCGTCGGCGATGAGCCGGGGATACCAGTCGAAATAAAAAATCTCAATTCGTTCCACGGCGTAGAAAAAGCGCTTCAGTATGAGATAGAACGTCAGCGGACAGCGCTTGAGTGCGGCGAGACGAGCGAGCGGCGGACACTGCTTTGGGATGCTGACCGTCAGGAAACACGGCTTATGCGTTCGAAGGAAAGCGCGCAGGATTATCGTTATTTTCCGGATCCCGACCTGGTCGAATTGGAAATAACCGACGTGCTATTGAGACAGACGACCGATGCTCTGCCTGAATTGCCGTGGACGAGAATGCAGCGCTATCTTGAATTGGGCGTCAAGAGCGATGATGCTGAAGTTCTTGTGGCGGAAAAAGATATCGCAGATTATTTCGAGGCTGTGCTGAAAGACTTGCCGGCGGATGTTCCGCGCGCGGCGAGATGGGTCGTCGGAGAAGCGCTGCGCTGGCGCAAAGAGTTGGGCGGCGGCGAGCGATTTGTCGCGCCGGCTCAAGCGACAATCGATTTGGCAAGGTTGGAAGCCGAAGGACGAATTTCGACGCTGGCGGCTAAGAGCATCTATGAAGAGATGGCTCGCACCGGACGCAGCGACCCGGAAGCCATTATGCGCGAGAAGGGACTCGAACAGGTCAAGGACACTGAAGCCTTGCAGAAAGTTATTTACAGCGTCATCGCCCGGTCCCAGCAAGAACTGAACCGCTATCTTGGTGGCGAAGCGAAATTGAAAGGCTATTTCATCGGACAGATAATGAAAGAGACGCGCGGCAAAGCCGACCCAGTGGTATCAGGAAAGTTGTTCGATGAAATTATCGCTGAAATGAAGACAGATTGAAAGTTAAAATTCATAATGCTACTGACATCAATGTTATTAGGCGAATGATTCATTCGCCTTTTTGTTTTGGATTGTTTAATCTTAAAATTAGATGGGTAGGGCAATAAGAAACTAAAATAATAAATCGAATATTCGACTTGAGCATTTGCATTTTTATATATTTATGATTAAAATAAATGGATAAATTAAATTCAAATCTCACACTAAGACACGAATACGCAATAAATCGCTGTTTAAAACCAACCGGAAATGACTCAATCCAGCCGGACTGTGCCGCAGTATGATTATGTGCGCGACATCGACCGCTTTCTGAAGCGAATGGTCGAATTGAAAGGCTCGGACTTGCACATCAAGAGCGGTTCGACGCCTAAAGTGCGCGTCGACGGGCAAATCA
>VGIO01000156.1 GCA_016867855.1 Calditrichota bacterium
CGATGTGCCGAACATACGGGCGAAGTTATCGTGGATAGTGCGCAGAGTGCGCATCTGGTCTTTGGATATGCGCTCGGGATGTTTAAAATCATAGACCTGAACATTGCGCCCTGCACCGGCTTCACCGCCCGGACCAGATCCGACCGTCGATAGCAGTGCGTCGATTTCTTCTTGAGTGAGAATTTTACTCATTCTTCGGATAGATAATAGTGAAAATGTCCGTCTTTAAGCCGTTGAGCTCGATGGATGGACTTTATTACAGCCATTATTGCAGCACCCACTTTTCAAAGAAGACCCGCTTGACGATGCCTTCGCCCAATTGATAGTCCATTATCTTCTTGACCCGCGCCCGAAAGGCTTGCCGGTATTTGATGTCTAAAAGCACTTCCATCGACTGCGAAGAGAACAGCGTCAGCAGATTATCGCGCAGCAACGATTCACGGCGCTTGACTTCTTTGACCTTCTCCGCATCGGCAACTTCCAATCCCACCGAACACATAAACACCCGCCGTGTGCCAGCCGGATTTATAATAAGATCTTCGATGAGAAACACTTCACCGAAAGTTGGCGTTTCGCGTGGCGGTCGTATGCTGTCCGCATCGCTGCTGAAGCCGGATTTATGCCCAGTTGGCAAAAACTTCCAAACGCCGACCGCGCCCAAACCGACCGCCGCGATGATTATGATTATCATCACCAGCGGACTTTTCTTTTTCGGCGGATTATCCACCGCTTGCGACTCCGGCACGGCTATGCGCTCGACATTCGGTTTATTCATAAGAAAATTAGAAAGTTAGAAAGTTGAAAAGTCGAAGGTTAACAGAGTCCGTTTAATCCGTTGTGAATATACTTAATCTCCCCAGCCTTCATCATTCCGTGAAGGAATTTTGGAAAACAAACCGCCCGCCTCGCGGACTTTTAAAAAAATCTCAATCCGGCGGTTGACCTCTTTCTGTTCACGCGTGGCGTCTTTGGGCAGCGCTTTGCGGGGGCGGTATTCACCATAACCGACCGCCATCAGCCGCTCCGGCGGCGCGCCTTCGCTTTGAAACAGTTTCAAGACCCTCAGCGCACGCGCGGCGGATAATTCCCAGTTCGAGGGAAAACGCGCCGTATGAATCGGCGTGTCGTCAGTATGTCCTTCGATCATCACCGCTTGCACGCGCGACACAACCGGCATCCGCGCCAAATTAGTCAAGAAAATTGTCGCCGCCGGTTTCAACTCGTCCGAGCCTTCATCAAAGGTTACCGGACTCGATAGAATAATTCGCACGCCTTCCGGCGAAGTCTGCATTTCGACGCCGGTCAAGCCGGCGCTTTGGGCAGCCTCCTCAATCTCTTCGGCCTCCGCCGCGTTCTGCTGCGGCGAAGGCAGAGGCTCGCTGATGGGACTGTTGGACCGATCGCTCTTTGTCCACGGGCTTTGTAGCGCGCCGCGAAACGAACCCATAGCAGCGCGGTATTTGGCGACCTCTATCGTCGAAAATGAAACAATCGCAATAAAAAAGCACAAAAGCAGCGACATCATATCGCCATAAGTCAACATCCATTGCGGAGTGTCTTTTTTTAATTCCGGTTTTTTTGAGGCACGTTGCTGCAGGGGAATTTCCTTTGCACGACTATATGTTATTGCGATGTTTGGGCGAGATATAAGTCAGCAATTTCTCGCGCACGATGCGCGGATTATCGCCATTTTGAATCGAAATCACACCTTCTAAAATCAACTCTTTGCCCAGCATCTCCTCTTTAGAGCGGTTGGCTAATTTGCCGGCGATGGGCAGAAAAAATAAATACGCCGCCAGCGCGCCATAGAAAGTCGTTATCAAAGCCGTCGCCATCCCGAAGCCGAGTTTGGATGGGTCGTCGAGCGATTGCAGCATCTTGATGAGACCTATCAAAGTGCCTATCATCCCGAACGCCGGCGCAAACGAAGCCATCGATAAGAAGATATTCTGTCCGAGTTTATGGCGCTCTTCGAGGCTGGCCAGTTCCGATTCGAAGATCGTGCGCAGCGTTTCCGGGTCGGTGCCATCGACAGCGAATTGAACGGCATTGCGCATAAATTTATCGTCGATCTTCTCAAGTTCGCGGTCGAGCGACAGCAGTCCTTCGCGGCGGGCTTTTTCAGCTAAGCCTCCGAGCAGGTCTATCGTCGCTCGATGGTCAACCGCGACGCCGGTGAACACTTTGCGCAAGACGCTTAAGACCCCGACCATATCGCTGAACCGATAATTAATAAGCGTCGCCCCGATGGTTCCACCGCCGACTATCATCACCGAAGGCCAACTAAAAAAGAAACCGGCGCCTTCGCCAGCGATTATAGCGCCTATCACTAATCCCAATCCAGCGAGGATACCGGCGATGGTCGTCAAGTCCATTACCGGCGAACTGCGGCGAGTTAAAACCGGCGTTCGGTCAAGTTGAATTGTTTCAAGCACTTTGAACTGAGTTGGCTTTAGCAGAACGATTTATCGGTGTCACATTGCGTGCATTAAATCCAGCGTCAACGGCAGGGCGCCGGCGTCGAAACGCTGCGAGCGAAAGCGCAGCAGGCGCTGCACAAGTTCGCCGACCGATTCGCGCACGATGACCTTGCGGCCGCTGGTCAGGCTGATAATAGTGTCCGGCAGCGCCTCGATACGCTCGACCTGGTCTCCGTTGATGACCATTTGGCGGCCATCCAGCCGGGTAACTTCGATCATTTATTAAAATCCTTATAGGCTTTAGTCTTTAGGCTTTGGGCTTTATGGTCTAAATGAGAATGACATTTTTACCTGCCGTTGACTCGCCGTAGTCATTGGCAGAACATTGTAAATTAGAAATTTCCGCTGCCGACCACGGCGGGTCGGCAGCGGTTTAATGCCTGCTATCGGGTCGGCAGCGGTTCTCGGCTGTCAACCACAGCGGGTTAGCGAATAGAGTCCTACACATAAGGCTTTAGGCTTTATTACTAAAACCTAAAGCCTACTTACTGAAGCCTACGATTATCTCTTCAAGCGGGTTACTTCGTCTAATAAACTATCGGATGTCGTTATGACTCTGGCTGCGGCTTGAAATGCGCGCTGCACTAAAATCATATCGGTGAACTCGCGCGACAGGTCAACATTCGACATTTCGAGGTAGCCGGCGTTGATTTTCGCGCCGGCTTGGTCGGCGTCGGTAACGCGCGGCTGACCGGTGTTGGTCGTCTGCCGGTAGAGGTTATCGCCGACGCGCTCCAATCCCTGTGGATTGGTAAAGTTGGCTAACAACACCTGCGACAGAATTTCTGTCTTGCCATTCGAGTAATTGCCGAATATCTGCCCGTTGATGTCGATATAGATTCCCTGCAATGTGCCCGGACCATAGCCATCCTGACCGGTCGCCATCGCCGTGGTCGAGGACGAGGTCTGGGTCAGACCGTCGAAGCCGCCGAAGGAGCCGGGATTGAAGGCTATGTCGATATTTTGAGCGCCGCTGCCGGGATTGAAGGTCATATGGTTCAGATTGCCGTCATAGGTGAAGGATTCGAGCGAGCCGTCTTCACGGAAGGAAATCAGTCCGCTGCCGCCTTCGATCATCACCGCCGGCTCCTGTAAGCCGACTGTCCAGCGCCAGGTGCCGGGCGTCTCGGTGCGGGTGAAATTAACCGTCAAATTTTGCGTGTTGCCCAGCGAGTCATAGACGAAAATCGAAGATGAATGACTTGTATCGGCGGTGTCGATAGTAGCAATACCGGCTTCAAGTCCCAGTGGAGCATTGACGAATATACCGCCGCCGCCCAGATCGCTGATACCATTCACCAGGCCGGTTCGAGCATCCACACTTAAGTTCAGCGCGCGAACGATCGTCTGTCCGGTGGAGTTCAGCGTGAAAGTGTCGGTAGCGACCAAGGTCGAGGCTGTGCCGTTGTTGACCCGGAATGTTCCGGCATCGTCGATTAAAGTGGCTACGATATCGGACGTTCCGCCATCCTGAAGCTCGACGTTAAAGTTGCTGCCGTCGCCTGAATAGAGGCGCGTGATTTTAATTGCACCGTCTTCATCTAATTCGGCTTTGACACCGGCAACCTGCGAATTGATGGCTTGCAACAGATCGCTGATGGTCGAGTCGAGAGTGATACCGCTTATACGCACCGAACGTTCGTCATCGACTATTAAGGTAAAACCGGCAACATCCCCTACATTACGCGCGCGTAAAGTATCGGTCAGGCGAAGGCCTTGAACCTCACCCGTTCCGGTGCTTTGGGTGGCATTAACGCCGGTGATTTCCACGCTATGCCGTCCGCCGACGCCGTCGCGGGCTTTGCCGGAAACATTGCGGATGCCGGTCTCGCCGGCGTCGATGAGCGAGGCTGTCGAGGTGCTCATATGCATATCGAGGTTGCCGCGTAGTTGGACTTCGCCGGTGGATTTGGCTTGGCTGCGCTTGCCCAGCGGAATCTGAATCGCTCGCGCCGCCGACCTGTCCAATACTCCAATATTCACCGTATCGGGAACATAACCCAATACTTTTTGTCCGCCGGAGGTAACTAAATTGCCGTTGGCGTCAAGGTGGAAGGAGCCGGCGCGGGTGTAAAGGTTTTGCGTCCCGTCCGACACCATAAAGAAGCCGTCGCCTTGTATCGCCATATCCGTCATATTGCCCGTGGTCTCCATCGAACCTTGCGCGAAACTGGTGTCAACCGACAGGGTCTTCATTCCGAGTCCGATTTGGATGGGATTGACGCCGCCCAGTCCGCCCGAAGGCGCGATTTCGCCGGACAATGTTTGTGCGATGGTCTCGGCAAAGGTAATGCGGCTGCCTTTAAAAGCAGCGGTATTCACATTAGCGATGTTGTTGCCGATGATGTCCATCTTCGTCTGAAAGTTACGCAGGCCTGAAATGCCCGCGTATAGTGACCGCATCATAGGGATTTCTCCATAGATTTTGGAACGCCCCCGCTTCGTTCGTTCGGCGGGAGTAGGTCTCCTCTAATGAGGTCCAACCTGTTTTGTTCGTTCCGGTTGTTGATGAATTATTTATTAATTTAGAATTAAGAATTAAGAATTTAGATTTTCTCAACCTTTACAATTTCATCAGCGGACGAGGGCGTCCGCCTTGCCACGCTTCTAACTTCCACCTTACGCCTTACAACTTACACTGTCTACTTTCCATTTTCCATTTTCCATTCTATCAAGCAATAACCGCCGCGTCTATGGCCGTAAAGACATTTTCTCGCAAGTGCGCGCCATCTACAAGTGTAACGACCGTTCGTCTATCTACGCCGACGATGAGAGCAAGGTCGTCGAGCATCACCAGGGCTTTTTTGCCGCCTTTGGCGGCTACCGCGTCCAAGGCGGTATCAACACGCTGTAATTGTGCAGGCGTTAAGGCGACATTGCGGTCTTGGGCGCGGTCTTGCGCATGCCCGGAAAACTCTACCCTTGCTCCGACTTCATCGCAAGCCTTGCGCAACTGCTCGGCAAAGGAAGTCCGGGCTTTCCCCGGTTTTAGCGCCGGCTGCGCAGAGGGCGGCGCGGTCGGTTGAGGCGGCTGAATGTAATTCAGGCGGATAGGATCGATGTCCATTTATTCGTCTCCTACTACTCTTAAGAACCGTTCCAACAGGTTGGTATTGTCGCTTAGTGTCGTTTGTCCTTCGAGGATTTCCAATACCGAACCGAAGGGAATAGTCCGGCCATTTAACACGATAACCGGATTGCCATCCTCGAAACGCACACTTTGAATGCGGCCGGTCACTATCGGAAGGATTTGAACGGCATTTCCGCTCATACCTTGTGCGGATACATTTGCAGTGTAGGTTCCGGCCGGCACGCGGTTGCCGCGGGTGTCGCGGCCATCCCAAGCGATGCTGCTATCGCCGGCGGCAAGATTAACGCCAGTCAAAGTTCGAATTATCTGGCCAGTTTCAGTGACGATTTCCAATTTCACCGATGAAGCCGCGCCGGATAAATTGAACCTTAAATCGACGGCCGTTTGGCCGTCGAAAATCACTCGGTCGTCCACTGCCCGCACCGACTTGCCTATGAGTGTTGCCGCCATAGTGTTGTTGACGGCGCGCGCCAGCATCATATTCGACTCGACCGAATAATCCAGTTTGCCGCCGATGTTGCGCAACTCTTCGAGAGACGAGAATTGCGCTAGTTGCGCTGCAAAGTCAGAACCCTGCAACGGATTGAGAGGATCCTGATAACGCAGCTGGGCGACCAGTAGTTTAAGAAAATCTTCTTTGCTGTCGGTTCGCGCCGTTTGAGGGTCGCTTTGGACACCTACAACCGGCAGGCTCGACGCAGGATTGACCGAATTCATCGCTATAGATAGTGAAACATTTGCCTTAGATCTTGGCTTCGCTTATAATTAAGCAACATCTGCGCCAAGTCATTAAAGGCTTATTTTTGACCTAATAATCGAAATATTTTTACATCAATGCGTGAAATATCGTATAAGTATCACTGAAAGAAACATACATCGGCAATATTTGCCGTCAGGGATTATTTATATAAAACTGTCGCTTATCAAGCCACTAATTCAAATGAATTATATCCGAGCGACCGGGGGATGTAGCGACGCGTATAGTTTGGTATGGATTCTTTGTGGTCATAGGACCGGTCGTGCGATTGTTCCTGTTGAGCATTGCGTTCGTCGCTGTCGCGCGCGCTAAAGTCCATCGGTTTTTGTTCCGAACTAGTCTGACGCACTTCGATTGTTACTTGCTGCATTCCAACCGCTAGGAGTGTATCCTTTAATTGTGCGGAATTGGCTTGCAGCGCTTCGCGGGCGCTGGACTCCTCAACTATGAACTGCACACGCAATCGCCCATCTTCCTGGTGAAGCATAACGCTGGCAATACCCAGCGCCGACGGCTGCAATTGCAAAGTCAGAAATTGTGCGCTGTTAGTGGACAACAGCCTGGCGCTTTGAACAATTTCATTAACATCATAAGGAAAAGCATTTACCGCTCGCGATGGCATCCATTTAACATCTTTTCCATTGTTTATGTTCACATCCGGCATTCTTTCCAACGATAGAGGTGGATTTTCAGAAGTTGTTTGTGGATTTGGACTATTCCACTTCACTTCGTTTGGCTTGTTATTGTGGTCGATTTCAGTCGGCTTTGGGCTTTGGGCTTTGGGCTTTAGGCTCTGGGCTATAGGCTTTAGGCTTTGGGAATTAGGTTGTTGGCTTACAATTATTTGCTGTCGGCTTTCGGCAGCGCCATTTACACTCCTTACAGTGTCATTCCCGCTTCTCACTGCGTCATTCCCGCTTCTCATCGCGTCATTCCCGCGCAAGCGGGAATCCAGGCTCTGGGCTATAGGCTTTAGGCTCTGGGATATAGGCTGCTGGCTTACAATTATTGGCTGTCGGCTTTTAACAATGTTTTTCTCGTTCGCTACCGGGTCATTCCGACTTGCCACAGTGTCATTCCCGCGCAAGCGGGAATCCAGGCTCTGGGCTATAGGCTTTAGGCTCTGGGCTATAGGCTGCTGGCTTACAATTATTGGCTGTCGGCTTTCGGTAGCGCCATTTACACTCCTTACAGTGTCATTCCTGCTCTTCATCGCGTCATTCCCGCTTCTCACTGCGTCATTCCCGCACAAGCGGGAATCCAGGCTTTGGGCTATAGGCTTTAGGCTTTGGGAATTAGGCTGCTGGCTTACAATTATTGGCTGTCGGCTTTCGACGATGTCTTTCTCGTTCGCTACCGGGTCATTCCGACTTGCCACAGTGTCATTCCCGCTTCTCACTGCGTCATTCCCGCTTCTCATTGCGTCATTCCCGCTTCTCACTGCATCATTCCCGCTTCTCACTGCATCATTC
>VGIO01000157.1 GCA_016867855.1 Calditrichota bacterium
AAAGCCTGTCCTAAATCATTAATTATCAAAGAGCGATTGAGTGTCCAAAATTTATTTTGGACAGCAGTGGCTCAAACTAAGACAAAATCCCGTGTTTTCGTTCAGGAACTACTTATGGCAATATAAAACTATTTCCGATGCAAGGTATAATATCAGAATTCGGCTATCTAATTAAAACAACCTTCCTTATCGACGCTCTATCAGATGTATCAAGCGCCAATAGATAAATCCCCGATGGCAGATTGTCAGCCGGCAAAGTCAGTCTGTGCTCACCAGCAGATAGAGTTTTCGATGCGAGCGCAGCGGTTTCTACACCGGATATATCGAACAACCGGATGGAGATATATTCCGGTTTTGGGAGTTCGAATCGAACAGTCAGACGCGAATTAAAAGGATTAGGAAATACGACCAAGCCATATTCATCCGGCAGTTCCAATGTTTCAGAGTCGATATGCAGGTCGCGGCGAAGTTCAAAGTCGATTTCCAGCGCCGCATTATTTCCAAAGACAATATTGGCGCGGGAAGTATCGAAGTATAAAAGCGCTGAAGCGGTCAGAGTTACCGCCAGGTCGTTGACGAGCCGTGTTATTTCATAGCGTCCGTTTTCGTCGGTCGTATCTAAAAGGCCGTAATGTGTCTTGACGACGGCGTATGGAATTGGCTGCCTCGATGCGGCATCGCGCACAACACCGCGGGCGACGCCGTTATGATTACGCAACGATGTTGTAAAGCAAAGCGCGCGACGGTTTGCCAGCGGCGCGGAAGTTATCGGATAAGTATTTCTAAAAGTGTAATTAACGCCGTTCCGCCCGTCGGGGCTGGAAATTCCCACCGACGCAAAGGGAATGTCGGCGCCGCCAGGTTCGTTGTTCTCAATGTTGGCGATGGATTTGTATTGGAACAATATATCAGTGTCGCCGCTCTCGCGCGCATATTTCGATTTATCATATAGATAAACCTGAAAGGTAAGGTCGGTTTGGCCGTCATGAAAATGGCGCAGTTTATACCATTCAATTAAGAAATAGCCCTGTTCGGCGTTGTAGTAAGATAGAATGCGTGAATTCTGCTGCCAGCGCAGCCGGTCCCAGAAAGGCGCTAACATACCGGCACCGCCGAAGCCGCGGTCGAGGGGAAAGTTCTGGAAGCCGACTATACGCGGCTGGCGTCCCGGGCATATATAGCCGTTGGAGCAGATTGTAAGTGTGTCAACCTCGCGTCCGTAGAAAGCGGTTCGGAATGGCAACCCGATTATCACATTCTCCCCCTTATCATAAGGCGAGTGGCCTATGAACGGCAAGGTTTGCCCAGCCACATCGACATCGTTGTCCTGCGGATTGATTTCGAGCCATTCATAAACCGGCGCCGATGTCCAATCGCGGTCGGTATCATCGAGACAGATATAGCCATAGTCGTCCGGCGGGCTGGGCATATTTGCCGCCGGAACGGCAGATTGCAATTTAAACAATATCGTATCGATAATGATGTTGTCCGAAGAAATTATCAATCCCATCGGGACGAGTGTGCCGGGCGCAGCCTGACGCACGGCAGTTACAAGGAAAGTCGGACCGTCAGCAACACCGCTAGCCGCTGGTTGAATAGGTTGATAGACAGCATTTGACCGGCTGACACCTATGCCTAATCCGAAGGCTTCCAGACGGGCTTGGAGAACGGGCGAGGCAATACGTCCTCGATTAATCAGTTCGATGTTGAGCGGAAAATGTTCGGCTTCGGGAATGACCCTGCCGTTTAGATTTGAATCAATCGTTAAATATGGCGCGCGAATATCCAGCCTCAGCGCCGAAAGCCAGTTGCGACGACCATCTATCAAGTCGATGCTCAATGATGGACGCAAGTCCGGGCGCGCTAAACCATCGGGGCAATTAGCCGCGATGTTAAATAGAACTCCGGTTGGCGAACGGCGCGACTCGCCGCGTGGAACGGAGCCGACGACAACCTGGGCAGCGCCCGCGAGCGTAATATATGGCGATAGCGAACTAATGGCTGCAGTTAGATTATCGATGTTCACCAGACCATCGTTCTCAATAACGATAAACAAGCGCGCTTGTTCGCCGGGATTAATCGCCTCGTCGCCGTTGCCGTGAACCTGCTCCCAATCGAAGTCGGCCAATCGGATGGAAGTATCCAGCGCGGCGATGACCGCCTGACCAAAGAAAGGCTTAATATCCTCGCCGGTAACAGTTACATATAGCGGTGTATTAGGCGCGAGTCGAGTATTGTCATCGAAAGTAAAGAACGCTTCGCCACCGGCATCGGTTTTCTTACTCCAACTTTGCATAGCGTTATAATCTGCATAAGCGGGCGCATCGAAAGCCGGCATATTGCCGGGAGCATAAAGCGTAACTATAGCATTACCGACAGGCCGGGCGTTATCGGCGCGTGCAACAGATACAACGAAAGCCCTCGGATTTGGACTGATAATGTGAGGATAATCGGCTCGCACTAAAAGCGGCGCACTCCGCCAGATTTTTAATCCGGGGTCGCCATAATAGTCATTGTCAGTCTTGATGTGGGCATAAACGCTGACCGAATTGACCTCAAAATCGCTGAAATAGCGCTCAGACACATTAACCGCCAAAGTCCGCGCCCATCCATAGGACAGGTTATAATTCAACATTCCGTTGATAGTTTCCATCCAGACGGCATTGGTGGGGAGGGTTGGCGGACCGCCCCAATTGCAGCAGGCGACAACCGGACCTTTAAGGCGTTCCGGGGCGCCGGCGCGCAACAGGGACCAAGTGGCATATTCGCCGTGACCACTCAAAGCGATGCGCACCGGGAAGACATTATTGGCTTCGATGCCATTGAGGCTCTGCGCCCAGAGGAGGCTTTCAGCGCGTCCCAGCATCAGATTTGATTTAGCGTTGAAGACCTCGCGCTCAAATTCGCCTACGCGGCGACCGTCCTGGTCCCATTCGTAATCCTCATAAAAGCGGACATCGTTGAACCCGGCGCTGCGCAAAGCCGCTTCCGCCCAGCGCGCGGCGGTAGCAATCGATATATGCCAGGCGGTTTCGGCATTATTGCCCCAATGCTGGGAGTAAGCCGCGCCGCGCCTGAACCAGGTTGTATCTTCCATATAGGGTTCGGTTTCGTAAGCCAGAGTGCGCAGGACGAACATTCGCAGGATATCCGGCGCGCCAGCGCACCAGCGCGCAAAGCCGACATCGGGATAATTATCATCGCCTTCCAAAAGGGCATATTTATAATCGGCGTGCTGCGGCACAGCCCAAACACTTTCGCCGCGCTCAGCCTCCAACACCCAACCGGCGGCAGGCGGCCAGGTATATGAACTGCGGTCGCCGACCAATAATAACTGGTCGAACGGGTCAAGCCTTCGCTGCAGATAGGCATCATAGCGCTGTTGGATGCGGTTTTTGACCTCGCGCGAGTTGCGTGCGATGTTATCAGGCAGGCTTAAAATGTCCATTTGATAGCCGGCTTTGCGCCGCCATTCGATGAACGGCGCGATATATGGTAGGCAGTTTTGATGTGTCGCGACTAAATAATGTCCGGCTTTGACATCGTCCTCCGGCGGATAGTCCCGCTCCAAAACGCGGCTGTTAAGCGCAAACGCCGCTAAAAATTCACGAAACTCACGGCTCTTATGGCGATGAGGATAGCGAACCGGATTGAGCGGTTCATTATCACTAAAGCATAATCGAACTTCGATGCGTCGGTTGTGGATGAATTGTTCGTCGTCTTCAGCATATTGAATCGGATAGGCGGTCAACTTGACGAAGCGCATGCCGTGAATGATAAAAGGCTGGCTCATCTCAACTGCTGACGGCGGATACAAATTTGAAATATCGCCTTGCTGGTCGGATTCCGCCTTGTAAAACATTTCGACAGCCGATTGCGGCGGCACGATGACAAAGCGGCTAACCATCGGCAAAGTCGATTTATTGGGCGCGATGAGCGCGCCTTCAACGGAATTTAAATCTAATTCTGAATTTTGACGGCTGCCGGGATTAAATGCGGTTGCAATTGCGTCCAAATCGAAACTGATGTTTGTCTTATGCGGATTTAAACTATCGGGACGGACATTCACGATAGCGTTGTTCGAAATCTTCGGCGCAGCGTAACTTGATATGGAGATAGTTGTTAGAATTAGAAAATGAATTGAGATATGGGTATTCATTTTGGTAAGTTGATAAGTTGGCAAGTTATACACAGAGTCATAATTCAGTTCGCATATTTCGCGGGCGTCATACTTAACGCAGTGAAGCATTTCGTCTGGATAAATGGGGACGAGATCCTTCACTTCGTTCAGGATGACATATATAAACATACGCAAAGAATAATGTCGCTACGTAAGCAAGTAAGGTGTGAGCAAGCTAGATGGCCACTATATCTAATACTTTCTTACTTTCTCAGTTTCTCACTTCATCACTCGCAAGTTTTTTTCGCCCGGACTTCGCTGCAGATAGCCATCGCTTGTTCGACATCGGCTTCGGAGCCGTAACGTTTGAGCAGTTCCATTGCGTTCTCGGTCATCAGGACGCATTCGTCGATTTGTCCGCGATAGAGGTGCAATTTAGCGCGCACGAGGAAGATCATACCGGTTTCACGCACGGCCGGGGGTGAATTGAGCAGATCGAGGATTTTTTCGGCTTGGTCTAAAATCGACTCGGCGCTGATGGGGTCGCCCTGCATTAATTTCACATTCGCTAATGCTCGCCGTGTGGCGACTAATGCCAACAGCGGCAGGTCGCGCCGCGAGCGGTCCGGCTCGCGCTGTAATAGTTTCTTTAACTCCTCGCGCTTTGCCAGCAGGTCGGTGCGGCCCTGAATGAATTTCCCAGCCTCAATTTTGCCGATCGTATTATTCAGCGCTTCGATGGCGGATTTCAAATTGCCCTGGCGCTGCAACTGCTCAACATAGACCTGCACGGTCTGTGGCAGCAGTTCCGGCACTTCGTCGAATAATTCGAGCGCGGTCTGATAGGCAATGCGGGCATAGCCGACACCGGTGGGTTGGTCGCCGGCGTTGAACCAAAGTCTGGCGCCATTCAATAAATACGGCACGGCTGCGGCTCTTTCCCCGGCGTTGTAAAGGTAAAAAGCAATCGATTCAGAACGCGTCTCTTCAGGATAGTCTAAAAGTGTTCGAGCAATGCGGGCATAAATGCGGCGCTTCTCCAATCCCGGTATCAATTCAGAGACAGCCAATTTCAGCATTTGATGGCTGAAGGTGAAGATCAAGCCGCGCGCCTTCTCCTGATGTTGAAATATATTTCGATGTTCAAGTTCGACCAAGATATCTTCCAAGCGGTCGCAATCGAGAGAAAATAGTTTGCCTAATAGATTCAGACTGAATTCGCCCAACAGCAGGGATGTTATTTTAACTAATTCGCGCGCCTCGGGATCCAGCGATTGAAACCTCAAGGTCGCGATTTTGAGCATCAAAGCCGGAACTAATTTATCGGTCGAGACGGCAAATTCGGGCAGGTCTTCCAGCCGCGGGCTGCGCACAAAATCGGTCTCGCCTTCCTGCAGCGCCCCGGCAACCTCAATCGCATATAACGGAATTCCCTCGCAGAACCGACAAAGACGGTCCATCTCTTCAGGTTGAAATTTCTCAACGGCTTCGGCGGCGAGAGTATGGATGAGCATAGAAGTTTCATCCAGCGAGAGCGTGCTAAGATCGATGCGGCGCAGCCGGCCGGTGCGGGCAAGAGTAACTAACGACCCGCCCAAAGCCGACTCCGACTGGGCTTCATAAGTCCTGAAGATGCCGACCAACAATAACGGACGCCGTTTGGTCTCCTGTGCCAGGGAAGCAAATGCCGTTAGCAGCGCTTCGCTTGCCCAGTGCAGATCGTCGAGGGCGATCATCACCGGGGCGCGCTGGGTTAAATTGACGACCCATTTACGCAGGCGCTCGGTAAGCCTTGCGCCAACACCGGCGACATCGCTATGAGCAAAGCGCAACTGGGACAAGTCGGCTAAATCACTTTTCAACTCGGCCGGCAGCCGGGCGTCGGATCCAAGCGAATCGAATACCTGCAGCAAACCTTCGAAAGGAAAAGAGCCTTCCGCTTCCTGCGCCTCGCCGAAACCGATAAAATAGTCTGTCCCAGCCATTTTCAACAATTCATTGAACAAGCGCGTCTTACCGATGCCCATCTCGCCGGTGATTATCAAAGCCATACCCCGCCTGGCGGAAACCTCCTGAACGATGCGAGCCAATTCATCCAATTCCTTTGTGCGACCGACAAACGGCGCGACGACTTCATCCTCGAATACAGGAAGCGTAGGCTTGACTAGTTCTGTATGTTCGATTGTGGATGGCAGATCTGGAATCGCTTCCGGTTCGACCATCGGCGCTTCGAGCGGTTTTATGACATCGATAGGCTCTTTTTGCGAGGGAACATAGGTCCGGTTGCGCAGCGCTTCGCGCAATTCGACAATATCCGGGCGTGGCGGAACATTATAGCCGCGTTTTAAGACATCGGCATAGATATCGAACTGCCGCAGGGCGGCTGGAAAGCGGCCTTGGTCGGCATAGGCGCGGATTAAGCCGGCATGGGCGCCTTCGTTCATCGCGTCGAAGGTCAAGGCGCGCATAAAAACAGCCGCCGCCTTGTCCGGATTACCGACTTTTAAGAGATGCTCACCGAATTCAGTCGAAAGATTGAGGAAGGCTTGGTGCAGAATTTCGCGACGGTTGGCAAGCCAATCTTCCCACTCCAGCAGGTTGCGTAGAGTAAAACCATCCAGGAAAGCGCCTTGATAACTTTCGAGAGCCTTTTCAAGGCGCTGAATGCGTTCGATGCCATCCGGGCAGGTCTGAAGAGCCATAAATTCGCGGTTGTCAATCCGCACATCGTAGTCCGGATTGATTTGGCAGACATTGCGCGTTGTGAGCAGCGGGTCGCTCTCGTCCTCGCGCAGTTTAACAGCCTTGCGAATATTCCAGAGCGCGAAACGAAGATTATAGCGGGCTTGATCCTCAGGTGATTCGCTCCAGAAGATAGTCATCAGTTTGTCACGCGAAATCGGATGCGGATAATTATCTAAGATGTAGCAAAATAGACCAAGCGATTTCTGGGTGCCAAAGCCGGTCAGGACGCGCCGGCCGCGGTAAATTCTAACGCCGCCTAAGAAATAAGCCGTGATTGTATTTTCATTTGATTCGGGGGACATCCCCAAACCTCTATTTTAAATAGATATAACTTATAAATATAAGAATAAATAACGCATATTCAAGCGATAGCGTGTTTGATTGCGTTAATTGAATAAAATTAAGTCTGAGTTAATTGCAAAAGTGTTGGATTTGTTAGCGATGGCAAGTCGGACCAGGTTGTCTGAGAATGCCATTTTTCCCGCTGTCGACTCGCCGTAGTCAACGGCAAAACATTGTCCTTCCAATAGATACGCTGCCGACAACGGCGGGTCGGCAGCGGAAACCGGCATTTTCAGACAGTCTGGGACGCCCTCGTCCGTCGTTTATTGAGCCCATATTGTCGGCGCACGGGGGCGCGCGCCTTGCCAATCTATGCATTTTAATGTAACATTCAGCAAATCCTTATTAATAAATCGGCAAGTTTTATCAGAATTTTCAATATTTTTTCAATTTTTGATTTTAAACGCTTTTTAAACGCTTTTTTACGCGGTTTTTAAACGACGAAAATTAGATTGACTCACAC
>VGIO01000158.1 GCA_016867855.1 Calditrichota bacterium
AACCAGCGAGCCGGCGGCAACATTGCGCATCACAGCCTCAACCTGCACGATTTCGACCTTTTTAGTCAACATCTCGGTGGCGTTTATCCTGCGCACAAAGTGCGTCGGAACATGGTAACTCTCCAAATACTCGAAGAGTATAGTTGACATCGCACAGTTGATTTCGCCCTTGCCGGCGATTTTGCCTTTCTTTGCACCGTCGAAGGCTGTGGCGTCGTCCTTAAATTCGATGATGACGAATTCGGGATCTTCGGTCTTCCAGACCTTCTTGGCTTTACCTTCGTAAAGAAGTTCTATTTTTTCCATTTTATTTTTAAAGTCTGTTGATAGTTGAATATATCCCGGTTTCTTTAAAACCGGACAGCTAACAGCCGGGAAATAGATTTATAAATATAGGTAATTGCAAAAGTGTTGGATTTATTAACTGATGGCAAGGCGGACGCCCTCGTCCGCGCATTCTATGCTTAGTTTTCGGCGGATGAGGGCGTCCGCCTTCCTATGGTCTGCGTTTTCTGGATTAATCATCACTTTTGCAATTTACTCAATAGTGAATACTCTATTTAAAATATAAATTTACTTAATATATGATTAATAGTCAAGCCAACAGATTAACATCCGGTCTTTTATTAGATTTTCTTTTATTGTTGAGGTAGTTGCAAAAGTGTTGGATTTATTAACTGATGGCAAGGCGGACGCCCTCGTCCGCGCATTCTATGCTTGGTTTTCGGCGGACGAGGGCGTCCGCCTTGCCGTGGTCTGTGTTTTCTGGATTAATCATCACTTTTGCAATTAGCTCTGTTGTAATATTGTTTTTCGGTGTTGCCTAGTGTTATGTTGCAATAATAATGATATGTGTAATCCTGAACGAAGTGAAGGAGCTCGTCTGGATAAGCAAGTCTTTAGGACGAGATCCTTCACTTCGATCAGAGTGACTCCGTCTTATTCAGGCTCATTTTCGTCGCTGTGTTCAGCCGTCAGATCCAGCGCTTCTTTCAAATCCGGAATACTTAACCTTCCCGATAGTTTGCGCGTTGAGAGCGCCGCGGCCGCATTGGCAAAGCGGATAATCCCATTCATATTCTCGCTGCTCAAAGTATGGACATTTTGGGAGTTTTCCAAGAGTTTATAGATGAAGGCGCCGTGAAAAATATCCCCGGCGCCGGTCGTATCGACGACCAGTGGCTGTGGAAAGCCCGGCGCGAAGCCGGCGCTATTTTTAGACATCCAATAAGCGCCGGACTCACCAAAGGTTACAACGGCATATTCAGCGCCGTCGCTTATAAGTTTTTCAGCCACCTCCAATGGTGAGCCACCCGGCAGATAAGCCAGCGCTAATTCATAAGAAACGATGGCGAAGTCGGTCAGTTGCAACATCTCTTTAAAACACGGACGAACCGCGCCGGTGTCTAAAATGGTGATAACGTCTTTCTTACGCGCCAGGCTTAAGGCTTTCAGGCAAGCCTCTGACGCCCTTCCATCGACCAGCAGCGCCCGGCACAATGCCGGCAGACGGTCGTCAAGTTCATCCGCGGAAGGCTGCTGGAAGCGGATTAAATCCAATGCCACCGTCCGCGCGCCGTGGTCCTTTGGGTCAATCCAGATACAAGCCCGGGCGGTCTTTACCGCTGGTTCGATGAGCATATAAGTATCATCGACGCCGGCTTCGCGCAGCCCCCTTATCACAACCTCTCCGTCTGCATCCGCGCCGACCTTGCCTGCGAACCGCGCCGACAGCCCAAACTTCACCGCCGCCGCGCAAGCCGTCGGCACCGGACCTCCTCCGATGACTAGGGACTCAACGACATCTCCTTTACAGCCTTTCGCCGGATATGGATCCAACACCATCAGGTAATCAGCGCAGCAATGCCCAAAACCGAATAAATCGACAGATGTGATTATAGAATTCATTTTCTTCTTGGCGCTGGATATTTAATGTTAATGTTAAAGTCAATTACAAAGGTGTTGATTATAAGTAAGTTATTCAGAAAGACGATATTTGAATACAGAATTTAGAGCGTTAAAACGACATCAACCTAGTATTATTTACAGTAAAAATGTCGTCATCCTGAACGAAGTGCAGGATATCGTCCTAAAGACTTACTGAACCAGACGAGATCCTTCACTTCGTTTAGGATGACATGCGACATTGCACAATTGACAAAACACTTGGTATTGGCATTAACATTGACATTGGCATTAGCATTATGTCAAAGTTAATACATCTTCCGGCGCTAATAATCCTTTGAGACATTTTTCGACGGCATCTTCGCGGAAGGAGCGTCCGCCGGCTGTATACGCCGCACGCACAATCGTCGTCAGCGAAGGCTTTTCAGAGATGATGTCGCGCATATTGTCGGTGATGAATAGGGTTTCAAAAATGGCGACCCGTCCGCTGCGACCCGAAAAATAACATTTCGGACAGCCAGCGCTGGCATATAATTTGGGCGCTTTTTCGAGATTCAATAGATTGGGTATCATCTCGCTTTCGGGATGAAAAGTGCGGCAACTCTCGCACAGTTTGGGCGCCAGCCGCTGGGCGACGACCAAGTTCAGCGCGCTTGCCAGCGCCAGCGGTTCAACGCCTAAATGAATTAACCGCAGTATCACCCCGGCGGCATTGTCCATTGTCACGGAAGAAATCACTAAATACCCGCTCATTGCAGCCTCAACAACCGCCGTCGCGGTTTCTCTATCGCGAATCTCGCCGACGAGTATGACATCCGGGTCTTGATGCAGGATTGAGCGCAGCGCTGTGCTGAAAGCAAAAGACCGTTCGCGGTCGATTTGCACTTGTGCTGCGAACGGCAGCCGCGCCTCGACCGGATCCTCTATTGTGACCACACTTTGCGTCGCGCAGGGAATTTTACCCAGCATCGCGTAGAGCGTCGTCGTCTTGCCTGAACCGGTCGGACCGGCAACTAATATTAATCCCGAAGGCCGTTTTAGCAGCGTCAAAATCCGCTCGTATTCGCTTCGAGCGAGACCTATCTTAGCGAAGTCGCGGATGTCCAGTCGTCCGATTAACCGCGCTGCCATTTTCTCGCCATCGACCAATGGCATGCAGGCGATGCGCGCCTGAATCGAACCATGCTCCATCTCGAGTTCGAGTCGGCCGTCTTGTGGAGCGGCGCGTTTGGACGGGTCGATGCCGCTGCGAATTTTAAGAGCGTTGCGCAGTTGAAGCGTTTGCTCGGGCCGGATGCGCCGCGTTGGAATCGGAATAGTGTGCAGACTGCCATCGATGCGCAGTGCGACCTTCATATCGTAAGCGCTGAAAATCAAATGAATATCGCTGGCGCCTAACAGATGCGCCAAAGCCAGTATTAAATCGATGAGGCGGTTGGAGTCGAACTGCGGCTGCTCGATGAGATAGGCGAAACCGTCGAAAAAATCCCGCACCAGTGGATTTGAACGCACTAAATTATGATAGGCGCGATTGATGGCGTAATGTAAATCGCTGCGGGTTGTGAAACCGGGCTGCAACTGCTCGGGGATGACCTGGCGAATCGAATTCAGCAGACTCTCGTTCAGCGGATCTTCCATCGCAACGCGCAGAATGCCGTCTTGATATTCGACCGGCAGAATGCTGTGTTTCAGCGCCACATCCTTGGGCATCTTATCGACGACCTCTGTCGGGATTTCCCGCTCGCGCACTTCTAAAAAAGGTAGATTATGCTGCCGCGATAGAATCCGAAAAACATCCCGCTCATCGACCCACTTGTGCCTCATTAAAATCACCCCAAGATAGGTCGGATTAACCCGTTGTTCGGCTAAGGCGCGCTCCAATTGCTCAGGTCGGATTAGACCTTCTTCGAGCAGTAGTTCGCCAAGCGGGCGGTGCGAAGGTTGGTTAATCTCAGGCAGGCCGCTCGAGTTTTCATTTACAGCGGATTTGGTCTGGCCGGCGGCTGGATTATCAGCAACAAGTTTCGTTACCGGTTTGGCTGCTGCTGCTGCTGATGATATGAACGGAGGTTTGTCAGGCATTTCGGGAATCCTTAAATGGCATAACTTTATATTAACAAATATTATGTCTATATGCAAATATAAAGAAGTTGCAAGTTGTATGTTGTAAGTTGAAGGGTGTAAATTGTAATAGATGATAATGACATTGACATTCTCAAATTAATTTCTTATTATATCTGTATCAATATCAGCATCAGCATTACGAAAAGATAGATGTTAATCGATTTGCGTTCCGATACTGTGACGCGCCCAACGCCGGCGATGCGGCAGGCTATATCCGCAGCTGAAGTCGGCGATGATGTCTTCGGCGATGACCCGACCGTAATTAAATTACAGGAATTAACCGCGGACCTGCTCGGCAAGGAAGCCGCGCTGTTCTTTCCATCGGGGACGATGAGCAATCAATCCGCCATCGCGGCGCACACATCGCCCGGCGATGAGATTTACGCCGACATCGGCTGCCATATTTTCAATTACGAAGCGGGCGCGCCAGCCGCGCTTTCCGGCGTAATGATAATGCCTCTACAAGGTCATTACGGCGTTTTCACCGCTGGGCAGGTCGAAGAGCGTCTGCGACCTCCCGATTCGCATTTCCCACAAAGCCGGCTTATATGGGTTGAAAACACCCACAATCGCAGCGGCGGCACGATTTTCCCTCAAGAGGAGGCGCTTCGACTTCAGGAATTAGCCGTCCGAAAAGGATTGAAGATGCATCTTGACGGCGCGCGGATTTGGAATGCGGCGGCGGCTCTCCATATCAGCGAGCGGGAGTTAGCCGCGCTGTTCGATTCGGTCTCGTGCTGCCTTTCAAAAGGTCTGGGTTGCCCGGTCGGGTCGCTGTTGTGCGGCTCAAGCGAGTTCATCCGGCGCGCTCATCGTTTCCGCAAGCGGTTCGGCGGTGGTATGCGGCAAGCCGGCATTTTAGCCGCCGCTGGTATCTACGCCCTCGAAAATCATCGAACACGCCTAGTCGAAGACCACCGCCGGGCGAAGCGGCTGGCGGAAGCCATAGCCAAATTGTCCACTTTTAATCTGGAATTAGATTTTGTGCATACGAACATTGTTATATTCGATGTAACGCCCGGCGGTTTCGCCGGCAGCCAGGTTACAGCGTTACTCAAAGCCGAGGACGTCTTCGCCACCGCCTTCGGTCCTAAAGTCCGGATGGTCACCCATCTGGACATCAGCGATGACGATATCGATAAAACCATCGCGGTCTTAAATAAGTTGTTCAAATAATGACTGATGCTAACGTCTATGATGATGATGATGATATGATGATGATGGTGGTGAAAAAAAGATGAGGCGGGTGGAGGAGGGAATCAGATTTAAAGCAAATTAAAAGTAAATAAGAGGATAAAATGCAAAGCAGACTTTTTCGATGGGTTTTAATATTGGGAGTGGCGATTGGATTAGCGGGGGAGGGATGGGCGCAGCCGGATGAGTTGTGGCGCAATCGCTATGGCGATTTTACTGGTCAGCAGGTCTTTGAGCGGGAGGATGGGGGATTTTGGATGTTCGGCAGCACGAGCGCGCTTGGCGTGGGCAGTATAGATTTCAGTCTTATCGAAATCGATGCGGCTGGTGAATTTGTGCGGCAGCGGACTTACGGCGGGGCTGACAGCGACTATCTGAATATGGTCTTGCCGTTGGTGGAAGGCTATTTATTGTGCGGGAGCAGCCGGTCGTTTGGGGATGGAAGCCTCGATTATTGGATAGCGCGCATCGATGCAGATGGAGATTCGTTGTGGGCGTGTAATTTCGGCAGCGATTTGAACGAGACGCTGGTCGGGGCGGTCGAATTGGAGGATGGGATTTTATTATATGGCGATGCACGGCCGGTTGGGCAGAATAGCAATGAGGATCAATATCAGGTGAAGATATCCTTCGACGGCGAGGAGCGCTGGTCGCACCGGCTGGATGCGCAGGGGCGTGATATCACTCGAAATGCTTTCGCGCTGCCGAATGGAGATGTGTTGATTACGGGGAATTTATTGCAGCCAGAAGGGTCGCAGGCGTTTGCGGAGCGGTTGAACAGCGAGGGCGCGATGTTGTGGTATCAGACCTGGAACGAACTGTTTCCAACGACTTTAGTGAAGAGCATACTTTGCCGCGATGGGAATCTGGCTATGGCGGGTTATTGTCGTCCGGATGGACCGGATGGCGATATCGACGCTTATTACCAGAAAATCAATCCGGATGGCGAAGTTATCTATGTTGAGATAGTCGGCCAGCCTGGGACAAATTTCGCTTTGGACGTAGTCGAAGCGCAGGATGGGGGATTAGCGTTGGCGGGATATGCTTATGGGAATTTGGTCGAGGATTGGTATGCGGTCGGGGTGGATGGGCGAGGGCGGGTGAGGTGGGTTCGGCAGTGGGATTACAACCATTCGATAGATTACTGCGAGAATCTTATTACGACGCCGGACGGGGGCTTTGTGCTGGCAGGCTCGACGACGATTCATCACCCGCCTGCGCCAATGCCTAATCAAGCGCTCTGTATAATGCATACCGACGGCAGCGGCAATCCGTTGTGGCGTTATGTGCAGGACGAGATGCGGCAGGGTTTATATGAAATCGGGCGGAAAATTCAACGCACGGCGGATGGAGGTTATGTTTTATATTGGCAGGAGGATAGATTTTATGTCGAGCGGTTTGGGTTGGATCCGGTAGGAGTGTTTGAGAGCAACGGGACAGCGGCGCCGGTTTCGATGACTTTAAAAGTTTCTCCAAATCCTTTTAATTCGGCTGTTAAAATTGAATACGTTATTAACAAGCCGGATTGGGTGGATTTGGCGATATACGATATAGTTGGAAATCAAGTGGCAGCAATAGAAAACGGGCGGCGGGAGGCTGGCTTGCATACAGCGGTTTGGGATGCAGGGGATTACCCGGCCGGGGTGTATTTAGGCTGTCTGGGCTGCGGAGGCGGGCAGAAGGCGGTGAAGATGGTGTTGGTAAAGTAGGAAGTCTCGCGCAAAGACGCAAAGTTGATGATGATAATGAGTGGACGGGATGGGTAAGATAGACGGGGGGATAAAAAAGGAGGCAGTTTTGAGACGGACGATTTACACAATAATAGGGTTGTGGTTGGCAGTAGCGATGGGAGGGTGCAGTGACGATAGCCCAAATACGCCGACGGGGCCTGGCGGCCCGGCGAATATTTGGCCGCTGGCGCTTGGCAACTGGTGGGCGATGCACTACGAACTGAAGTTGGCAGGGATGACGATGGTCGATGAAGTCGATACGACCCGCATCGACACGACCTTGAACTGGGGCAACAACACTTGGTATGGGTCGAAGAGCGATACGGTCTTTATGCGCAATGCGGCGGACGGCGTGCGGAGTCTGACTTTCAGCGGGCGGTATCCGAATGGGATAGAGGAGTTGTATATCAAGTATCCGGCGGCGGTTGGAGAAAGTTGGCTGGTGGCGTCGGATACTTTGACCATACGGGTGGTGTCGAATTCGGAGAGTATTACGGTCCCGGCGGGGACGTTTGTCAATTGTATCAAGTATGCTGTAACCCAGCCGAGCGCCGGCGCGAACGATTATTATCTAAAGCCGGGGGTGGGTTTGATTTTAGTCGCCGGTTCGCATAGCGAGATGGGATTTGAGATTACGGAGAAGGTGGAGTTGGCGGGTTATTATGTGAGATGATGGTGATG
>VGIO01000159.1 GCA_016867855.1 Calditrichota bacterium
CAACCTATGTTATCTGCTGTTAATCCTTAAATTCACAACAGATTGAACGGATGAAACGGATAGCCTTGAGATTTTAGTCCGCTTAATCTGCTGTGAATCATCAAATTCACAACGAATTGTGCCGCTTAAGCCGATGGTTTCAAGATTATCGAATTGTTAAACTTGCAGTGTATTAATATTGTTTTCAACAATAAAAAAGGGAAAACCCAACAGGTTTTCCCTTTTTGCTTGTAAGGTTCGGATTTCTTTAGCGGACTGTAGCGCTAAACTTTTTGCCGGGCGTGAACTTTGGAACCTTCTTGGCAGGGATTTTGATTTTAGCGCCGGTGGCGGGATTGCGTCCCGCGCGCGCCTTCCGTTCAAGGATGCCAAAACTACCGAAGCCGACCAGCGACACTTTTTCCCCGTCTCCCACAGCCTCGATGATAGTGTCGGTGAAGGCTTTGAGCATCGCTTCAGCGGATTTCTGCTTCGATCCTGATTTGGTCGCTATGGACCGGACTAAATCGGCTTTGTTCATTGTGCTCCCGCGGTTTGTTGTGAACAGTGTTTTCCTGCATCAAGTCGCAATATAGCAATACAGTCAACCTTTGTCAATGAGGAAATGTTAAATCGAATATGAAAAAAATAAAAATTCTAAACGAATATCACATCGCGCTTCATTCCTCGCACCTGAAAAAGCCGCTCCTCAACGATGGCTTTGACTTCAGCGGTGATGGCATCGACCTTTGCCAAGAGAGTTTTGGTTTCGGTCTTAGTTTTTTCGATATATTCTCGATCATTCAGGTTTTGGATGTTGATAAAGACATTATAAGCCGCGCCATGGGCGGCTAAGGCAACGGCGAGTCCGGCGACGCCGGCGTCTGAAGTGAGATTAGTATTACCAATTTCCGCTGCAGTCCTGGCAAGTTGCGCTATTTCAGGCATTAAGGACAAGGTTTCAAACGGCACAGATGCGGCTTTTTGGGTCGTAATTTGGATCCGGTAGTCGCGTTCGGCTTTTTGTTCATCGGTTTTCTTGGGCAGCGCCATTGCCGCCATCACACAGTCGAAAGCCTCCGTGTCGCGGTCGATGAGTTCGACCAGACGCGCTTTTAAGTCCTGGGCGCGGTTGGCGATAGCTTCCATCATATCGTTGTGCTGGAGATAGGCTTTTCGACCGTGGGTGAGATTGGCGACCATCGAAACGAGCGCCGCAGCCAAGGCGCCGCACAGCGCCGCGACGCTGCCGCCGCCGGGCGCCGGTGAGTCGGAGGCGGTCGCCTCGACAAATTGTCTCACCGGCAGCGAAACTAAACGTCCCGGCCGACGAATGCGGTATTCGATAATCTTCTGTTGAGCGTCAAACGGACTTAACTGGTCGAGACCCAGAGATAAAATAGCCATACGAACTAATTCATCTTCGCCGACGCCGGTGATTTTGCCTTGTTTTTTAAGATAATAGCATCCGGCTTGTAACATCGCATCGAGGGGAATCAGCCCGACCAGTTCCGAGCCGGTTACACGGAAACCTAATTCATCGGCCAGTCGGCAGCATTCGTCGAAGACGATGTGTGGCGGCGAGACTTTATAGTTGACGAGGTTGATGGAGACCTGTGCCTGTCGGTATTCTTCGATATACCAGCCGACGGCTTTGACGGCTTTGAAAGCGCCGGGGGTCATAATCGGCGAGCCTTCCGCGTCACGGATGATTTTACCGTTTTCGTCGCGCTGCGGCCAGCCCTGCTCGCGAATACGCTGAGCGATGGTCGCGGCGTTTTTTTTATCGCGGGTATTCAGATTGACATTATAGGCTATCAGAAAGTCGCGAGCGCCGATGGCGGTCGCGCCGCTGCGGGAATTGAAACCATCCGGACCGAAATCCGGTTTCCAGAAAGGGTCGCCAACGCGGGTAGGCAGACTCTCATATTCGCCTTTGCGCACATCGGCGAGGTTTTTGCGCTCCAGACAGGATGCAGCATATTCGTAGAGATAGACAGGGATAGCGAGTTCACTTCCAACACGCTCGCCGAGCCGTTTGGCAAGTGCGACGCATTCGTCCATTGTTATGTTGGCGACCGGAATGAAAGGGCAGACATCGGTCGCGCCCATCCGGGGGTGTTCGCCGCGATGTTTGGACATATCGATGACTTCAGCGGCTTTAGCGATCGCGCGAAAGGCGGCTTCTAATACTGCTTCCGGCACACCGACAAAGGTTACCACTGTGCGATTAGTGGCTTCGCCCGGATCTACATCCAACAAGACAGCGCCGGGGATTTTAGTAATTTCAGCCGTGATAGCGTCGATGACACGACGGTCTCGTCCCTCGGAAAAGTTCGGAACGCATTCGACAATTTGGGGCATAAATTTATAATAGCAATAGAAGATAGATGAACATAAATTTAACAAATAGTCCGGACTATTCCAAAACTGATACGAGGTTAAAAGTCCGTTCCGCCAAAATGATTTAGGCATTCAATCGGAGATTGCGTCAATGGATTAACTGCTGCAGACTGCGGCGAGTCTGAGCCGAAGGGAGGCAATCGACTACTGAAAAGCGTTAACGATTAACTAATCACACTTGCTATATCCGCAGCTATGGCAAATCAGACAGCCCTCTTCGAAAGAGACCGGGCTGTTGCAGTCGGGGCAGAGTTCTTTACCGTCGAAGCCGTTGGCGTATTGAATGCGGAATTCGACCGGGGTTTCGGCTTTGGGCGGTGTTTCGATGACGGCGGTCGGCACTGTTTCGACCGGACCGAGGGGCAACTCGACCTGATGCTTTTCGCGGGTATCGAGATATCTTTCGAGGGCGCGGGCGATGGCATCGGGGATGGAACGAATTAGTTCGCCTTCGAACCAGACCGGCGAGGGACCGGTGATACCTTTCAATTGATAGACGATGGAATGCGGATCCACACCGGAGCGTAAGGCAAGGGAAATTAGTCTACCGACGGCCTCGGCTTGCGCCATAGCCGAGCCGCCGACCTTACCGATGGAGATAAAAACTTCGCATAAACCGAATTCATCTTCGTTGATAGTTACATAGAGCGTGCCTTCGCCGGTTTTCAGTTGTTCAGTATAGCCGCGCGTGAAGCGCGGACGATGGCGCGGTTTTAAAGTCGGGCGCTGGAACCTTTCAGGCAGCAACGTAGTTCGATGAACAAGCGCCGCGTCGGGCCGGGCGGCTTCAGTCGGAGTAGTTTCCATAGCGGCTTGTTCAACGGTCCTGACCAGCGCGCTGCCGACATTCATTACCTGCTGTGTGCGGCTGCCGTCGCGGTAGATAGTGACGCCTTTGCATTTCAGTTTCCAAGCCAGTAAATAAGCGTCTTTGACATCCTGCACAGTTGCGTCGTGCGGGAAATTGATAGTCTTGGAGACGGCGTTGTCGGTGCATTTTTGGAAGGCGGCTTGCATTCGAATGTGCCATTCGGGAGTGATTTCGTGGGCGGTAACAAACACCCGGCGCGCTGGTTCGGGAACATCCGGCAGGTCTTGAATATGCGCGCCGGCAGCGATTTTTTCCATTAATGCGGTCGAATACCAGCCTTGTTGCCGGGCAGCGGTTTCGAAGCGCGGATTGACATAGAGTAATTTATCATTATCCATCACGCATTTGACATAACAGAGGGCGAAGTTAGGCTCGATGCCGCCGGAGGTGTTGGCAATCATCGAGATAGTGCCGGTCGGCGCGATGGTCGTAACGGTCGAATTGCGGGTCGGATGGTCGAAGATGGATTTCTCACAATTAGGGAACGGACCTCGTTCGACCGCCAGCTCATCGGACATCTGACGGGCTTCATCCTGGATGAAGCAGATAATCTGACGGCCGATTTCGAGCGCTTGCTCTGAATCGTAAGGGGTATTCAGAGCGTAAAGCATATCGGCGAAGCCCATTATGCCGAGTCCGATGCGGCGGTTGGCAAGCGTCATTTGGCGAATTTCGTCGATGGGATATTTATTCAGGTCGATTATGTTGTCGAGTAAGCGGACGGCGCGGCGCACTATATGACGCAAATGGTCGAAGTCGATTTCTGGAATCTCCGGTCCACTTTTTAGCATATTATTCAGGTTGATAGAGCCAAGGTTGCAGGATTCGTAGGGCAGGAGGGGCTGCTCGCCGCAGGGATTGGTGGCTTCGACGAGTCCAACGGCAGGTGTTTTTTCGCAACGGTTGATTTCGTCGATGAAGATAACGCCGGGGTCGCCGTTGAACCAAGCATTTTCAGCAATGAGGTCGAAAATTCCACGGGCATTTTCAGTGCGCGCAACTTTGCCGGTGTGCGGCGCGACGAGTTCGTAGGATTCATTGTTCAGCAAAGCCTGCATAAATTTATCAGTCAGCGCCACTGAAATATTAAAATTCGTGATGGCAGTCATATCTTTTTTACAGTTTATAAATTCACGGATGTCGGGATGGTCCACACGCAGGATGCCCATATTAGCGCCGCGGCGCGTGCCACCCTGTTTGATGGCTTCAGTGGCAGCATTGAAAACCGCCATAAAGGACACTGGACCCGAGGCCGTTCCGGTGGTTGAGGCGACCATCGAGGCTTTAGGGCGCAGCCGACTGAACGCAAAGCCTGTTCCGCCGCCGGACTTATGCACCAGCGCGGCTTGCTTGACGGCTTCGAAAATTGCCTCCATTGAGTCGTCGATCGGCAGAACGAAGCAGGCGGCAAGCTGCCCGAGCGGTCGCCCGGCATTCATCAGTGTCGGGCTGTTGGGGATGAAATCCAGCGCTGCCATCATCTTGTAGTATTCAACGGCTTCGGCTGTTGCATCCGCCTGCGAGTTGTAATACCGTTCGTTCGAGGCTATGAATGAGGCTACGCGCCAGAACATTTGCCTGGGTGTTTCGACGACTTGGCCTTCGGCATCTTTCTGTAGGTAGCGGCGTTTTAGAATAGTCAGAGCGTTGTCGGAAAGGTTTGGATCCGGAAGCCAGTCGAAGAGTGGCTGCCGGTCAAAGTCGGGGGGCATTGAGATTCCTTGGATTGTTGAAAATGAGCTAATGGACAATATGGACTTTAATATCCGCCCGGTGTTGATATTTGGCGGGGGTAAAAAAGATAATCCGAATCGAAGCCTTTGTCAAGTCTTTTTTAAAATACCACAAAATATTGTATGAACAAATGTTCATAATACAATTTGTTGTATGATGGTGATGCTGCTGCTGATGCTAATGCTGATGGTAATAGTGATGGCGATGGTGAATATTAATCGAGAAATAGTAATTAGTTTTATGGCCTGTCTCAAAGTCCGCTTTATCCACTCAAACTACTATTCAGTTCTAAAACTGTCCAAATTCATCTATTTGCATTTCAAACCTATGTGCAGTTTGCAGATTTGAAAAGGTATGTTTATATTAATCACAAATATTTCAACATCAGGGAGGTTTTATTGAACATTGCAGTTCTGGTCAAATTAGCGCCGGACACTGAAGCCGCGCTGAAAATCGACGCCGACCGGCTGAAGATTGCGACGGTGGACATAAACTATGTGCTGAATCCTTACGATGAGTATGCTGTCGAAGAGGGTCTGCGCTGGAAGGAGAAGTTTGGCGGAACGACTACGGTCTTTTCCTTAGGACGCGAGGAGGCCGTGAAGGCGCTGCGCAACGCTCTGGCGATGGGCGCCGACGAAGCCGTGCATATCGTCAGCCCTGGTGGTTTGGATATGCTTGGCAAAGCCAAAGCGCTGGCGGCAGCGCTGCAAGGCCGAGGCTTCGATGTCATCTTCGCCGGCAAGCAATCGGTCGATGACGACTGCGGTGCAGTGGGACCGATGACAGCCTATTACCTGAGCATTCCGCATATTTCGACGGTCGTCAAGTTGGATTGCGACGGCAGCCGGATTACAGCCTGGCGTGAGTTCGAAGGCGGCGCCGAGAAGTTCGAATGCCCGCTGCCGGTATTGATAACCGCTCAGAAGGGTTTGAATGAACCCCGCTACGCATCCTTGAAAGGCATTATGTTCTCTAAGAAAAAGGAAATTGCAGTCGTCGAGGCAGCGCCGGCTCAAGCGAAAATTGAAATCTTGAAACTCAACTACCCGCCGGTTCGACAAGCTGGCAAAATCGTTGGGCAGGGAGTAGAAGCCGTGCCGAAACTGCTGCAACTGCTTAGAGAGGAGGCGAAAGTTCTATGAATATATTGACTTACATTGAATCACGGGAGGGTAAAATCCGCGTCGCGGGTTTGGAAGCGCTTTCCGCCGGACGCAGATTGGTGGATGCAGCCGGCGGCAAACTGACGGCATTATTACTCGGATCCGGAATAGACGGATTAACCGAAATCGTCCGGGGCTGCGGCGCGGACGCAATATATCTCGCCGACCATCCGGATTTAGCATTGTATTCGCCGGAAGCGTATTGCGAGACTGCAGCGACCGCTATGCTGAAGTCCAACGCGCAGATATTTCTTTTATCAGCGACAGCGCTGGGACGCGATCTAGCGCCGCTCGCCGCCGCCAAACTCGACGCCGGGCTATTGACCGACTGCACCGAGGCAGCGCTGGAAAATGGCCAGCTGGTCGTCAAGCGGCCGGTCTATGGCGGACGGCTGATAATGACTCTGGCAGCCGCGAGCCTGCCAGTCGTAGTATCGCTGCGACCGAAAATCTTCCCGGTCGTCAAATGTGAGGTCGCCGAGCCAACTATTGAGAAATTGACTTTAAACCTCGACGGCGTAATCCGGGCGAGATGCGTCGAGACCAAGGCTGAAGCCGGCGGCAAGTTGGATGTTACTGAGGCGGATGTGGTCGTGTCCGGCGGAAGAGGCTTGAGAAGTCCGGATAATTTTCATTTGATAGAGGAATTGGCTGCGGCTTTGCGCGGCGCTGTCGGCGCCTCTCGACCTGTCGTGGACATCGGTTGGAGGCCGCATTCGGAGCAGGTCGGTCAAACCGGTAAGGTGGTCAGCCCGACGCTCTATATCGCAGCCGGTATATCCGGGGCAATTCAACATCTGGCGGGAATGAGCTCCTCGAAGGTGATTGTGGCAATCAACAAGGATCCTGAAGCCCCAATATTCAAGGTCGCGGATTATGGTATCGTTGGCGACGCGCTGGAAATCCTGCCCGTTTTAACGCAAGCGGTGAAGGCTTTGGAGCGGTGAATTCAAACCATCCGAATAAAACCGGACTTGGATCCCGGATACAACAGCCCAAGCGCCCGGCGTTAGGCGTTCTTCATTTGGGGCAAGTTCAAGATGTTCCGCTGCAGACCGCGACAAGTCTGCAGCGGGGGACATTATTGTCTTCCCCATCGACTTGTTTATATATTGTAAATTTTTGTTTGTGGTTTATTTTTTTATCTCAATTTTACGCTTTTGCCCAGCCGTTGACCGCTGCTTCCGACAGCCTCAGCGTCGTGCAACGAGTCGTTCAACTTTACGAAGCGGGTCGGTTGTCTGAAGCAGAGTTTATGGCGCTCAAGGCGCTCGACGACCGGCCCGACCTGGCGCGCTACGACCGGTTCGAATTATATCGGGTCTTAGCATTCTGCGCCATAGCCAACGATGA
>VGIO01000160.1 GCA_016867855.1 Calditrichota bacterium
AGCGGGGGGAGAAGTAAGCAATAGCCGCAAGCGGGGGGAGAAGCAAGCAATAGCCGCAAGCGGGGGGAGAAGCAAGCAATAGCCGCAAGCGGGGGGAGAAAGTGAGCCTATTTTCCAAGGAATTCATAGTGAATTACGCGGCTGCATCTGAATGAATATCTGCTTGAATTGTGCAATCCGCCGGAAAACAACCAAAATGAAGCCCCGGTCATATAGGACCAGGGCTTCGTTTTTTTTAGCGTGGTTGAATTGGAAGCAACTCTATTCGCTTTTTGTTTTTTCCGGTGGTTTGTCGGCTTTCTGCTCTTCCTTTTTGGCTTTCAAATCTTCAGTTTTAGCCTTAAGTTCCTCCTTTAACTTCTTAAAATCGGCTTTAAGGTCTTCGATTTCCTTGCGCAACTCGGCGTTCGAATCTTTGATTTTGATTTTCACATTGCGTAGATACTTTTGCAGCGCTTCGTCGAATTCCGGCGATAGAATCTTACAATCCTGGTCAAAGTGAAACTCCTTAAAATCGTCGCCGGCTGTTATCATCTTCTTGGCTTCTTTTTCAGCCAGGACGACTTCGACCGAGTCCGGCTTGGATTTACGGTAGTATTCGACTTTAACCTTATCGCCGGGATTGTGCTTGCGGACGGCTTGGGAGAGCGACTCTTTGGATGTAACTTCGATACCGCCGATTTTGACGATGACATCGCCCGACTTCATTCCAGCCTTTTTGGCTGGCGCATTTTCGACGATTTCCTCAATGAGCGCGCCCGCTTTGACATTGAAGTAGTCTTTGGCGATGTCGCCGGAGATGGTGCGGGTTTCGACGCCGAGGAAGGTATAGGTTTCCGTCTCCCATTTCATTCCCGGCAGATTTAGGATAATGTTTTCAGCGAGGCCGGTCGGACGCTCGGCTAACTCGACTGTGTAAGTCTTTTCCTCGCCTTTGCGCCAAACGAGGGCTTCGACTTTGTCGCCGGGTTTGTGCGACTTGAGGATGGCGCGGAAGTCGGCTTGGTTTTTGACCGCTTTGCCGTCTAATTTCAGGATGACATCGTCTTCTTCGATGCCGGCTTCTTCAGCCGGACCGTCATCGACGGTATCGGAAATATAAACGCCATCACCTTTGAAACCGATTTCCTGGCGGATGTCGTCATTCAAGTCGGCAGGGAAGACGCCGAAGAAGGCGCCATCCGATTCGCTTTCCTGAACAATGATAGTTTTTTCCACTTTTTTCTCTTCGGCTTGCGCTAAATTGCCGGCGAAAGCGCAAACGGTCAAGATTTGAGTGAGATAAAATAGAAACGAACGTTTCATTTTGGGACCCGAGTTTAATTGGTGAATTTAATGTGGATTTATTATTTTTACATAATATCTTTAGATTAGTTCCCGGAGAAGGAGGAAATAGAAATATTTTAATTTTATAGAATATGGGCTTTATGGAAGGTATGGACTATACAAACAATGAGGATGCAGGCGGTGATTTCCATCACCATCACTATCACCATCATCATCATCATCATCATTATTTACTTGACCTTATGCCGTTTAGGCTTTACATTGCCTTATATGCAAAGTTTGGAACAAATTGACCTTCGCTGGCGTTATTGAGTTGTTGACATTGGCTAACCGACAGGCCAGGCGCTGGGCGGTGATTTTCCGCGCCGGCTTGGCGCTTAGCCTCGCAGCAGGATTCGCATCCGCGCAGGATTTGGATCTGCCGCCAATTCATCCGTCCACGCCAGCCGATACTGTTCAAGACGACACGGCTGCGGTTGACACGGTCGCTGAATCGGCATCGCTCGACAGCATTCTGCTCTATTCTGCCAACCGGATTAAGTTCACCTTCGAGCCGCGTGCGACCCGACTCAACGGCGACGCCAAGATACATTACCGCGCGATGGAACTCGAAGCCGCGCTCATCGAGGTGCATTGGAACGAGGATATACTGTATGCAACGGATGAAATCGAAACCTCTTTTCAAAGCGGACAAAGTGAAGCGCGTGGAATAATAGATTCGTCACAGGTCAATATAGATATAATGCGGGTCGATAGCGCCAGCGTGGATTCAGCAGTCATAATATCAAGTCGATCCTTACTCGGCGCAACAGACAGCGCGGCGCTTAAATCACAGCCGGTCAAGATGATAGACGGCGCGCAAGTCGTGTTGGGGCGGGAGTTGACCTATAATATGAAAACCCGGCGCGGCGTTGTCATCGAGGGCGTAACCGATTACCAGGACGGCAAATACCGCGGCGGCAGGATTAAGAAGACGGAAGCGGAAGTTTATAATATTCGTTCCGGCTATTTTACAACCTGCAGCGACAGTTCGCCGCATTATACTTTCTGGAGTCGGGATATGAAGCTGCGGGTCAAGGACAAGGTAGTAGCGCGGCCGGTAGTGTTGCAATTTGGTCCGGTGCCGGTGGCGATAATTCCGTTCGGCGTATTTCCGGCGCGGGGCGGCCGGCGGTCGGGCATCATCGTCCCGACCTACGGCGAATCGTCCGGGCAGGGACGCTATTTCACGAATTTGGGTTATTATTACGCCCCTAACGACTACTGGGATGCTAAAGCGCTGCTAGACTACTATGAACGTTACGGCATTCTGTTGCGCGGCGATTTATATTATGCGCAACGCTATCGACTCAAAGGCGGTTTGTCTGGTTCATATGTCAATCAGCATCATTCCGGGCGGCTTGATAAGCGCTGGGATTTAAAAATCGACCATAGTCAGGAGTTATCGCCGAGCGCCAACCTGAATGTGAACGCTTATTTTGCCTCAGACAATTCGTTTTTGCAGGATTATTCCCGCAATCTGGCGCAGCGGCTGAAACAGACTTTTCGTTCGGATGCGACGCTCTCGAAGCGCTGGCTCGGCACGCCTTACAGTGGGACGCTCAATTTGCACCACGCGAAACTGCCCGACGGCAGTATAATCGAAAACCTGCCCAATATAACCTTCAACCGCTCTCAAGCGCCGCTGTTTCCGGTGGCTGAGGGCGTAAAACCCGACGAACTTAAATGGTTCAATAAGATGTATTATAATTACAGCGGGCAGGCGCTCAATCGCCACAATATCAATGTTATGAACACGACGCGCTATGAACAGGTCGGCGACTCGTTAGTGCGTATCGAGGCACAGTCCAGGGTTCCGCGCACGCAAACCGGCGCGCAGCATAATATCTCGCTTACGGCATCGACCAAACCTTTGACCTATTTCGCCTTGACGCCAAGGCTGACTTATACCGAAGTATGGTTCGACGAATGGTTCGATTTTATTCAGCGCGTCGACGGCAGTATTGACACGATTAAGACTTCCATCTATAATCCGCGTCGGATGTTCAACGTTCGTCGCACCTTTAGTTCCGGCATTGGACTTTCGACGCGGCTATATGGTCTGTTCTATCCGCGTCTATTTGGCATCGAGGCGATACGTCACACAATTGCACCGAACCTTGGTTTCACCTATGTTCCGGATTTCAGCCAAGCCAAATGGGATTATTATAGAATCTTTATTGATACTTTAGGCCGCAGGCAGTATTACGACCGTTTTGGCGGCGGGCTGTTTGGCGCGACGCCGCGTCACCGGCAGGAAAACCTCAACCTCGGCGTGGATAATCTATTTGAATATAAACGCTTAAAGGATGACAAGGAAGTCAAAGGCGAACTATTTTCATTAGGCTTATCGACGGCGCACAATTTTGCCGCCGATTCGCTGCGCTGGTCGAACTTGAGCAGTGGTCTGCGCATAAAACCTCTGGGCGAGTCGTTGTTCAGCGGCGTTTCCGGTTTGGGTATGGATTTTTCAGCGGCGCACAGTTTTTACGCGGTGGAGAAAATCGATGTCGGCGTCGGCAGGGTGTTTTACCGAACTGTGAATAAACCGGCGCCGCGCGGTTTACGGCTGTTGTCGTTCGATATGTCAACTTCGCTCAAACTTGCCGGCGGCAAAGGTTCCGCGTCTGCTAAAGCGGACACGAGTGGAATTACGGCCGGCGGTCTGGAAGCCAATCGTTTTCAGTCGGCTGTCTGGTCGCCAAGCTCGCTGCCTTGGACTGTCGGTTTCACCTTCCGCTATGGCGAGAGCCGTCCGACGCCGGCTGAAATCCGCCGCGATGTCTGGAGCGCTCTGAATATGGAACTCCAAGCCACTAAAAACTGGCGGCTGAACGGCGATATGCGCTTCGACCATATCCGCAAGCAGATTGCTTCGACGACGCTGTCCATCTACCGCGATCTGCACTGCTGGCAGGGTAGTTTCACTTGGAATCCCTTAGGCGCTTACAGGGGATATTATCTGAATATAAGCATTAAGTCGGCACAACTGCACGATGTGAAAGTCGAAAAGCGTGAAGGCAGCGGAGGCTTCTTCGGCTTTTAATGTCCTAGCGTTCTCGATATTCTCACTTTCTCACTTGAAAACATTCTTTTATTTAATTATATTAGTATATTTATGACTAAAATACTTCCTGCAATAATAATCCTGTTTGGATTATTGTTTCCAACTCTCGCGCCGGGGGATGTCATAGGTCGCTATGGCAACGAATTCCAGATGGCTGGCGCTGGCGCCAGGTCGCTGGGGATGGGCGGCGCCTGCGTGGCTTTGACCGACGACGCCTGGGCTTTATTTTGGAATCCGGCCGGTTTGGCGGCGGTTTCGCGCTTCCAAATTGGACTTATGCACAACGAGCGGTTTGCCGGCACGGTCGATTACGACGCCGTGAGTTATGCCCAGCCGCATAACGACGGCTCAATCTTAGCCCTCGGAATGCTGCGTCTGGGCGTCAACGGCATTGCCTTTACAGATTTGGAACATCCTGGCCAGCCCTTATCCGGCGATAACCGCGTCGAAATAGATAAAATTGTGAACGACGGCGAATATGCCTTCTATGTTGCTAAGGCAAAGACCTCGCTGCTCGATACGCCTTTGGGCAGCCTGAATTGGAGTTGGGGACTGGCGCCCAAATTCGTATTCAAGCATATTGGCAATTACCGCGCTTATGGCTTGGGTTTGGATGTCGGTTTGGGTAAGACTTTTAAAGTCGGCGTTCCACTGCGCTTCGGTTTGGGCGTGAGGGACTTGTTAGGCACGGTCGTCACTTGGGAGCAGACTGGCCGCAAAGAGATAATCCCTTCGACAGCGCGTTTGGGGCTGGCGGCGCCGCTGTCGCTACCGCCGCTGGAAGCCGTCTTGACGCCGGTTATCGACGCGGTTTACCGCTTCGACCTGTTCGGCGGCTCGGATGCTGCATCGCTGCATTATGGCGCGGAATACCTCGTGCGGGATGTTGTCGCACTGCGCGCCGGCGCCGACGACGGCGAACTGACTATCGGCGGCGGTATCCGCCTGCGAGCCGTCGATATAGATTACGCCTTCATCGGGCATAACGACCTTGGCGACTCCCACCGTATTTCAGTTACGGCAAGATGGGGAAGGCGATGATTTTGGATTTTGGATTTTGGATTTTAGATTTTGGATTTTTATTTGCAACGTAAATGAATCCAAATAAAATTATGGAAGGTGGAGTTTGTTGGCTAAAAGTATGACCGGCTATGGAGTTGGGCGCGCCGGCGATGAAAATTTGTCCGTCGCGGTCGAACTTCGCAGCGTCAATAATCGGTTTTTAGATTTTGCGTTCAAACTGCCGCGCGGCTTGATTCCCTTCGAGGCTCAAATACGCAATCTAATCCGTTCCCGTATTGAGCGTGGTCGAATCTCGGTTTCGGTTAGTGAAGAGTGGACTAGCGTCGCCGCCGGCGATGTTCGTCTCGATCGTGGCAAGGCTATGCTGTATGTCCGACTGTTGAAAGAATTGCAATCTATCGCCGGTCTTAAAGGTGAATTGAAATTGGAACATCTGTTAGAAGTCGGCGAATTATTCACCACCAGCGTCGATGAAGCCTATCAGCAGCGATTATGGTCGCTGACGCAAAAAGCGCTGCTTAACGCCCTTGATGTCTTAACTGAAGTTGCCAGCCGCGAAGGGCAGCATTTAGCACGGGACATCCTGGAGCGTCTCGTTCTTTTCAATGAACAATTTCAAAGCGTCAAGCGCTATGCCGCCGACCAGGTTGCGCAATACCGCGACCGGCTCGCGGCGCGGCTCGAAGAGTTGCTGAACGACAGCCGCATCGACCGGTCCAGGCTCGAAACTGAAATTGCCATCGCCGCCGACCGGCTGGATATTTCCGAGGAGATTGTGCGTTTGGAGAGCCATTTAAGCGCGTTCAATGTTGATTTGCAGCGTAAGGATGTTGTCGGTCGAAAGCTCAAATTTCTGTTGGAAGAGATGGGACGGGAAGTCAATACCATCAGCCAAAAAGCCTGGGTGGTCGAAATCACTCAAGCCGTCGTTCAAATGAAGGGAATCCTCGAACAAATACGCGAACAGGTGCAGAATATTGAATAAACGCGGTCGATTAGTCGTTCTTTCAGCGCCGTCCGGCGGCGGCAAGTCAACGGTCATCAAAGAGATACTTAAGCGCCATCCGGATTTTATCTATAGCGTTTCTTCGACTACGCGCCCCAAACGCAACTATGAAGTCGAAGGCTTTCACTATTATTTCTTAACGCGGGCGGAATTTGAGCAAGGCATAACCGAAAATCGCTTCATCGAATTCGAGGAAGTTCACGGCGACCTTTACGGCACCGACCGCAGGATGATAGAGAAAGCCTTGAATGAAGGCAAGAACATCCTGCTCGACCTCGATGTTAACGGCGGCGACTGGATATCGCACCAATATCCCGGCACAATTTTGATATTTCTATATCCGCCATCAATCGAAGAACTGCGCGAACGGCTACGCAGGCGCGGCGCCGACGACGAAACCACCATTGAAAAACGTCTCTCCCGCTACCCAATGGAGAAAGCCAAAGGCGACCGCTACCCGCACCATATAGTCAACGAAAACCTGGAAGACACCATAGAACGAGTGTTGGAAATTATCGATAAAAGTTAGCAGGTTCGCAAATTATATACAGCGTCATAATTCAGTTAGCATATTTCGCGGGCGTCATACGGAACGCAGTGAAGCGTCTCGTCTGGACAAACGGGGACGAGATCCTTACTTCGTTCAGGATGAAATATTAAACATACGCAAAGAATAATGTCGCTATGTATAGCGCCTGATATTACACAGAAGTAAGTAAAGTAATCAAACTTAGCGGCCTAGTATCAATATTGGAAATAAATTAAATGAATGAGACTCAAACCGAGCCCGGTGAAATTGATGAAATTACGCCGGAAAAAGAGAACGAAGAATTAGAGACCGAAGCCGACGAGGAAGTCGAGGCTGAGGGATTAGAAGCCGTCGCGGCGGCGGTTCGAGTTCCGACGCCAAGAAAACTCGAGCCTGAAGAACGGCGGCTGAATTGGCTCGTCCACGATTTTCAAGGCCTTTCCGACAACATTTATGAAGCCGTGATGGTCGCAGCGCATCGCGCCCGTCAAATTGGCCGACGAC
>VGIO01000161.1 GCA_016867855.1 Calditrichota bacterium
CCTCGGCGTTGCATAATCTTTTACTCGATGTTGACCTGACTATACCCTATTGGTTTTTGCTGCCGCGCGGCTGGGTATATACTACAACTATCGACCTACCTGAATTGCCCACCCCGCAAGAGCGCCTCGAACATTTGCGATGGGAGATTATCGCCCGCTTAGCCAATCATATCGAAGAATTCCGCATTATTCATTCGACCTTGGACGCAGCCGGCGCCGTTAAAATCATCGCTGTCACCGGCGAAGTTATCGACTATGTTTATAATTTTGCCAAGAAAGCCGACCTCGAACTCGCCGGCATAGGCGTCGAACCCAAGCCGGGTGAAACTTATTCCTTTGAACATCCGACCGATTTACGCGACGCGGCGCCTCTGGTGGTCGAACCTGCACCGGAAAAAGGCGTCCCGACAAAGATAACCGTCTCGCCGGTGGCGGCCGCGGCGGTGTTGATTGTAGTATTGGGCGCAGCCGCCTATTTACTGCTGTCGCCGTTTGAAGCCGAGCAGCCTCCCCTGCCGGCTGCCCCAGCCGTTATACCGCCTGCGCCCAAACCGGAAACCGCCCCGACGCCCGTTCCAGCAGTTCCATCACCATCGCCGGCTGTCAGCGATGTCCAGCCTTCGACGCCCGCCGCCGCGGTCTCACCGCTGCGCCAGATAATCGACGCCCTGCCCAAAGACATTCAGACTCGTTTAGCAGTTTTATCACCGACTGATTTAAGGCTCGAGGCGCTTGGAGCGCTTAGTGAAGATTGGTTAACACAGGCTAAAAAGATTCCTGCGTTGTCTAAAATGACAATAGTTGGCCGCTATCATACTTCAGAAGGTAATATTACAGTTTTGCGCATTTTAGAAACAGGCTGGTTGAGCGGCGGTAAACGCGACGCGTAGGCTTGGGAGAACTCTGCCAAAGCCGCGGGAATGAATGCCCGTGGCCGGATTGCCGAAGGCTCGCTGGACAAGGCTTTGGCGCTGGTCGATGCGCTCTATAAAACTCCGGCTGGAATATCGAAAATATACCTGGCTTCAGCGTCGGGCAAGTGGACAGTGACAGTGCAGTGATATAATACCGCATTGTCGTGTTTTTTGATACCCGACAAATGCTCCGGTCTGACATTTTGAAGCCGGGGATTAAGGTGGCAGACGAAGACGCCCGCCCTACACCTTTTATAAACAAATTTACATCTAAATAACATTAGTATAGATCCGCTCAAGCGGCGCTCTGATGGACTTTTTTAAAATGACCTATCGCTCTGCCATCGACTATGTAAACGGCTTCATAGATTTCGAGCGGCTGCCGGAGCCGCGTCTGAAGACCAGCGCCGAAGATATCGAACGATTTCGCGGTTTGCTGCAAAGTTTGGGCAGCCCGCATCTGCAATATCCGACGCTGCATATCGTTGGGACGAAAGGCAAAGGTTCGACCGCTGCTATTTTAGCGTCGATTTTGACGACCGCCGGCTATAAAGTCGGGCTTTACACTTCGCCGCATTTACTGACCGTGCGGGAGCGAATCCAAGTCGATGGCAAACCTGTCGGTCGGGGTGATTTTGCAGGTTGCATCGAGCGCATTCGCCGGCAGTATTCAGAGTGCGATGCAGCCCACGCCCTCGCCTTCCGCACGGTATTCGAGCATTTGACCGCGGCTGGATTTCTATATTTTGCCGACCGCAAGGTGAACATCGCCGTCGTCGAAGCCGGTTTAGGCGCTAAGTTAGACGCCACCATTGTCATCGAACCGATACTGTCGATTATTACACCCATCGCTCTCGACCATACGCAAGTCCTGGGTGGGACTGTGCGTGAAATAGCCAGCGACAAGGCTTGCGCCATAAAAGCAAACATTCCCGTCGTCAGCGCCCGCCAGCCGGAAGATGTTGCGCGGGAGATAGAGCGCCGCGCAGCAGAAATGAACAGCCGTTTGTTTTACGCTGAAGGCGCGGATAGATTCGAAGTTCTATCGGCCTCCCTCAAAGGCACGCGCTTTAATTTGAAAGACCGGCCGGACAACACTTCACTCTTTCTGCCATTAGCCGGACGCTTTCAATTAGATAATTTATCGGTCGTGTTGATGGCATTGGGCGTCTTGGAGCGATTAGGCTTTAAAGTCGAAGCGGGCGACATTCGGCGCGGCGTGCGCCGGACACGCTGGCCGGGGAGGCTGCAATCGCTGCCGGGCGAGCCGCCCATCCTGCTCGATGGCGCGCATAACACCTTAGCCGCAGTGACTTTGGTCCGGTCGCTGCTGGAAATCGCACCTGACAGGCGCTGGAGGATTGTCTATTCTTCAATTTTAGGGAAACCGGCGGCGGAGATGCTGAAGGCGCTTGCGCTGATTGCGAGGCGCTTTTATTTAGCCCGTTTGCAATTTCCGAAAGGACTCAAAGAGGAAGCGCTGCGCGCCGCTGCCGAAGAAGCCGGCGTGGCAGCTGAGTTTTGTCGTAATGTGCCTGCATCCATCATCGCTGCCAAAGCCGCCTGCCGCGAAAATGAAGGCGTCCTAATTACAGGCTCGCTCTATTTAGTCGCCGAGGCGTTGCGCTGGTGGAGAGGTTTTCCCGCGCCTCCCGCCGACGGACGCATCGACTCGGCGCGGTGATTAATTGCAGCAACAAAGCGCCCCGATGTAAGGTCTAACACTGAATTTGGGCGTTATACTAATTCGCATTCAATCGAATATGAATGTTGCATTAACAGCAGATTAAACAGATGAAGCAGATGATTAAAGTAGTATTTATGCTAAATCTGCTTTATCTGCTGTTAAATAAAGGTGGACAACTAACTAAGTTTGTTAGTATATAATCGAATGCAATTAGGTATTACATGGAAGATAGCCGAATATCTCAATGAAGTCCATAATGTCCATATAGTCCAAACTTTCAAAATGCCCGAACAATCCAATCACCGCCATAGTATGGAAGGTGAGATATCCTCCCTTATAAACGCCTTTCGCTATTTCAACGAAGCCGCTACGACGCTCGGCGCCGCCTACCGCAAACTCGAAGCGCGCATCAATGACCTGACTAATCAATTAGACGAAAAGGACCGACAACTTTACAGCCGTCTGGTCGAACTCGACCGGGTTACACGCTATTTGATGAGTTTGGTCGAGAGCCTTTCGAGCGGCGTGGTGGCGGTGGATATGAACGGCGTCATCACAATTTTCAACCGTGCAGCGGCGGAGATGCTGGCCATTCCCGCTGAAGGCGCTATCGGTAAGCCTTATTGTGAGATATTTAAATGCGATGACCGTTGCGGGGCAATGCGGACACTAATGGAAGGACCCGAACTGCGCGGCGTGGAGCGCGAACTGCCTGGCCGGGCGCTCAAAGCCGCCTACCAGACGACCTGGGTGGTCGATTCCTTTGGCGAACGCATCGGTGTGGTGGAAGTGTTCGAGGATATTACGATGCTGCGCGATCTCGAAGCCAAGATAGAGCATCAGAAGACGCTTTCGGCGCTGGGGGAAATGGCCGCCGCCGTTGCGCACGAACTGCAATCCGCTTTCCGGCATCGGCGGCTTCGCCGCTCTCTTAAAGAAAGAACTGGCTGGCGAACCCAAAAAGTTGCAAAAGGTCGAAAAAATCATCCGGGGCGTCCATACCCTCGACCGCATCGCCGGCAATCTCCTGTTTCTCACCCGTCAAAAAACTATTAGACGTGAAGATGTTGACATCCGCATCATTTTAAGCGATGTCGCCCAGATTCTCGAATCGGAAATCGCTAATCACAATTCGTCGATTAAACTATGGCTGAATTTGCCGGAAGAGAATGTCATTGTCAGCGCCGACCCGGAGTTGTTGCGCTTGATATTCACTAACCTCGGTAAAAACGCGATGCAAGCCATCGAGCCGGATAAGTTCGGCGAAGTTAAAATCCAATTAATCTGGCGCCTGCTGACAAATCGCTACGAAGTGACTGTCGATGACAACGGTTCCGGCATCAGTTCGGATAATATACCCAAGTTGTTCAATCCTTTTTTTACGACCAAGCATTACGGCACCGGTTTAGGGCTGGCTTTAGTCAAGAAAGCGGTCGAATTGCATCAGGGGGATGTCGCAGTAGAGTCGGTAATCGGCGCCGGCAGCCGTTTTCGTGTCTCGCTGCCTATTCGCCATATCCCCACGCTGACCGACCAGGCGCTGCAAACCGCCGATAACCAAAATCCCGCCACTCTTCCTCCGTTCGTTGCGGGAGAGAATTAGACTGAAGAAATTCGGAAAGACGAGGGATTATTGAGGCTGCCAACAGCGGTTAATATATCCTTATCTACCGGGATATCGGCGAGCGTATTACTTCCTAATATGAACTAAATTTTTATGCCCCTGAAGCAGCGATTAATAATTATCATTGGCGAGATTGTCGGACCGTTTCTGATTTTAACCTTAGGACGACTCTGCCGCTTCAAGGTTGTGCATAGCGAATATTTACAGATTTTGAACGCGCCCAAATCCGGCGCTATCATCGCCTTGTGGCACGGACGAATGCTTCTGCCGGTCTATTATTTTCGCCGGCGGAGGATATGCGCGCTGGTCAGCCGTTCGTTCGACGGTGAATTGATAACCCGCATAGTCGGAAGACTGGGTTATATCACCCGGCGCGGCTCGCCCAAAGAGGGCGGAAGGGAAGGTTTCAGCGAAATGTTAAAGGACTTGCGCGCCGGACGGACGGTGGCAATCTTTCCGGACGGTCCCACCGGACCGCGCCATTCGGTTCACGATGGCGTGCTGCATCTGGCGCGGCTTTCCGGAGCGCCGATTGTGCCGATTAGTTATTCGGCTCACCCGGCCTGGCAGTTCAACAGTTGGGACAAGTTTCTGCTTATGAAGCCTTTAAGCCGGGCAGCACTTACCGTTGGCGAGCCGTTCTGCGTCCCGCGCCGCTTCAGCGCAAGCGAGTCGTTAGAATATTATCGCGAAATCATCCGCCGCCGCCTGTGCGCCGTCGAGGAGGAAGCCGACCGGTTGATAGCCGAATATAATCGAGGCCACGCGTGAAACCCCAGCCTTGGCTCTGGCCCTTGTCGATTCCTTATCGAGTCGCCGTTGGGGTGCGCAACCGGCTGTTCGATATCGGCGTTCGGTCGATAGACAGCGTCGACGCGCCGGTATTGTCGGTCGGAAATATTGCCGCGGGTGGCACGGGCAAGTCGCCGTTCGTCATTTATTTAGTCGAGCGTCTGCAGAAACTCTATCCGTCTTATCGGCGTGCTGTGGCGGTGGTCAGCCGCGGCTACCGCAGCGGCAGCCGGCAGACTTTAATCGTCAGCGACGGCAAGCGGATGTTGAGCGACCCGTTCAAAGCCGGCGACGAGCCGGTGATGATCGCAGAAGCGCTGAATAATGTTGCAGTCGTAGTCGATAGAAATCGCGTCCGCGGCGCCGGATTCGCAGTCGATAATCTAAAAGCCAAAATTATCGTCCTCGACGACGGTTTTCAACACCGCCGGCTGAAGCGCGATCTGGATATCGTGTTGCTCAACAGCCGCAATCCACTCGGCAGCGGGCTATTGCTACCAGCCGGCTTCTTGCGCGAACCGGCCTCCGCGCTGAAACGCGCCGATTTGGTTGTCCTGTCCAAAGTCGAGATAGCCGATGATATCGAAGAGCGATGCTGCAAACTAAGCGCGCTCCTCGGCAAGCCGGTCTGCGCGACGCAATGGCAGCCGCGCTACTGGCGGCGTGTCGGACGCAGCGAACCGCTTTCCGCCGACCAAATTCGCGATAGACGCGTGACGGCATTTGCCGGCATCGCCAACCCGCAAACTTTCTTCGAGACGGTCGAGCGGCTGGGCGGTGAAATCGCCGCCGAAATCCCGCTGCCCGACCATTGCAATTACAGTAAATTCTACCTCGATAAAATTGCCTCGACCTTCACCCGCAGCCGCTCAGAATGGATGGCGACAACAGCCAAGGACGCCGTCAAACTGCCGCCCATCCTGCGGATGCTGCCGGTCTATTACCTTGATGCCAAATTGGAAGTCATCGCCGGTTTGAACGAACTCGACGCAGAGATTAAAAAAGCAGTCGGGAAAAGCCTTGAAAAATGATTATCAGCAGAATCGATTATTGATTTTTATAAAAATGTATTATATTTTATGTTAGATAACGAGCTAATCGTAAAAGTGATGATTATCCAGAAAACCTCAGACCATGGCAAGACGGACAGTCTCGTCCGCCTTGTCAGCAGTTAATAAATCCAACACTTTTCAATTACCTCTAACCATAACGAAAATTGATATCCAATAATGCTAAAACCGCGCAAAAGACTAACTAAAGCCCAACTCAAGCAGGATAAGTTTATTCTCTTCACAGCGCAGGCTCAAGCCTGGCTGACGCAATATCAAAAGTATATTCTCTACGGCTTCATCGGTTTAATCGTAATCGTCGTCGGCGTATCCGCCGTCGCTTGGTCGAAATCGTCCAGCGAAAAGCAAGCCTCGTTTGAGGAACTTTTGGCGCGCGACGCCTATTCGCGCGGCGACATCGACTCGGCTCTCATCCGGGCAGAAGCCATCATCGAAAAATACGAAGGCACAAGCGCCGCCGGCGCGGCTTGGATGCTGAAAGGCAAGATTCACGAGCAGCGCGGCGAATTTGAACCCGCTATTAAAGCCTTCGAACACGTCGCTTCGAAATATGATGACCAAGAATATCTTGCCTTCGGCGCGCTTTACGCGATCGGAATGATTCACTACGGCGAACACGAATATGTTAAAGCCGGCGAGTACTTCGATAACGCCGTTAAACGCTATCCCAAGCATTTTCACGGCCCAGTGGCGCTGGTCAAAGGCGGCGAAGCCTATGAACGCGGCTTGCGATACACCGACGCTAAAAGGCTTTATCAACGCGTGGTAACCCAGTATCCAAAATCCCGTTCAGCCGACGGCGCGCGGGAAAGTCTGGCAAAAATCGAATTTATGCCGCAATAATCCTTGCATAGCATAAAAATCGTTATTATATTTTAAAGTTAGAGTGGGCTTACAACCCACTCTTTCTTTTATAAAAGTATTTTACCGCGTATGCAGAGTGGACTAACAGCCTGCTCGTCAAGGCGGAATTTTCAAAGTAATTTGATAACCATTAGCGAAATCGACGCCCTCGTCCGGCCGGTATTAGAGCAAGAACGGGTGCATTTGTGCGGTATAAAAGTATCCGGACGCGCTGGCAAGCC
>VGIO01000162.1 GCA_016867855.1 Calditrichota bacterium
CAACATATCTTCAGCGGGTTACATAGCGGACGATTTTGAGATAGAAGTAAGCGCCGGCGACTCTTTATGGCTCGACACCTTCCTCGACCATTCAGAATTTCGTTCCGACCCGGACAGCCTTGCCATCCAGATTGACTCGGCGAGCTCTGCGCAATTTGCCGTGAATATTATCAACGACGGCAACGGACCGCTGGTCTGGCAAGCCGTTGCGCGGACCGACAGCGACGCCGGCGTCGCGCCTTGGGCCCTGCGAGATAGCCTCCCGGTCAGTGAAATTACCGGCGACTCACGCATTGAAGGCGTCATATTCGACGGCGAGTCATTTTATTGCGCCGGCGCCAACGACGACGCGCCGAACCTCATCTATCATCTCGACCGCGAAGGCCGGCTCCTTGATACTCTTGTCCAGCCCGGACACAGCGTTTATGGCTTTAAAGACCTCGCCTGGGACGGCGAACTAATTTGGGGCAGCGGCGAGGATTCGGTTTATGCGCTGAGACGCGACGGCGCAGTCGTCCACCGGTGGTGGGGAGTATATAATCCAATCAACAATATAGCCTTCGATACAGAAGAAAATATCCTCTGGGCTTCGGTGCTGGTCAACGATATCATAGCCTTCGACCGCAGCGGAAATTACCTGGGCCGACGCATCGAACGCCGGAACCTGCGCATTGATGGACTGGCTTACTTCGCCGACGACCCCGACAGCGCCGGACTATATGCTGTTGTAGTTCCCGGTAACCTTCAACCTCCTCAAATACATAAATTCGACACCCGGACCGGCGCGGCGCGGCTGGTTCACACATTCCCCGACAGTAGTTCCGATTTCAATGGCGCCTATATCTGCCGCAACTACGACCGCTACCAAGGCTGGGTGTTGATGACCATCGCTAATCGGCCACCCCGCGCCGGCGGCGACCAAATTCATGTCCGGCAACTCCTGCCTAATAACGAATGGTTAACCATCGAGCCGGACAGCGGCGAAATCCCCGCCGGCGACGATATGGATATCAGCGTCAACCTTAGGACCGTAGCTGAAAATAGTAAATGGGCGTTCGCACGCGGCGAATATTCCGGCGAGATTTTATTCATACACAACGGCTTCGGTGATTCCGCCGTCATCCCGGTGAATTTGACAGTTACCGCGCCGAATGCAGCGGCTCAAAACAATTTTGAAATCCCGATTTTATTCGATATATTATCATTGTTCCCTAATCCGTTCAATTCAACCGCAAATATATTTTACAACATTTCCCAGACAGGCTATGTATCGCTGATAATTTACGATATAACCGGGCGCGAAGTGATGACTCTGATAGATGAAAATCGGCGGCCAGGAAAATACTTCGTAGAACTAAACGCAAGAAATCTTGCGTCCGGTTTATACTTAGCGCGCTTGAACAGCGGCCGTCAAACCGCTGTTAGAAAATTAATGCTTCTTAAATGAAAGCCCTGCAATGCGCAAAGGATATCCATTCATTCGTTTGATTGTAGCAGTCTTTACTATCGCGGCTGTCTATCCGCTGCAGGCGCAGATTGCCTTCCCGCCTGAAGGTAAATTGCTCTACCGGCCGCAAACGGTCAAGACCTCGACGGCAGCCGTGCTGTCCGGCGGCCGGCTCTGCTATGTCTGGGCACAAAACGATACCGACGGACTCTGGCGGGTGTATAGCCAAATCGTATCGCCCTACGGTAAGTATATATTCCCGGAAGATCCGCCGGCGCTGTCGATGGGATGCCGGAAAATCGATAATATCCAAGCCGTAACAGCCTCCGACGGCGCCGTTTATGTCGTCTGGTATGAGGAACAGAGCCACAGCCTGTGGCGGGTGAAAATGCAGCATCTGTCCCGCAACGGCGCGCGCTTGTGGCGCGAAGGCGGCTTCGACTGCGGTCTGTCATCGCAGTTTAATGCCTGCTTAAAACCTGATTATAACGGCGGCTGTTTTCTCATCGAATATGTTGGTTCGGGTTGACTGGGTCGATCGGCTCGGATCCGGGCTTTCGATAGAAACGGCGTCCGCCAGAATTGGCCTTGGCGCGGTGTTAAGTTGGAATCGGTGAACGATGCCAACCTTCTGCCGGATATCTGGGGCGGATTATGGTTGGTCGGTTATGATCGGAACCTGCGCCAAGCCAAATACAACCGTATAACGCCTGCCGGACGGCGCATCTGGAATGAAGACCGCATAATTACGCCGCCGCGGGGCTATGATTGTAATTATGATCTAAATTTCTTCAAATCCGATGGTGAGTATTTGTATGTTTTACTGCGTAAATCGGGCGAGCCTTTCGAATATGCCGTCGCTCTTTACGACGTCCTCGGTGAAGTCGTCGCCTGGCAAACTATCCTCGACCGAAGTCCGGATGATGTCGGCGAGGCTTCAGACATTAAATGGAACTGGCTGGTCGCGTCGGATGGCAGCGTGCGGCTGGCTTACAGCCTGACTAATTGGGCGCTTTCTGCACCCGGCCGCGATAATGGCGGCCAGGAAGAGAATCCTGTTGGTTGGCCTTGGATGGTGCGCTATGACCCTTTTACCGACGACCCGACGCCCTGGCCCGACTTCGGCGTCCAAATCCCGCCAGCCGGCGAATGGCCGCCCTTTGCGACTGACCTACGGTTGATTCAGACCGGAGATATAACAACGCTCGTTATGCCCTATTATTCCCCACCTCTAAGGGTTTGGGGTGTCAATGCCAACGGCGACCAGGCTTGGCAGCCGCGGCTTTTCAACTTAGATAATGACCAGGGCTATTCAGGCGACATCGTATCCTATCTCGATAATGTTTGGTATGTCGCCAAACAGCGCGCCTGGAAAATCTTCGTCGATGGTGCGGTAGGAAATGGCTTCAATCCGCTAGACCTCTTTCAAATCGAACGAGGACGCCTGAACGATATATGTTCGGCGCCCTTGCGTGCCGACGCCCTGAACCTGGTCAGCATTGACCCACTACGCGGCTTGATTGGGCAGCGCCTCGAATCCGACGGCGATTTGTCCAGCCCGCTTAAGTGGGAAGTCCTCGACCAATCCTGGCAACTCAGCGATAATTTAAATTCGATGCAGATCGATAACCGGCTCTGGTTTTGGCAAACCGACGGTTTTCAGAGCCTTAAAATAGGCGCGGTCGACGATAACAACCGGCTGGTCGTCAACCGCCAAATCGAAATCGTCGCCGAGGAACAATACGCCATTAAAAAGCTAGAATGCAACGGCTTAGACCAGTTTATTGTGGCGATGGCGGTCGGCGAGTTCAATTTTGAGCCGACCTTCCGACTCTGGACCTTCGGCGCTAACGGACAACGGTTGGCGCAAGCGAACTATACGGCGCCGATACATCCTTCCGATATGAAGTTCCATTATTGGAACGAATATGGCTGGGTAATTGTCACTTTTAATCAGGAAACATATTATTTGGATTTATTGGACGAAGACCTCTATCCGGTTTGGCCGCGCACTATAACTGTCAACAACTATGTCGGCGCTATGTATTCCAACGATGACGGTCTTGTCTTGTCTGCTTTGTGGACACATCCCGTGAGTCGAATGCCGCATACAATCAGAATGGTCATTTCCCCCAACGGCCGGATAGCGGAAGTTGATACGGTTCAGATTTTCGATGACCGCTTGTCTTACGGTCCATTTTGCAATGCCGGTTCGGATGGAACATTTTGGTATTGGGGCAGGTCGCGAGGCCAGGGAATCTTTTGGATTCAGAGATTGGATCCCTTCAGAGGTATGCTGCTCGGCGCATATTGGGTGAACAGTTCGACCTGTTATGTGATTCCGGATATCGAATGCGCCGCCTGGATAATTACGACTATGGGCAGTTATCTGACATCGATTTCAGCCCGGCATATAAACTTGTTCGTCAGGCTGGAAGATCCGGGATTTGTAGTGACCGTGTTCGATGAGGGGCCCCGGACTTTAGCGGATATAAAATTTGACGCCGGCGCCGAGCGGTTATGGTTTCTCACCCGTTCCTATGAAACTTCGACCGGGTCGGGCTTCGAAACCGACCTTCGCGCCCAACTGGTCGGCGTCGAGTGGAATGAAGCCGCCGAACCGTCGCCCTTATTTCTCGCGCCTCAACTAATTTCCTTGCAAGTCTTCCCAAATCCCTGCAACTCCCGCGCAAACATCGAGTTCGACCTGTCCGCCGGCGCTTTATCCGCTTCGTCAAACGTAAATATCGGCATCTACGACCCGCTCGGTCGTCTGGTGCAAAACTTGACGCCGACAGGCTGGGTAAGCGCTGGAAGGCGCGCCGCGCTTTGGAACGCCGATAAATCGGCTTCCGGTCTGTATCTTGTGCAGATCGAAATCGATGGTGTCATTCAGTCAAGAAGGATTACATTGCTAAAGTAACAATGAGGCGACAATAGTGCGTCAAGAAAACTATCCAGTGCGAACAGAATTCGCATTCCAGATGTTTGTCATCCCATTCGCTATGTAAAATTTTTGGCACGCTGGTTGCACCATTATTGACAGAAAGTGATTCATTCACCAACAATAAATAATCAAACAAACTAACGGAGGAAACAATGAAGAAACTTTTAACATTGCTCGCTATCGCAGCGGCTGTTGCCGGACTGGGCTTTAATGCGCCGGCTTTGGCTAACGGCTGGGTGACCGGCGCAGTTTTAGACGCCGACGGCAATGGCGTCGCCGGCGCGCAAGTCGGAATTCAAGGCGTCGACCGTGTTCGCGGACAGCGGCCCTATATGGCGCGCGCTGAATCAGGCGAAAACGGCGCTTTCGGTTTTCGCGATGTCCCGGCCGGCCGCTATATCGTGACCGCTATGACGCGCGAACTCGGCTGCGGCCGCGCTGAAGCCGTCGTCGAAGACAATGCCGGCGTCGAAGTTACTATTCGCCTGCAGGGTCGTCGCGGTGGCGGCGGCGGCGGTGAAGAGCCTGAACTCGAATTCGGTTCGATTTCCGGCACGGTTACATTTAACGATGAACCTGTCGAGGCGGCTCGCGTTGTGGCTGCGCCAGTGCGCTTGAACCATAGACGCGGCTTCGTTCGCGCCCGATTGACTACCGATACCGATGGAAACGGCGCTTATAGTTTCGCCGATGTTCCGGTCGGCAACTGGGTCGTAATGGCTATGAAGCGCGAAGTTGGTATGGGCCGCGGCCGCGCGGAAGTGATCGTAGATGAAAACACTGAAGTTAACATCACTTTAATTGGACGGCAACGTTAATTAGACGGCAGTTAGCATCTCCTTATAGACTGCTCCCTATCCTGTAACACAATCGCCCGCATTCCATAGCGGGCGGTTGCTTTTTTGTAATGGATAGGATAATTCACAACGGATTAAACGGATGCAACGGATGTTCATCGACGACTATTGTCAAAACCTCGAATTCTTTGTAAATTATACTTTACAGGGATATTTCAATACCAGTCGAAAATCGCTTCACGGAGGGTGTATGCTGTACCAATGTCGAGTTCTGATTAACATATCGCTGATTATCTTAGCGTTGCCGTTGGCTCAATCAGCCGCCCAGGTGGTCATTCGACCGCGCGATATTCCGCGCCAAGCCGGAGTAGTGGCTGCATACTGGTCGGCGAGCGATGCTGTGAATGGCATCGAAGTCGCTGTCGGGCCGGCCGGCGCCGACCGGCGCTGGAATCTAACGGCTTATCAGTTCGATGACATCGCTTATGATACGCTCATCGATCCGCAGGCTGCGCCGGCGCGCGAACAATTCCCGTCCGCCAACCGTGTGCTGCGCTCGGATTTGAACGATATCGGTCTCAATTTAGGCAGCGGCTATCAATATGAGGTTGTCGCTGACAACGGCTGGTATATGCTCGGTGTGCAGGGCAGCGACGGCTTGGGCGGCAATCAACCGCTGGTCTATCCGAACCCGCTGCTGATAATGCCTATGCCAGCCCAATTTGAGGACGCCTGGGACATCGCGGCGCGCTATGAAATCGGCTTCCCGGCGCCGGATACCCTGATGGGCGGAATGCTCGACTCGATCTATCTGCGCATCTCCATCGGCGGCTTCTCGCAAATCGATGGCTGGGGCGTAGTGGTCTATAGCGGAGGGGAATTGCCAGCGCTGCGTCAACGCATATCCACCGGCGGGCGAATTACCGTCGTCGGAACTTATACCCTCCTCGGACAGCGCCGTGAAATCGAATTGCCCTTCGGTTTCGACATCGAAGCCAGCCAAACTTATCGCTGGATGGCTCCAGCGATGGGTGAAATCGCCCGCATCACCTCGATGCCCGGCGAACAGGAAGCCGAGTTCAATCTGGCGTCGAGTGTGCGGGTGAGGCGCGTCGTGCCGCAGTTGACCTTCCCGCCGCCGCCGCTGACCTTTGGGATTGTGCATCCCGGCAATTCGGGAATGGCAAATCTTGTTATCAGCAATGCCGGCGAAGGGCTAGGCAGCATCTTTAGGGTCCTGTTCACCGGCGGTCTCGAAAGCGAAATCGAAATCATTTCCGCACTGCCCCTCGTCATCGAACCGGATAGTTCGGCGCGATTGCGCTTCTTGTGGTCGCCGACCAGCGAAAAGAGCCTCGCCGGCAATTCCGCCGCCATTTTCCATAACGACCCGCAAGCCGATAATCCCCGCGTTTTTCACCTGCAAGGCGCCACGCCTGAATTTGCTTATGTGCCGAACATATCAACTCTCCCCCAAAGGTTGATTCTAGCGCCGGTCTATCCCAATCCGTTTAACGGCAGCGTCACTATTGAGTTCGCCTTGCCCGCGGCTTCGAATGTTCGATTGACCGCACAAGATATTTCAGGGCGAATAATGTGGACATCCGAAGGCGCGTATTCGACCGGAAGGCATTCGATTACTTTGGATGCAGCCACCTGGCCGGCTGGCCTATATCGAATTCAATTGCTTCAGCAGAACATTTCTCTGCTGCGCAATATGGTCTTAGTGAGGTGATACCGAAATGAGTAGCGCCCATTAATCAAGGTTATGAAGTATTGACGAGAGTGTCTGACCGCGTCATTCCCTCAGAAAATAGATGCGCCTTCTCCCCCCGCTTGCGACTGTTGCTTGCATCTCCACCCGCTTGCGGGGGGATGAAAGGGGGTGTCCTTTCATCTTACGTTACACCGTGTAGCGGGATGAAATTTCCCTC
>VGIO01000163.1 GCA_016867855.1 Calditrichota bacterium
ATACATTGTTCAATGTCTGGTCGATTTTACAATATAAAGTCGTGCCACCGCCAAAGCCGGCGGCAACGAAAATGAAATGACCTCCCCTGAGATTAACATCTCTGATGAATCCCAGCTTCCCTGAAGCCGGGATTCTAACGCAAGGGCAGAAACTCTCTTTAATATATTTCTTGTCGAACGAGCCGTGACGCCAACCCTTCGGCTATGATACTTTATTACGAAGGCGACACCATTGCCGCTGAATCGACGCCAGCCGGGCGAGGCGGCATTTCGTTAGTGCGGCTTTCCGGGCCGGCGGCGTGTAAGATTGCCTCGACGCTACTCGACCGCTCTTTACCAATCGCCGGCCGGCACAGTTTCGGCAAATTAATTGCCCCCGATTCAAGCCGGACCATCGACGAGGCAGTTGTCTCGGTCTTTGAAGCGGGAAAGTCTTACACAGGCGAGGAGGTCGTCGAATTCGCCGTTCACGGCAGCCCGCTCGTCGTCGCCGATCTGCTGGAATGCTTGTATAAATTAGGCGCTCGAGCCGCTGAAGCCGGTGAATTCACTTTACGGGCTTATCTGAACGGACGCATCGACCTGATACAAGCCGAAGCGGTGGCTGATTTAATCGCCGCCGGCAGCCGACAGTCCGCTGACCTTGCCCTCCGGCAACTCGCCGGCGGTCTCAGTCGTCCGCTTGTGGAAATTGAGAATCTGGTAGAACAACTATTGATTTGGAGTGAATTAGAACTGGATTTCGTCGAAGAGGATGTCGAATTAGCCAACGTTGAACAGAAAATCGAAACCGCAGAACTCGCCGCTCAGAAATTAAAATGTTTGACAGACGGTTATCAAACTGCCCGGCGAGTGCGGGAAGGCGTTACGGTAGCCATCACCGGCGCGCCGAATGTAGGCAAGAGCAGTCTGTTCAACGCCTTACTCGGTGTCCCGCGAGCGATTGTGCATCCATCGCCAGGCACAACCCGCGATGTCGTCCAGAGCAAATGTTATATAAAGGATATCGCATTTGAATTGTTCGACACAGCCGGGCTTAGACGCGCGGTAAATGAAGTCGAAGATGAAGGCGTTAAACGCGCCGTCCAAACGGCGCAAAATGCCGATATTATATTGACAGTATTGGCTGTTGATAATTATAACGCCAACGCAATGTTGTTAGATACAAATACCCCGGTCATAGAGGTTATGAATAAAATCGATTTAAGGCCGGATATTAATATTGATAATAAAATAGCCGTCTCGGCGATGACCGGTTTTGGATTGGAAGAACTTAAAGAAAATATGTATAAGACAATCATAGACGAACATCGATTAAATGCGGTTTCATTGAATCGCGAGAGACATTTTTTCGCGGCTCAGCGCGCCTTATCCGCCTTGCAGGAAGGCTGCCGGGCGTTGCAAGAAGCCATATCCGGCGACATTCTTGCCGAATACTGGCGTGAGACGCTGGCGGCAGTTGGCGAAATCACCGGTAAAAATCGTTGCAAAAATCTTTTAAATGAAATATTCAGTAAATTTTGCATCGGGAAATGAATTTATTAAGGAGTGCAGATTGTAGTGATTTTTGAGCTAAATGCAGAAGTGATGATTAATCTAGAAAACTCAGACATGGCAAGGCGGACGCCCTCGTCCGCCGAAAACCAAGCCAAGCATAGAATGCGGTGGACGAGGGCATCCGCCTTGCCATCAGTTGATAAATCCAACGCTTTTGCAATTACCTCAAATATAAATGTTCCACGCGGAACAATTCGTTGTCAATACTTTAATAATTAATAACATAACAGAGGTTTATATGGAAGTTCATCCTAATCAAGAATTGCTAAATCTGCTCGCCGACCATCCTTTGTTTCGCGAATTAGAGTTCCGTGAGCGCGAGGATTTAGCCTCAATGATGATGGAGAAGAAATACGATTCGGGCGCAGAAATCTTTCGCGAGGGCGACCCCGGCGGCGAGTTGATGATCCTTGGCGCCGGCTCGGTCGAAGTCCAAAAGCAGCGCTCGCACGGCTCGGGCCGCGTCGTCATCGCACGTTTTGACCGCGGCGGCGTCATTGGCGAAATGTCGCTCGTGGACCGAATGCCGCGCTCGGCTTCCGTCGTCTCCGTCCAACCGACCCGCGCCTGGGTTATGTCCCAATCCTTATTCGACGATATTCTTATGACCCGGCCGGATTTGGGCGTTAAAATTCTGAAAGGCATATCTTCGCTGCTCTCCCAACGGCTGCGCAATACTTCCGGCTGGTTTGCGGATGTGTTTTAAGACCGATTGTCCATCGAAGACAATATTTTATGTTCGACCCTATTTGCAACATGGCGAGCGAAACGAAGCATTCGCTATTTTATGAAATTGCCCAAATCTTCATAATACTTCGTTTCGCTCGCTCCAGATTTCGAATTGGGTTGCTCCCGCGGTGTATCTCGGCTTTTCTGTTGTTGATAATCTTCCACTTACTTCCCGCCTATTCTTGCGCCGACCAAAAGCATTATTACTTCTATAATCCCTCCAACTATTTCGGCTCGGACGGCTACTTTAATCCATTAAACACCATCGTCAATGGCAGTTATGATATCCTGCGCAACGGCGGGCATAACAAAGATATTTTCAGCCTCGAATACAATCAAGGCTGGCGCAATGTCTGGGCGAACATCTCCGACCCGGTCGCCGCGATAAAACAATTCGGCTGGCGTAACTTTCACCGAAAAGAATTGTTCAACATAACGCTCGATTCGCGCAGCGGGCAGTTTGTCCCTAATGTAACTACCCATATCCTAGGCGAAGGAATGCTCTATGTGATGCTCGCTGAATGGTATGATTATCATCGTTATCCTTTGCCGAAGACATTATCTTGTCTAACAACTACTTTTTATCAGGTTACCAACGAGGTCGTCGAGAATGGTAAATGGCGCGGCGTCAACACCGACCCCATCGCCGACCTTTTAATTTTCAATCCTTTAGGCATTCTGCTCTTTAGTTTCGATTACACTAAGCGTTTTTTCAGCGAGACCGTTTCTCTGCATTACTGGGGGCTTCAGCCGGCCATTAACTTAAAGACCCGCGAATTGGAAAACGCCGGACAGCAATTTATTATGAAGAAGAACATTACACAGTCATATTCAGTCTTCTTTTACTGGGGCATCAACGGCTTGGCCGGCCTAAGTTGGACGCGCGACGGTGTGCATAACTACGCGCTCGGCGCCGGCACAGTCGCTAATAAACTGAACGAAAAGCGTCTGAACGGCACACGTTTCCTAACTCCGACGATGGACGGTGCCGTTGGCTTCTTCTATGACCGCCGCAACTCGCTGCTCATTTCACTCTTAGTCAGCGGGCCGAGAATGTATAACCTGCGCGCTAATATCTACCCCGGATTTTTCTCGACCCGACACTATATACCCGGTTTCTATCTCGGTATGGGCGAATGGGATAAGTTCAATATCGGGATCTCGTTTTTATTAATGTCGCTAAGTTCTTAAATTCCTTAATTAGCGTATTTTTCAATAAAACATACTGCAATCATCCTGCGCGCCTCTATGGATCTGACGCCTAAGAAGTGTCCAGCCGTTTCTTCAAATTAATCCAGTATAAAGTCTTGACTCAAGAGACATTTCAATCTATATTAAATATTTAAAGATTGAAATTATCCTCCCACTCTGAATCTCAAATCCATTTGCCTTGAGGGTTAAATATGCCGCCTAAATATTGGATACTCATTCTGACAGCGCTGCTGGCTGCCGCCATCGCGCACGCAGCAGTCATCCGTCTCCCGCAGGATGTCGATAATATGATGGATGCTGTTGATAATTCTGGAAATGGCGATACAGTTTATATCGCTGCCGGACGCTACGAAGGCGCCGGCAATGTCAATGTCGTCATCCCTCACCGCCTCTTAGTTCAATCTCTCGCCGGACCTGCCGAAACTATCTTCGACGGGGAAAACGCGGACAGCGTATCGATTTTAAATATTCTGAACGCGCCTTCAACTATTGTCGGCTTGACCTTCACCGGCGCTTCAATTGGCGCCGTCACCTTCAACAACAGCGCCGGCTTCATAATCCGCAACTGCCGCTTTGTCGAAAATGTGCGCGATACCGCTAATGGACAAGGCGCCGGACTATTGCTTATCAATCAATCCCGCGGCGATATCGTCGAATGCCTTTTCGACGGTAACGAGACCGTCCAGTCCGGCGCTGGACTCTATGCCACCCAAACCAGCGTCTTTAATGTCCTGTCCTGCGTCTTTATGAACAACCGGTCGACGCGGTTCGGCGGCGGCTCGCATTGCGTTCAGGATGCGCTCGGAACATTCATTAGTTGTTTATTTATTGATAATTCCGCTGGTATCGACGGCGGCGGCGCTTCGGTTTCGGTGCGCAGTAATTCCATCTACCGCAACTGCACTTTCTTCGGCAACCGCGCCGAAGGAATGGGCGGCGGCTTATACAAAGGCTCCAATTCCACCCCACGCGTCACCGATTGCATTTTTTGGGACAATGAGGCTGGCCAGGGCAACCAGATATTCGGCCAGGACAACGGCGGTGAGATTCAAATTTCATTTTGCGATGTCCAAGGCGGCGTCGAAGACCAAGGCTTAATCAACGCCGGCGAAGGCCTCATCGACGAAGATCCACGGTTCGCAGAAGGCCGTGCGCCAGTCTTCGGTTCGAACGCCTTCTTCCTTGACCCGGAAAGCCCCTGTGTCGATGCCGGTTCGGCTGCCGCGGAAGAATTAGGGATGGATTCAATGCTCACCCGCGTCGATTTGGAGTTCGACGCCGATGCCGTCGATATCGGTTTTCACTACGACCCCGACCTCTTTCAAATAATAGCCAGACTATTCGGTTTCGTAACCGACGCCGCTAACGACCGGCCTATAGAAGACGCTACCGTATTCACATCCTATGGTTTTGCCGCGCAGACCGACGAAGATGGGTTCTGGGAAATCGATAACGCCTTGGCTGAAATCAGGTTTCGCGTCTTCGCCCGCAAAGAATGGTATAACGACCGGACGAGCGATGAATTACGCATTGAAGAGAATGGCGAGTTGCAGGTCGATTTTGCCTTGCTGCATCCGGAATTTGCGCTCTCAGATGACGAACTGTCCGCGGCGGTCAATCGCAGCGATTCGACCGCGCTGACGCTCACTCTTAGCAACAATGGCAACGGACCTTTAGCCTGGCGCGCCCAGACGCAGTTATTGCCCGAAAACGACATCCCGCCGTGGGAGTTGCGCTTGGCTCTCGACAGCGCCGGCGTAACCGCCGGAGATACCCGTCTGCAAGGAGTTATCTTCGATGGCGAACATTTTCTGGTCGCCGGCGGCGCCGATGCTCAACAGAATCTAATCTATGTTTTTAATTCGCAAGGCGAAATCATCGACCGCTTCCGCCAGCCGGGCGAGTCGAACTACGGAATGCGCGACCTCGACTGGGACGGCGAACTGATTTGGGGCTGCGATCTGCGGATGCTCTATGGCTTCCAGCCCGGCGGTGAAGTCGCATACAGCATCCAGACGCCCTTCAATCCGGCGGTTTCAGTGGCTTGGGATGCCGAGCGCGGCAGGCTCTGGTGCAGCGCGCTAACCTCCAACATCATCGCCTTCGACCTCGAAGGCAATCAAGTCGCCCAGATACCGCGCAACGGTCTGCGGCTTTACGGCTTGGCTTGCTGGGCTGACGACCCGGATGGCTACGACCTCTATGTAATGCATCAGGATGGCGCTAATACGCAAGTCGTTTATAAAATGAATACCGAAAACGGCGATACAATGTTCGCGGCTAATCTGTCGAATTTAGTCCAAGGCACAGCCGGCGGCATCCATATCACCGAAGAATTTGACAACTATGCCGTCAGCCTCGTAACCGTGCCGAATCGCGGCGCCGCCGACCATATCGATGTCTGGCAACTCGCCGCCAAGCGCAACTGGGCAAGACTCGAACCGCTCGCTGGCGTCGTCGAAGCCAATGAAGAAATGGACTTAATCCTTACTTTCCACGCGGCTAATCTTCACGATGGCGTCTATGAAGGCGAAATCGTCTTCGACCATAGCGCTTTCCCCGGCCAAACGATTGTCCCTTATGCGCTGGAAGTGACCGAAGGACCTGTTTTCGCCCAGCGGCGCATTAATTTGCGAATGGGCTGGAATCTCGTCTCGGCTAATCTACAGCCGGAGAATCCCGAAATTCAGGTGGTATTAGGGCAATTAGTCGATGCCGGCGCCTTAATCTGCATAAAAAATCAAGACGGCCGGTTTTGGCTTCCCGGCCGCGGTTTTGAGCCTATGTTCGATTGGAATGTTTCCGAAGGTTATCTCATCAAAGCCGCTCAACCGGCAAATTTCAATATCCAGGGCATAACCGTCCCCGCCAATGAACCCATTGCCCTGCGTCAAGGCTGGCAGTTGGTCAGTTACTACCCGCGGCGAGCGATGGATGCCATCCGCGCCGTCGAAGGACTCGGCGAAGATTTAATCATAATCAAGGACGGCGACGGCAATTTCTACTCCCCGGTTTATCGCTTCAGTACGCTTGGTAACTGCCGCGAAGGGCAAGGCTACGCGATGAAAATGGCGCGCCCAGCCGAACTCATCTGGGGCGGCGGCAGAATGCAGAATGCAGAATGCAGAATGCAGAGTTATAATTCCAAATTCCAAATTCCAAATTCCAAATTCAATGTGTTTCGCATCGAGTCCAAACCTACCTATTTACAGTCTCCGCCTTCGACCGGCTTCGATATGAGCCTGTTGCTTTTGACCGATGA
>VGIO01000164.1 GCA_016867855.1 Calditrichota bacterium
TTCATTTTCGTTACCAGGAATCAAATTATATATTTAAATATTAGATATTTAGCCGAAATTCCGCCTGCCAACCTGTCCGAGAATGCCATTTTGCCCGCCGTTGACTCGCTGTAGTCAACGGCAGAACATTGTATTTTTGTTAATTTTGCCGCCAACCACGGCGGGTCAGCAGTGGAAAACGGTATTCTTGAACTGTCTATACGCGGGAAATCTCATCTGGCTACGCTGAACAACGTAAACTTAAAATACACCCCCCTTCATCCCCCCGCAAGCGGGGGGAGAAGCAAGCAACAGCCGCAAGCGGGGGGAGAAGCAAGCAACAGCCGCAAGCGGGGGGAGAAGCAAGCAACAGCCGCAAGCGGGGGGAGAAGCAAGCAACAGGCGCAAGCGGGGGGAGAAGCAAGCAACAGGCGCAAGCGGGGGGAGAAAGCGCGTCTATTTTCTAGTAATGACGATGACTTGTGTCGAATTACTTCTACTGTCAAACATAAACACCTTATCACTATCACCGTCAACATCACCATCAACATCAGCATCAGCATTAGTATCAGCATTATTCGTTCCCTTTGCCAAGATACGCTTCAATGACAGCCGGATTTCTTGCTATGTCGTCTGGTGTGTCGTCAGCGATGAGCCGGCCGGCGTCCATTACCGAGACGCGTTCGCACAGCCCCATCACCAAACGGACATTATGTTCTATGATGAAGACGGTTATGCCTCGCTCACGGATGCGATGGACAAGGATTTTTAAGTCGTCGGCTTCAGCGGGATTCATTCCGGCGGCAGGTTCATCGAGCAGGAGCAATTTAGGCTCGGTCGCGAGCGCGCGGGCAATTTCTAACCGGCGCTGCAAGCCGTAGGGCAGGGAGGAGGCTATATAGTCGGCTTTGGCGGTAAGTCCGCAAAATGCGAGTAGTTCGAGCGCTTTATGAACGGCTGAATTATGCTCCTGCTGAACCGATACTCCCCCGATAACCGCGTTGAAGAGGTTGACTTTCAGATGTCTATGTCGCCCGACGAGAACATTTTCCAATACAGTCATTCCGGCGAAAAGGCGTAGATTTTGAAAGGTGCGGGCGATGCCATAGCCGCAGACGATATGCGGCGCGGCGCCGTCGATGCGCCGACCGGAGAACATTACTTGCCCGGAAGTAGGCCTATAGACGCCGGTCAGGCAGTTGAAGAGGGTGGTTTTTCCGGATCCGTTTGGGCCTATCAAACCGTGGATGCTGCTCTGTGCAACGGCGAGAGACACTTGTTCGACGGCTTTGACGCCGCCGAAATGGCGGGAAAGATTGTTCAAATCCAGCAGCGCCATTCTAAGGACTCCCCACGCTTTGCACTTTAAACCTGCGTCCGGGAATGAGCCCGCTGCGCCGGAAGCGCATCGCCAGCACCATCAGCAGCCCAAAGGCTAACATTCGGTAGCCCAACGCGCCGCGCAGCAACTCCGGCAGTAGAATTAGCGCCATCGCCCCGACCGACACGCCGGCAATCGACCCCATCCCGCCTAAAATGACCATACATAAAACAAGCACCGATTCAAGAAAAGTGAAACTCTCCGGGGAAACGTGGGTCATTCGTGAAGCGAACAGGACGCCGGCTGCGCCGGCCCAGGCACCGCCGAGCGCCATCGCCAATAATTTCATCTTAAACAAAGGCACGCCGGTATGAGCCGCTGCTAATTCGTCCTCGCGAATCGACTCCCAAGCCCGTCCGAGCCGCGAACCGATGAGGCGCGCCTGCATATAAATCGCCAATGCCGCCAGAACCGCCGCCAGAAAATAGTAGCCGCCCGGCGTTCCAAATTTGAAGCCGAACAGCGTCGGACGGGCGATACCCATAATGCCGTTCGGTCCGGCGGTCAACGAATCCCAATTGTTAAGCACAATTCGCACTATTTCACCAAAACCCAACGTAACAATCGCCAGATAATCTCCCCTTAATCGCAGCACCGGCAGTCCGACCAGCGTCCCTGCCAAAGCCCCGGTCGCAAATCCCAGAGGCAGACAGATAAAGAAATTCAATCCGAATTGAGTGTTAAGAATCGCGTAAGTGTATGCTCCGATTGCATAGAAGGCTATATAACCCAGAGCCAGCAAGCCGCACAGTCCGACGATATAGTTCAGACCGATCGCCAGCGTAATATAGAGCAAGCCCAAAGTGATGATTTCGGTCTGGTAGCGGTTGAGTATAAAGGGAACTGCGATAGCGGACAGCGCAAGAACGCTAAGGATTAATTTTGGTTTATGGCTAAGGATTTGAGAAATTGAGTCGAAACATTCTGTTAGTGTGAATTTCCTTTCTGATCCAGTGACAACAGATTTTGCGACGGAAGAGCGGCGCTCGGTGAAATGGAGATAAAGCGCGCCGGTTAGAGCGATAAGCGGCGCTAATTTCCAACCGACAAAAGGCGCGCTGATGGCGAAGACGATTATAAATGCAACCGCCTTTTTAGAAAAGGATTTCAAACTTTCTCCACCACTCTTTCACCGAGTAAGCCGCCGGGTCGGAAGATAAGAAACACTATTAAAATTATAAAGGCATAGACATCTTTGTATTGGCTCGATACATAGCCGGCGCCGAAGGCTTCGACCAATCCAAGCAACACGCCGCCGAGCATTGCGCCGGGGATGTTGCCGATGCCGCCCAAGACCGCAGCCGTGAAGGCTTTCAAACCGGCTTGATAGCCGATGTAGAAGTTTATCATCCCGTAATAAGAAGCCACGAGAACGCCCGCAACACCAGCCAACCCGGATCCGATGGCGAAGGTCATCGCGATGACGGCGTTGATGTCGATGCCGCAAAGTTGCGCCATCAGGCGGTCCTGGGATGTAGCGCGCATCGCCGTGCCAATTTTGGTATGTTTGACGAGGAGAGTCAGTCCCACCATCATCGCAATAGATATAATGAATATCAACGCTTGAACGGTGGAGACTCTGGCGTCAGCTATATCGAAGCCACCAGCGCTTAGCAAATTAGGGAAGACTTTTTCACGAGCGCCTTGCGACAACATCACGAAGTTCTGTAGAAAGATAGACATACCAAGCGCTGAGATGAGCGGCGCCAAACGGCCGGCATAGCGCAGCGGGCGATAAGCGAATCGTTCAATGGCGACGCCCCACAAGGCTGTAAATATAACTGCGAAAAGCAGCAGCAGGATAATCAATGTTAGAGGACTGAAACCGGTCTGGTTTATAGATTGAGCCAATCCAAGTCCGATGACGCCCAGATACGCTCCCAGCATATAGATTTCGCCGTGCGCGAAGTTTATCAACTGGAGTATGCCATAGACCATTGTATAGCCCAAGGCGATGAGAGCATAGACGCAGCCAAGCGTCAAACCGTTGATTAATTGCTGAAGAAACAAGTGACTTTTTGGCTATAACATTTTGTAAATTATTAAGATATTACAAATAGTCATTATTGCATCGGCTCTAACTTCCCATTTTTAACTACCCACATCACATAAGGCGCGACGACCGGGTCGCCCTTGCCATCGAAGGCAATTTTGCCTATCGCGGCATCGAAGGCATTAGTGTGAATGGCTTCGGCGATTTTTTTGCCGTTGGTCGCGCCGGAAAGTTCGATGGCTTTAAGAATTATATTGGCGGCATCATAGGCAAAGAGCGAGTAAGGGCCGACTTCAGGCCAGCGCGCCCTGTAGGCTTTCAGGAAATGTTGCGCGGTAGGGATATTTTCGGCTGATGGCGCGTAAGATAGGAAAGCGCTTTCAGCCGCGGCGCCGGCGATGCGGATGAACTCCGGATCAAACACACCGTCACCGGATAGGAGCGGGCAGGTCAAGCCTAAGTCGCGCATCTGCTTAGCAATCAAGCCGCCTTCACCGTAAAGTCCCCCGAACATTAACAGGTCTGGATTATAGGATTTGACGCGCGTCAGAACGGCCGTGAAGTCCTTGTCGCCGCGTGCAATACCTTCATAGAAGACGACTTCGCCCCGGCCAAGAATGTTTTTCTTAAATTCATCCGCCAAACCTTGTCCATAAGTCGTTTTATCGTGCAGGACGGCGATGCGGCTGGCTTTGAGGTAATTAGCGGCGAATTCGGCTTCGACATAACCCTGCTGGTCGTCACGTCCGCAGGTGCGGAAGACAGTGAAATAGGCGCGGTCGGTAACCATCGGATTGGTCGAAGCCGGCGTTATCATCACGACATCGCCTTCGTGATAGATATTCGACGCTGGAATAGTGCAGGACGAGTTATAATGTCCCACAACACCCACAACGCCTTGGGCGACGACTTTCGAGGCGACTGAAACGGCGTCTTTCGGGTCGGCGCGGTCATCTTCGACCAGCAGTTCGATTCTCTTTCCAAGGACGCCGCCTTTGGCATTCCATTCATCGACAGCAAGTTGAACGGCATGGGAGATGTCTTCGCCCATTTTAGCCGATTCGCCGGTCATAGGCGCGATGGAGGCTATTTTCACGCTTTTACCGCGTTCAGCGCAGCCGGTGAACAAACCGGCAAGGCATAAAGCCATAAGAATAATGCGAGATGTAATTTTCATTGTTGTAGCCTTATAATTGTTTTGATTAATCAATTTAGGTAATTGCAAAAGTGTTGGATTTATTAACTGATGGCAAGGCGGACGCCCTCGTCCGCCGCATTCTATACTTTGTTTTCAGCGGACGAGGGCATCCGCCTTGCCATGGTCTGAATCTTCAAGATTAATCATCACTTTTGCAATTTACTCAATTTAAACAAGATTTCTACTAACAGCAAGTTTATTTCAACTGAGCCGCAAAAGCACTTGACCATATTAACAATTAAGGCTATATTGATATAGGCTTTGGACTTTGGGCTTTGGGCTTTAGGTTTTTAAGACGATGTAATTACCGTATTCAAATCGTATCTCTTCAAGCGTTAACCAATTGCAAAATAATATACAAAATAGTCTATCATTTCCGTCTAATATGCAATGTCGATAAATATTCCCAGTCTAATATTTATCTTTATAATAGGCTGTATAATAGGCTGCGTCTCACGCCCAGCGATAGATAGTTCGTATAGCTTAAAATCATCTGACACCTTACAAGGTATGTATCGTTTGGATAATTATCCGCCGCAGCAACTAGAAGATTTGAAGCCGATAAATTTAGATTCGCCGATTCTTTATGCACCGGCACCGGAGTTCGATGTCCGGACTGTAGAAATTGCCGAAGAGGATACAATCGTTTCGTTCGCGCTGGGTAAGAATTTATCGGCAGCATTAGCCGACGGTTTTCGGGTTCAAGTCTATTCGGGACGCGACCCGATTCAGGCTAAACAGGTGGAAAACCTGTTCAGAGAGAGAGGCTGGACAACCTATCTCATCTATGAAGCGCCGCAATACCGCGTGCGAATTGGCGACTACAACACACGTTTAGAGGCGTTGGCGATGTGCGACAGTCTGCGGCGCAGTGGCTGCCCGCAAGCCTGGGTCGTCCGCTCAATGATAAATCAACCTTAGTAGCGAGGAGCAATGAACACCATATCAATGCCGGCGGCAGGTCAATCTGCGCCTGAGACGCCGGAATATGTCCCGATACCGTTGTCTGACCTACGCACCGACGCGGTAGTGGACACTCAGATTTATATAAAATTAGCCGACGCCTTTGTAAAATATCGCGAACCGGGCGTCCCATTCGATGAAAGTGTCAGGAATCGGCTGCGGGAGCATAACCATCGGGATATTTACATCCTCAAAGACGATTGCAGTCGATTTAATCTATATCTGGAAGCCAACTTACAAAAGATACTTTCCGACCCGCAAGTCGATGACGCCGTTAAATCCAGCGCTTTATATACGACGACGGTCAATTTAGTGCGTGAAATGCTCAATAATCCGGATTCGGTTGAAGGCATAAAGTCTTGCCAGCAAGCAGTAGAGCTAGCTGCCGACTTTATCGTCTCGACGCCGCAAGCCTTGAGCAATTTATTCGATATTATTTCACAGGATTATTATATTTACACGCATTCGGTAAATGTGATGACTTATACGATTTCTTTAGCAATGAAGTCAGGTTATCCGGCGGATACAGAACTAAAAGAATTGGGATTGAGTGCAATGCTGCACGATGTCGGCAAGAGTTTTATCGATTGGAATATAACAAATAAAAGCGGACCTTTGACACCGGATGAATTTCAAATGATGAAACTACATCCAGAATACGCGTATCATTCTTTGGAGAAGACCGGCGTAATCGGCGAGTATCCGTTATTCGCCATACGGCATCACCACGAGAAGATAAACGGGCGGGGTTACCCATTTGGACTGGCCGGCGCGCAGGTCGATAAAGGCGTGCGCATTATCTCGATTTGCGACATCTTCGACGCCTTGTCTACGCGACGGGTGTATCGGGATGCGTATAGCGGTTTTGAGAGTCTTAAAATTATGAAAGACAAAGCCGGCTCGGAAATCGACGAACGAGTATTTTTGGAATTCGTCCATCTGTTGGGTGAGGTGAAATAAGATATAAGTGGGGATGTTTCATCCTTTTAATTACGGTTTCTAATTTCAATAAAACAAATCAAAACAACCTTATTAAATTAAAACAAAATCCTCTCGTAAAGGAGTATCAATGTTCACGCTCGAAGAGGCTCTGGAATATCATTCCAGAGCCCGGACAGGCAAAATAGAAGTCATCGCGACGAAACCCTGCGTAACGCAGCGCGATTTATCATTAGCGTATTCACCAGGTGTAGCCGAACCCT
>VGIO01000165.1 GCA_016867855.1 Calditrichota bacterium
GTTCTGACCACAGACCGCCGGATTGTCAGGGTAGCCTTAAGCGGCAGGGGTGTTCCGCTGTCGGCAGAGAATGATGTCCGTATTCCATTAGTCTTTGCGTTGTATCCGGTGCACCCCAATCCTTTCAACCAGTTGGTTCAGATTTGTTATACTTTGCCTGCCGAATCCGATATACGACTTACCATCTACGACCTCAACGGACGGCTGGTCGAACAACTCGCCAGCGAGCGTAAGGATGCTGGGAGATACACTCTAAGTTGGACGGCTAAAGGCATCGCCAGCGGGTTGTATATCTTGCGGTTGGAGTCTGGAAAGGAAGTTCGAAATCAAAAACTGATGTTGATTAGATAGCGCATAACCGATTTAGAACTGGGAATGGCAGAGAATAATAGTTGCCGCGATCAGATTAAACTAAAAAATCTCCGCCATCATTAACGGAGTTTGAGTAGTTTTATGTAGCATTAATCTTAAGGGATTGCACCGTTTTGTGAAAAGGTTTTAGCCTGCTGAAGGCCCGGCAAGGGTGAGAAGGAAATCAGCCCTGTGCCATTTTCAGGATTGAGTTCGATTTGAGGGACGAAGGCTCGCACGATCAGCCGCTTCTCTTCCATAGAGCCAGCAGCGAACACAGGCTCAAATTCAGAGGCTAAACTTACCGAACTAAAGTTCCAATTCAGCTATTTATCTCCTGAACGATTTACAGCCTGATTCTGTTTGCGAAACGGTTTGATTTGGGTTATGGTGAAGGATTCGAAAACCACAGCGCTTAATATCCCCAATGCACAACACCTTCACCGAACAGTTCGCTCACATATACTCGGCATTTACAGTTGCTTCGATCGCGTTATCGTGCGCGGATACCTCCACAACCTCTTCACCACCGGGGGATTGATTCACTTCCTTCGATCATCCGGCTTCACTAAATTCACCGATGGCGTGATGCGCATCTTCACCGACCAACTGAACAACCATATCAAGAAGTTCGCTGAGAAACATAAGATCGATCTGCTCTGGCAGCCCTCCGTCGATGGCGGCAAAGACGGCACTAAACAGGATTATGTCGAAAAACAGTATGTTCGCAAAAGTGACAAGAAAAAGGCAATTTCATCTACTACATCATCGCCGACATCGAACGGACACGTTCTTTCAGCACATGCAAATTTGAAAAGAAGAACGGTGGAACTTATGACAAGGTCTATACCTGCAGCAAATTAGTCAAGCATTCACTGCTGTCCAAAATAAATTATGGACATTCAATCGCTCTTTGATAATTAAGGATTTAGGACAGGCTTTTACCAATATTCAAAATGTGGTTGGACTTTAGTCATTATTTGCTGTCCAAGATAAAACTAACTGTGGAAATGATGACATCAGCGGCGGAGTATCAAATGGCTCGTCCAGCCAAATCCATAAATCCCGATAAGTGAATAAGTTCCAGCGCAGCATCGCTGCTAAATTAGACAATGACCACGCCAGTTTGGATTTCAATTGCAGGAACTTTAACGCCAGCATCGCAATTAACGCTGTCCAAGATAATTTGTGGAATCCTATTTTGGACAGATGTGTTTGTTAGTATATAATCGAATACAATTAGATATTATACCAAGTCGCAATCAATCGGATGATAAATATCAAAACAAATTCACAACAGATTAAACGGATGAAACGGATAATCCTGTAAAGCCGCTATGTTATCCGTTCTATCCGTTTAATCCGTTGTTAATTTTGCATCCCTTTATTATTCATTTGAATGCAAATTGGTATTACTTATTTCTTACATCTATAATTTTCAATTCGATTGTCAACTTTTAAGTTAAGTGACGGGCGGGGACGCCCGTCCTACCGGTTAAACTTTCGACTCAAATGCACACTGTCATCTGTTCGGCCGGGCATATCGACCACGGCAAGAGTTCTTTGATATTCAACCTGACTGGCGTCCATCCTGACCGCTTAAAGGAAGAGCAGGAACGCGAGATGACCACCGACCTCGGCTTCGCCTTCTACGGCAACGAGGTTACATTCATCGATGTGCCGGGACACGAAAAGTTTCTCAAGACGATGTTAGCCGGGGTGTCCAGCGTGGATGGGTGTATTTTGGTCATCGCTGCCGACGATGGCGTGATGCCACAGACGCGGGAGCATTTCGAAATCCTGCAACTGCTCGATGTACCGCGCGGTATAATTGCTCTAACTAAAGTGGATATGGTCGAACCGGACTGGGCTGAGATGGTCGAAGGCGAGATTCGAGAATTGACGGCTGGAACATTTCTATCTGATGCGCTGATTATTCCGGTTTCAAACCGCATCGGCACAGGTATCGATAAACTCCATTCAGCGCTTCAAGACTTGATTTCCAAGGTTACGCCGCGCAAAGACCGCGGCTTGTTTCGGATGTGGATAGACAGGGCGTTTTCAATTAAAGGCGCCGGGACGGTCGTCGCCGGCACAGTGCTGTCCGGCAATGTCAAAGTCGGCGACCGGGTCGAAATTCTGCCACAGAAACTCGAAGCCCGCGTCAAGCGTATTCAAGTGCATAACAACGATGTCCCGGTCGCCCGGCTCGGCGAGCGCGCGGCGCTGAACCTGCCCGGCATCGACAAGGACGCTGTCCGACGCGGCGACCTGCTTGCCCTGCCGGAACACTACCGTCCGACTTATATCCTCAACGCCCGCTTACTTCTACTCTCTTCTGCAATAAGACCACTCGAACAACGCCAGCGTATTCGACTACATCTCGGCAGTTCAGAGCAAATTGGGCGGGTGGTGTTATTAGAAGAATATCCCATAGCGCCGGGTAGTTCGGGATTCGTGCAGTTCAGGCTGGAGTCGCAAGCCCTGGCGGATGTCGGCGACCGGTTTGTAGTGCGTAGTTTTTCTGAAGGCCGGGTATTAGGCGGCGGGACGATTTTAGAGATTCACCCCCGCAAGATGAAAATCGCTGACGCGGCTGAAATCGAGCGATTGCAGCGGCGCGAGTCCGGTGAACCGCGCGAATTAGTCCTGCAAACTATCGCCGCCGCAGGTCAGCGCGGCATCGACGCGATGTTCCTCGCTCGCGAACTTGCCTTGCCGGAAGGTGAAATCATCGACATTCTCGGCGCCTTAGCACGCGATAACGAAATAGTCGTCTTAGCCGGCGCGCCGAAATGGCAGGTCGTTTCTAAAAACCTCTTCGAACATCTTAAAACAGCTGTTACTGCCGAAATCGACGCGTTCCATTCGAGTCTGCCGCATATCAAGGGTCTGCGCAAGGTCGATATCAAAGCCAAACTGATGCCCAACACCATCCAAATTCTGACCGACCGGCTGATTGAGGAATTAGTCCGCGACGAAGCCATCGAATGTTCCGGCGATATATTATGGCGCAAAGGTTTTACAGTCAGTTTTTCTGCGCGGCAAAAAGAGATATTGGAGAAGATTGCCGAGTTATTTAAGAAGCAGCCGTTCTGTCCGCCGGACATTTCCGAAGTCGCGGCACAATTTGAACTGAAGCCTCGAGATGCTGAAGTTCTTCTAACCGGACTTTGCGAGACCAGCGTCCTACTCAAACTGCACGATCCGGAAGGCAAACCGATGTTCTATCATAAAGATGCTGTCGCCGAAGCCAAAAGGCTGCTCTTCGATTTCTTTCAGACACACAACGAAATGCGCTTCTTTGAATTCCGCGAATTGCTTAAATCTTCCCGCAAATTCACAACGCCTATTCTAACCTATTTCGACGACCAAGGCTTGACCTATCGCGACGGGGAGGTGAGGAAGAAAGTTGAGAGTCGGAAACCCTAATTCATGGTTAAGACTCACAGCAAGTCACTCTGCCGCCCGAGCAGGCAATACTAATCATACACCATAAGAAAAACAAATTTACTTCCGATTGTTATTTTATACAGAATAATATTGTCATTGCTATTGAACTAATTACAAAAGTGACGATTAATCCAGAAAACTCGGACCATAGCAAAGCGGACGCCCTCGTCCGCCAAAAACCAAGCATAGAATGCAGCGGACGCGGGCGTCCGCCTTGCCATCAGTTAATCTAACACTTTTGCAATTACCTCCATTGTCATCAATTATCCATCATTTTGCTTGTTTTAATCTCTCCTCGTGCTTATATTCACATATCAAGCGATTTTGAACATCCCTCGTTCAAATTCCATCTCCCAAATTTCAAATTCGATATATAAAAATCTAAAATATGAGTAGTCACTACGACGAGCGCGCCTACCGCCAGTTTGCCGAACTTTTGCCGGTGGCTCTGAGTGGGAAGAATATCAAACACTGCAAGGTCGAAGATTTGGCGCGCGAAGCCTATCGCCACGGCCGACGTTGTAAGAACGGCGCCTGGGGCTGGCGGTCATTCGTGTCCAGCCGCATTGGACCTAAGACCGTCTATCTCGGCAGCCCATCAGTTGTTCTGCCTAATCCGACCGCGCTGCACAAAGACATCATCGCCCAAGCGCCTGACCAACTGCATAAAATCCTGCAACTGGCGCGCAAACTACCAATGGTGCATATCCGCTGCCAAATGGGACGCAACAACGAATTCAATCCCATCTGCAACCTGTATATGTCGGTCAACGACCGGAAGAACATCCGCACGCCTTATATGTGGGGACATACAATGTCGCCGGTCGATAAGCGCCGGCCTGGACCGGAGTTCACGATGATACATATCCCTGAGGAGCATCAAATCCGCCAGATGGTGCTGGCGCTGCCGGAATACGGTATCAATATCTGCCTGGGCAGCGATTATATGGGCGAGGAAAAGAAGGGCTTCCTTAGACAAGCAATGTATTGGGCGGATGAACATAGTATGTTGGGATTGCACGCCGGCACGAAAATGGTAACCGCTCGCGACGGACGCGATGGTAAACTGAAAAAAACCGGCGTGTTTTTATTTGGACTCTCCGCGACCGGTAAGTCAACCTGGTCGTGTCACAGGCTCGGTTTGGAAGAGGATAAAGGCGAAGGCACGGAAGTCATTCAAGACGACATCGTTTTCCTGAAAAAGGACGGCTCGGCTTACGGCTCGGAGGCTAACTTCTTCGTCAAAACTGATGTTGACCCGCAGTTGCAGGAAGCAATGTGGTGGAGCCTGACCGATAAGAGCGCCTTCTATGAAAATGTGATGGTCGATGCCGACGGCAATCCGGACTTTTTGGATGAGAGCCTGTGCGGCAACGGGAGAGCCGTCATCCGCAAGGACAAACTACGCGTGCGGCGCGGCAAGAAGTTAGTCTCCATTGCCTACCCGTCGTTCGACCTGCCGCCGACCGAAGCGCTTGACGGCGTCATCTTTGCCTTCATCACCCGACGTAATACGGTTATGCCCTTCGCGCAGGAGTTGACGCCTGAGCAGGCAGTGCTGGCGTATTTATGGGGCGAGTCAACGCATTCTTATGCCTCGCAGCCGGAGAAAGCCGGCGAATCTGTGCGCACGGTCGGCACTGACCCGTTCATCGTCGGCAAGCGCGGGCCTATTGTCAATCGTTTCCGTGACATTGTGATGGGATTAGTGGACCGCTATCCGGGCAAGGTGCGTTTCTTTCAGTATAACACCGGTGGCGTCGGCGAAATTATCGAGGCTATCGAAGGCTCATCGCGCAAGAAGATGATTCGCAAAGCCGCGCGCGTGCCGATTCCTTTGATGGCTGCCATTCAGCGCGGCGACCTGCGCGGCACAAACCGTTACGAAATGGGGCGCTATGGGACGAAGCAGATAACCTCGGTCGAAGGCTGGGACTTATCTCCCTTTGAGCCGGAACGTTTTTACGATAAAGACCAAATCGATAAATTCGTCACCGACATCGTGGCTGGACGACGTAGGTTCACCGAGGAAATTGCTGCCGAAGGTCTCGACCGGCAGATAATCAAATGGGCGGAAGAGTCTTATAAACTTGGCGTGCATGAAGAGCCTAAGATTTGGGCGGTCGAAGCCGAAATCAAGAAGGCGGTCGCGCCGAGCATCTTCGCGCCGATAGGCGGTAACGGCGGCGGGTTGTATCGGCCGCCGCGCTCGTTAGGTTGGAGGGTAAAGTAGTCGTATCTAGACATATTAAAATTCCCGCTGCCGATTCGCAGACGCGGCGACTCTACAATGACATCCGCATCTAGAAAAGCGTCGTCCGGCTTGCCTAAATGCAAATGTCCAGCCTCTTCGTTGTTCCAGAGGAACAACTGTGCATCGTTTCATTCTGAACGACAATTTGGAAATCGTCGTTGGCATCCTCGAAGATGCGAAAGTCGCCAACGCCAAAGCCAGCGTTGGCATTGATGTTGGCGCCACCATTGCAGGTGGTTATGCCATGTACTGTCAGCGTATCTTGTGGTCCGCCCTCAACAGGACCTGCGTTAGACTCGCCATCTGGAAATCCCCAGTTTTGAATTGGTATGGTGTTCCTCCTTTCTTTATTTTTATTATGGATATGCTAAGGGCTCACCATAAGCCCCAATATCCGATCTCGATTCGTCAATATCTACTAAACCCGGAGAGCCTTGATCTACTCCAGGAGAATTTGGTTCAAGTCTAAAACAATTATTTTGAAATATAGGTTCCCGATCACTGCTGTCCAAAATAAATTTTGGACACTCAATCGTTCTTTGATAATTAAGGATTTAGGACAGGCTTTTACCTATATTCAAAATGTGGTTGGACTT
>VGIO01000166.1 GCA_016867855.1 Calditrichota bacterium
CGGGTCGGCGATGAAATTCAGCAGGACGAAGCCGAAGAACGACGGCTGGCGGACGAAATCGAGCGTTTTTTATTAGTCCTGCCCAATTTGCCGGCGGTTGATACGCCCGACGGAAATGATGCCAGGGGCAACGTCATCATGCGGCATTGGGGAGCGCCGGCTAGATTCGACTTCACGCCACTCGACCACCTCGATTTTGCCGAGCGAATCGGCGTATTGGATTTCAAGCGCGGCGGGAAGGTCGCCGGCGCCGGATTTCCGGTCTGGTCGGGCGACGGCGCGCGCCTCGAGCGCGCCATTATCAATTTTATGCTCGACATCCATACGCGCGAGCATAACTATCGCGAGATGATGACGCCGTTTCTGGCTAACCGCGACAGTATGCTCGGCTCAGGCCAGATACCGAATTTGGAAGACGATATGTATCACATTGAGCGCGAGGATCTGTTTTTAATTCCGACTTCCGAAGTTACACTGGTAAATCTGCACCGCGGGGAAATCTTCGCCGAAGAGGTTCTGCCGCTCAAATACTGCGCTTATTCTCCCTGTTTCCGCCGTGAAGCCGGGGCTTACGGCGCCGGCACGCGCGGTTTCTTGCGCACGCATCAGTTTAATAAGGTCGAGTTAGTCCGGTTCGAGCGACCGGAAGATTCAGGCGCCGCATTGGGTGAATTGGTGAGCCACGCCGAGACGATTTTAAAGCGGCTGGAATTGCACTACCGCGTAATGCGGCTCTGTGCCGGCGATATGGGTTTCAACGCCGCTGCCTGCTACGACCTCGAAGTCTGGGCGCCGGCGACTCAGCGCTGGCTTGAGGTCTCTTCGTGCAGCAATTGCTCCGACTTTCAAGCCCGGCGCGCCGATATTCGCTTCCGCTCGAAAGCCGGCGGCAAAACTGAGTTCGTGTATACCTTAAACGGATCCGGCCTGGCGACTTCGCGGTTATTAGTGGCGCTGTTGGAGAACTATCAGACCGACGAGGGCTCGCTGGCGGTGCCGGCGGCGCTGCGAACCTACCTCGGTGGACAGATGTCGCTACGCAGTCAGGTGGAAAAACAATGAAAATCGCCATCGTCGGCGCCGGGGCGGTTGGGCTGCACCTGGCGCGCTCGCTCTCCTGGGAAGGCCACGAAGTCGTCATCATCGATGTCGACCAGGAGTTAATCGACCAGGTGCAAAGCAGTATGGATGTGCTTGCCATCCGCGGCAATGGCACTTCCATCTCGACACTCGTCAAAGCCGGCATTCAATCAGCCGATTTGCTGTTGGCGGTTACAAATGTTGATGAGGTCAACATCGTCGCCTGTATGTTAGCGGCTCAATTTGGCGTCGCCACGCGCATCGCCCGTATTCGCAACCAGGAGTATTCGCGTCCCGATACGCCGGTCAAACTCGATAAATTGGGCATCAGCCAAATCATCCATCCCGAGCTTGAGTCAGCCCGCGAAGTCGCGCGTTTGATTCGCTATCCCAACGCGCTGGATGTCGTCGAATGCGCCAACGGAAGAATGTATTTGGTTGGTCTAAGACTCGATAATCAAAGTCCGGTTTTAGACCGTCCATTGCGTGAATTATCGCCGACGGGCGAGGAACTGCCTTTTCGCTTGGTCGCCGTGAACCGCGGCGGGCAAACGGTCATTCCCGGCGGCGATTTTCTGATGAAATCGCACGATATAGTCTATGTTATTTGCCGGACTGAAGATATTGACACTGTATTTAAAATGTCCGGCAAGCCGCATCAAGCCGCAAGAAATGTGATGCTGCTCGGCGGCGGCATCATCGGACGGATGGTTGCCGAACAGCTGGAAGCCGATAAAGAACACAACATCAAACTCATCGAAAGCGATATCGACAAGTCGGAGATGGCGGCGCAAAGATTGCGTAATACGATGGTTGTGCGCAGCAAGGGGGAAATGGATGTCGATATCTTAGCGCAGGAAGGCATCGATGAGATGGATATCTTTGCGGCTTTGACCGACGACGATGAGAATAACATTGTAACCAGTCTGTTCGCGCGGCATCTCAAAGTCAAACGCACTGTGACGCTGATATCCAAGCCTCTGTATATGCCCATCGTGCAGACCATCGGTCTGGACGCCGCGGTGAACGAGCGGATATTGACCACCGATGCTATTCTGAAATATATGCGCGGCGGTCGGATAATCAACATATCGTCTTTGCGCGGCATCCGGGCTGAGATTATCGAATTCCAAGCCGGACCTCAGTCGAAGGTCGCCGGCCGGCATCTGCGCAATATCGATTTCCCCGAGGGTGTTCTCGTCGGCGCGGTGGACCATCAAGGCGAGATAGAGGTCGCCGTCGGCAAAACCGTCATCCACAGCGGCGACCGGGTGGTAGTCTTCAGTCTTGAGCGCTCGCTGCCCAAAGTCGAAAAACTATTCGCTTAATCTGGATGTAAGGCAATATGAATCCGCTGTCGATTTTGCGTATTTTAGGGGGAATATGGGTTGCGTTGGGCGCGGCGATGATGTTGTCGCTTATTCCGGGTTTGATATTTGCCGACGGCGGATTGAAACCTATCCTGTTCGTCGGAAGCGCAGTTGTAATAATTGGGATACTGCTCGTTACTGCGGCGCCGAAACGAGGCGAGATACGGCTGCGCGAAGCGATATTTTCGGTCGGCGCAGTATGGGTGAGCGCCGGTCTAATCGGCGCGCTGCCATATTATTTCGGCGGTTTGCTCGTCTTCACCGACGCCTTGTTCGAATCCTTCTCCGGCTTTACAACGACCGGCGCGTCGGTCGTAACCGATGTCGAAGCCTGGCCGCACGCGATGCTCTTCTGGCGTTCGATGACGCATTGCCTCGGCGGGATGGGTATCGTCGTGATGTCGGTCGCCATATTGCCTTTGCTGGGCTACGGCGGCGTCGAGTTGTTTCAAACTGAAGCGGTTGGTCCGGTCAAAGATAAACTGACGCCCCGAGTCAGGGAAACCGCACAGATTTTGTGGTCGGTTTATTTGGGAATGATTTTAGTTGAAACCGCGCTGCTCTGGATTGGGGGAATGGAATTATTCGACGCTTTGTGTCATTCGTTCGGGACGATGGCGACCGGCGGATTTTCGACCAAAAACGCCAGCATCGGACACTATCAAAGTTCGTATATCAACTGGATTATCATCATCTTTATGCTGTTGGGCGGCATCAATTTCGGATTGCATATTCAAGCCTTGCGCGGCAAGCCGCTTATGATGTGGCGCGATCCCGAATTGCGCTGGTGGTTGGGATTGATTTTCAGCGTCATTGTTATTTGCGTTATTATCAATTACATAGATTTCGGACTACCGTTGAGCCGCACGATTGAGGATGTTGTCTTTTCGACTATCAGCGTTATAACTACGACCGGCTATTGCATCGTCGATTTCGACGATTGGGGATTTGCGGCACGAATGATAATCCTCGCGCTGTTCTTCGTCGGCGCCTGCACTTGTTCGACCGGCGGGTCGATGAAGATGTTCCGTTGGATCGTAGCCGTTAAAGCCATCCGGTTTCAGTTGCGTAAGAACCTGCATCCGCAAGCCATTATACCGCTGCGAATGGGCAATCGCATCATATCCGACGACGCAGCGCGCGCCATTATGTTGTTTATAATTACTTATTTTCTACTTACTTTTATCAGCGCGCTGCTCTTGATGCTGCAAAATATTGATTTTATAACCGCAATCAGCGGTGTGGCGGCTTGCATCGGCAATGTCGGCCCGGGCTTTAATTTAGCCGGCGCGAGTGAAACCTATGCTCCGTTCCCGGTGTTTTCCAAGTATGTCTTGATGGCGGATATGCTCCTCGGTCGTCTGGAGATATTTTCATTGTTAGTGATTTTTACGCGAGGATTCTGGAGACCTTAAAATATAAATGTATCAAAATTCTGATCAACATTCTCTTTTAGAGGTCAAGGGCTTAAAGAAGCATTTTCCGATACGTCGTGGATTTGTGCGTCGGGTAATCGGGTCGGTGAAGGCTGTCGATGATGTCAATTTCGCGGTGGCTTCCGGCGAGACGCTGGGGCTGGTCGGCGAGTCCGGCTGCGGTAAGACGACGACCGGACGAGTCGTCCTGCGCCTGCTGCAATCCACCGCCGGCAGCATAGTCTATGCCGGCGAAGATATCACAGCCTTGCGCGGCGAAGCGCTGCGACGCATCCGCCGCAAGATGCAAATCGTTTTTCAAGATCCTTATAGTTCACTCAATCCGCGCATAACTATCGGCGGAATGCTGCGCGAAATCCTGCGCTTTCACCGTCTTGCGCAGGACAAGATGATTCCGGAACGTATTAACGAGATACTGGACAGCGTGGGTTTGTCGCCATTATATGCCAACCGCTATCCACACGAGTTCTCCGGCGGGCAGCGGCAGCGCATCGGCATTGCGCGGGCGCTGGCCGTAGGGCCGGAGTTCATCGTCCTCGACGAACCGGTCTCGGCTTTGGATGTATCAATTCAAGCGCAAATTCTTAATTTGCTGCAGGATTTGCAGCGCAAGTTCACTTTGAGTTATCTGCTCATCGCCCACGACCTCTCGGTCGTCGAACATATAGCCAATCGCATCGCGGTGATGTATCTGGGACGCATCGTCGAAATCGGACCGTCCGAACTTATCGTCCGCGAATCACTACATCCTTACACGCAGGCGTTAATATCGGCTGTGCCGGTTACCGATCCTTTGGAACGGCACCCGCGCGCGCCGCTCGGCGGCGATGTTCCCAGTCCGGCCAGTCCACCTTCCGGCTGCCATTTTCATCCCCGTTGCCCGCAAGCCAAAACCTTATGCCGCGAGTGGCAGTTCAAACTGAAGTCCATCAGCGCCGACCGGCAGGTTGGCTGCGTTTTGTATAATTGAATCAATCCGAGTCTAAGATGGCTATCATGCTGCAAAGTTTGAGAAAAAATTTCCGCGTGAAGTTAGGTATGTTTTCACTGGCGGTTCTGCTTTGGTTTTTAGTCGTTACTGAAAAGACTTATGAATATATCATAGATACGCCAATACATCTAACCGGTCTAAAATTGACCAAGACCTTAGCTGAACCGCTGCCCGCCTCGGCGCGCGTCAAGTATCACGCCCGCGGACGAGAATTAGTCCGGATGCTTTATCTCACCCGACCGCATTTACGTCTCGACCTTACCACTATAAATCACTTATACACATTCCGGCTGAAGCCGGAAATGATAATTCTGCCGGGTGGAATGAATGCAATGCCTCTTGAAATCGTCGAACCCGAGACCGTGCGCGTCGCGCTGGACGAAAAATTATCGCTTTCCCTGCTGGTGGCACCAAGGGTCGATATCGAACTTGAAGCCGGTTATATCGCCGCCGGAATGAAAACTATTCCAAACAAGGTCGAAGCAACCGGCCCCAAGCATAAGGTCGAAGGTTTGAAAAGCCTAAACACGGCTTACCGCAGATTAGAAAATGTTAAACGCAGCGTCGAGTTGGATTTGTATTTGGAAAATCCAGCCAATTTTGGGATTTCTATAAATCCGACGCAGGTGAAGGTTATAGTGAATGTTGAGCGTCTCGCCGAAAGAACCTTCCCCAACCTACCTATTCGTTTGATAAACCGTCCGGCGGGCAAGGAATTCATCGTTGAGCCGGCGGCGGTTACAGTCCACCTGATCGGGGGAACGAGTGTTCTGTCGAATTTGGCAGATGATGACATCGAAGTCTATATCGATTGTTCCGAGTTCAATCCGGCACGGTCAAATACAATGTATGTCAAAGCGCTCTGCGAATCGCCGGTGACGGTCGCCGGCATTGAGCCTTCTTCCGTGCGCATCTTTCAACAGCGTCGATGAGACCGCGGATTATATTGGGCATTGAAACTTCCTGCGATGAGACCGCCGCCGCGCTTTTAGTCGATGGGAAGATCATCTCCGACCGCACGACACGCCAAACTATGCACGAACAATATGGCGGCGTCGTGCCGGAACTGGCTTCGCGCGCCCACGAAAGACTCTTGGCGCCGGCTATCGACGGCGTCCTGGCGGATGCGGGAATGAAAATAACAGACATCGAGGCGGTGGCTGTTACTTATGGGCCGGGGCTGGCTGGGGCTTTGCTGGTCGGCGTAGCGCTGGCGAAGGGTTTGGCGGCAGCCCTGAACATTCCGGTTTATGCCGTGAACCATATTGAGGGTCATATCTGGGCGGTGGAAATGAGTCTAATGGGGAACCGCGCCGACGAAAGCGGATGTCAACTTCGGCGGGTTGACAGCCCGGACGCTCTGGTCGAGTGGCTGCCTATGCCCTTTCTCGGCTTGATAGTTTCCGGTGGGCATACGATTTTGCTGCGCGTCGAAGGTTTTCGCTGTTATGTTAAATTATGCTCGACTCGCGACGACGCCGCTGGAGAATTGTTCGACAAAGTCGGTAGAATGCTTGGACTGGCATTTCCCGCCGGCGCCGACATCGACCGTTTAGCGCTTAATTTTAAAGACAAACCATTCTATTTCCCTCGAGCGCGTTTCACCGACCAGCAGCCGGCGTTCAGTTTCAGCGGTCTGAAAACAGCGGTGAGTCATTATTTAAAAAACCATCCCGAATTGTTCGACGTCGAGGGGAATGCGTCTGACGCCGCGCGCCGAATGATTTGTCGC
>VGIO01000167.1 GCA_016867855.1 Calditrichota bacterium
AACTCCAGCGTTTTCAGCGATGGCTCGTCAGTCCAATGCAAGTCGTCGAAGGCAACCACCAACGGTAAGCCGGATTTATTCAGTTCGGCAGCGCAGGCTTCGATGAAGTGACGGATGGCGATTTGCAGATGGGGCTGCAACTCCTTCGGCGGTAAAGCAAGACGGACATCGTCATATTGCACACCTAACAAGTAGCCAAGCATAGGCTCGGTTTCCCGCAGGCGTTTGCGAGAGTCGTCGTGGTCAAGGAAATGCACTAAGGATTGAATTCCGGTATGTAGTTTAGCCTTGACATCATCCGGTTTGTCCATCACCGAGATTCCCAACCGTCGCCGAATCAGCGAGATAAACTGCCCATAGGCTTGGGGGACGATGCGCGAGGTCGAGCCTTGCAGAGCCGATACGGATGCGTCCTGCTGGCGCAGGAACTCGTCCACGAGGCGAGATTTGCCGAGTCCGGCTTCGCCCTTAAGACCGACAACATTCGGCTTATCGGTGGATAAAGTGGACGCCGTGGACGAAGTGGACAAGGTCCCGAGTCGAGCAGTGACTTGTTCGAATTGATCTTGAAGCGTCCGCATCTCCGCTTCCCGCCCGACGAAAGCGGTCCAGCGCATCTGCCAGCGGCGGACCTGCTCAGCTTTCGCACCGATGACCAGCCAGGCGTCCACTGGCTCGGATTTGCCTTTGACCTGGATTAGCCCGGCCGGCTCGAAGTCAAACGATTGAACTACCCGCTGCATCGTGGCTTTGGGCATCATTATTCGGTTTAGCGGCGCGTTGGACTCCATCCGCGAAGCCAGATTGACCGTATCGCCATAAACCGTGAAGTCCCCTTCGCGCTTTTCACCCACCTTGCCGGTGGTAACTTCGCCGGTGTTCACGCCGATGCGCACGGCGATATTCACTTCGGTCTTCAAGTGCTGCGAGACTGCCAGGTTGAATTGCTCTAAAACGGCGAGCGTAGCAAGCCCGGCGTTGATGGCGCGCTCGGTGGCGCGCTCGGTGTCCTGCTCGGAGGCGGCTCGAGCGCCGAACAACGCCATCACCATATCGCCTTCATATTTGTCGATGTATCCGCCGTAGTGCTGGATGCGCGCCGTGAACAACTGCATCAACTTGTCGAGCAGGTTGTGGACAACTTCGTGGTCGAGCCGCTCAGACAACGCGGTGAAGCCGTGGCAGTCGGCGAATAAAATGCACACTTCCCGCCGTTCGCCTTCCTTCAGATGCAGCGTCGGACGCGCTTTGGAAGCCAAGAAGGGATCAGAGTGCAGCAGGTGGTCAAGAGATTCAAACATAGATTTAAATTTGACAATGCTTTGAATAACTCATATCTCTTACGTTTTCATATACTTAGTCATGGTTAGCGACTTTTCAACTTTATAATTTTCAACTATTTCACTTCCCATCTTCCGTCCATCCCGGTCGCAATAATCCGCTGGATCTGCACGGTTTCGAACATAACCTCACGAACTGTTATTGACAATTGGAAGCGCGGCCGCTCGGTCGATTTAAGTCCTGTCAACGCTGTAAAATTGTCCCACACTCTTCCAGTGGTGATGACAGAATACTCATCGCCATCCTGAACGGTATAGTCGCCGACCATCAGTTTGACAATCCGTCCGTTTTCGGCTGTTAATTTCAATCCGCTCCAAGATAAAAATCGTGTTTCGCTATTCATTTGGCGTTCGATCGTTCGATAAAGTTCAGCGCCATTCATTTGAAAGACGATAACAGGTTCTTCGAACGGCGCGGCGGCGATGATGTCCTGCCGGCGCAAAGGTCCGCTTGGAATGCTTTGACCAAGATGGGTGTTGCAGACGAGTCCCAGATGTGCTGACGGCGCCTGGCTGCGCAGCGCGTCGGCCGTCCAAAATCCAAAATTGCCCGGTGCATCCGGTTTGACTTCCCAACCAACGGCTAAAACGCCGGTTTGTTTTTTTGCCTTTTTAGTGAACTGCCGGTCGTAGAACTCGGCTTGTTTGCGCAAACGAAAATCAGATTGCGCATTTTTCGACGATATCGATAAAGTGTCGACGCGAATATCGGTAATCGTCCGTCTTGCCATATCGTAAGTCAGAGCAGCCCGCGAAAGCCGGCTGAAGCCGTTTTCGGCGCGTGCGATGACAGTGCGGTGGACTTTAAAAGTCTGAAAATTATCAGGGTAGTTATGGCAGGCGAGTATAAGGTCTATTCCTTCAATTTGCGCGGCGATGAGGCTGTCCATCGTCCAGCCGCATTGCGAGAGGGCAATCAAGACTTCGGCGCTGTCGCGGCGCGTTGTAACAAACGAGCGCGCGGCTTCGAGCGGGTCGCTGACGATTATCCCGTCGAGCCGCGGCCGCGGTGCAACTTCCAACATTCGCGGCGATATTAAACCTGTCACGGCGACGCGCAATCCAGCATAGGTCAAGATTGTATCGGATTTGAACAACGGACCTTTATTAGTTTCGACGACATTAGCAAGAACGACTGGAAAATCAGCGCTTTTTAATGTTTTTAATAATTGTCTGGCGCCGTAACCGAAATCAACCAGCCCCGGCACATAAGCATCGATGCCGGTTTTATTCAACGCTTTAACTTCGGATAAGCCTCGGTTCAGCGCCGCAGGTCCGGAACCTGCTAAATCGCCGCCGACGACAAAGGTTAAAGTCGCTGGTTCAAAATCGCGCCCGGCTTTGACCAAACCTCCCAGCAGTCCGATGCCGCCGACTTGATAAGTTCCGCTGGAATCAGTGACCGTCCGCGGCAGACTTTGGGCAAAACGGTCACCCCAAAATAAAATAGTCAAGTCGAGCGCATAGACTTGATAGACGGATAATAATTGTGTAATTAAGACTAAAGTCGCGGTTATTATTCGATTTTGTCTTCTAAGTTGTTTAAGGGTTTGGCTTAACATCAATCGTTCCGCACAAGTTCCGGATTTGTAATCGCGAAAGCCAGGGCTTCGATTTCGATGGCCATATTTTCGTAGCGAATAAAGACGCCGGGAGGCGCTTTGAGATTGATGGGAGCAAAATTTAGAATTCCCTTAACGCCGCCAAGGACTAGTTTATCGACGACAGCCTGCGCCGCGACAACCGGCACAGCGACCACGCCGATTTCGACCTGTCCGGCGCGCGCATCGTTTTCGAGATTGAAAACATCGCGCACGAAAACCTTGTGAAATTCACGCCCGATTTTAGCCGGGTCGCTGTCGAACGCCATTGTGATTTGGAAGCCTTGAATGCGGAATTGGTCGTAGTCGAGCAACGCCCGGCCGACATTGCCGACGCCGACCAGGGCCACCGACCATTTGCGCTGCAAGCCCATTATGCGCGCGATGTTGCGTTGGAGTTCCAGCACATTATAGCCCAAACCCCGCCGGCCAAATGTGCCGAAGCAGGAAAAATCTTTGCGCACCTGCGCCGCCGTTACGCCGTTATGCTGCGCTAAAGCCTCGGATGAAATGGTCTTGATGCCGCGCTCCGACAGGTAGGTGAGCGTGCGATAATACTTAGACAACCGATGCACAGTCGAATCGGATATCCGTTGTGGTCCGTCAGCCGTCATCATCACCCCGCTGTATAAGATTTTGGATTTTGGATTTTGGACTTTGTATTTATATACAAGTGATGGCTGATGAATATTCCTATTTGTTGCTTAGAATATGCGGTCATAACATCCATATTATTAATATTTGGGCTAATTGCAAAAGTGATGATTAATCTAGAAAACTCAGACCATGGCAAGGCGGACGCCCTCGTCCGCCTTGCCATCAGTTAATAAATCTAACACTTTTACAATTACCTCAGTTGATAACTTATCATTAGTGTTGGTTATTAGTCATTTTTTCAATTTTATCAGCGAACCTGCTATGAATTCAGCGCCGAGGATGAGGAATATACAACCAACGAGATGCTGTAGCCAGCTACCGCTGATGGATGTGCCGGTGGCGGTCAGGCTCATACCGAAACCAGCGACGACACCGCCGGCGATGAATGCCAGCCAGTTCTGCGCCCGGCGCTGACTGGCGGCTTCTGGCCGCACCGCTGGCTGCGGCAGCAAAACGAACAGCAGCCCGGCTAACACCAGCAACGCCTTGCCTAACTGCGCCTTCCAGCCGATATACGGCAACAGCCAAACTAAACCCATTAGCAGGGTCAATATCCCCATAATCCGCAATCCCCCCCGCCTCGCGAAAAATATGCTATCTTTCATTCTTGCCTTATATTTTGACCATCACCATCATCACCATCAGCATCAGCATCAACATCAGCATCAACATCACATTTCGGTTTGTCTCGACCGACTAGATAATAACCGCCGTAAAATAATGCCAGAGCGCCGGTTATCCAGTGCAAAGACTTGCCCAAATGAAATCCTTCGCTAAAACCAGGACGCCCAAGCGTCCAACCGGCCACCGCGACCAGGCAAATTAATAGATAGATGGCTTTTTCGCGACTGGTCATACTCTTCCAAGCGGCGCCGAGTGTTGAGCGCTTCCAGTAGCGCTCGTGCCAGGCTAACAATCCGCCGCTGGCAATTAAAATCAATTTGCCCAGATGTGAATTCCACTGGTCATACTGTTTCAGCCATAGCAGAGCGATGACTACCAGCAACGCCCCGAACATCCGAAAGAAGGGGCGGTAAGGGTCAGCGCGGCGGGGCGCCGAAGACTCGATATTTAAGTCCGAATGCAATTAATCGCCGATTATAGAAAGTAGTTTATACTAATTGTTCATTGAAGTTGGCGTTTGATTTATTGAATTTGACACTGCTGTGTTAATGATCGACTTTTCGCGGGCGATGTTAAGCTGTTTTTAGATTGTTCGTTCAAGATTGTTTCGTAATTTATCTCTCGCTAAGGTATCATAAGCAATAAGATGACCTTTCTGATAACATTGTCGTGTTTATCATCGGTTAAAAAAGAGATTTTCAGAGAATAGACGATTATCGTAACATCGTGTAACATAAAAATAGAACTGCAAGTATTACATATACAATTACTTAAAAATTTTTTACTCAGCGGACGAACCCGGCTGTAACATCGCGTAAGATCACGCCTAGAGCAAATGATTGTTTTCGCTGAGCATATTATGACCTCATTCTTTAAATAGCCCCGCTTGTTCTTCCGACTCTATTACTCCATTTTCATCATCATCATTATCATCATCATCTTCTCGCACGACCTTGGCGATATCGGAAATCATATCTGGCTGACCGTCTTCCCGCTTGAGATTGATGAGCCGCACACCTTGGGTAACGCGGCCGATGGTGCGCAGTTCGGACACACGCTGGCGGATGACAATTCCTGAAACCGTGATGATGAGCAGGTCGTCGCCATCGACAACTTCCATTAAAGCGATTAACGAACCCGTTGTGGGCGTGGTGCGCATCGCGATGACGCCCTGCGCGCCGCGCTTCGTTAATCGATATTCGTGTAAATTGGAGCGTTTGCCCATTCCGTTCTCGCTGATGGCGAGGATAGTTCCTTCACGACGCGCCACGACCATCCCCACGATGCGGCCGCTTGGCTCAAGCCGCATTCCAATGACGCCGGCGGCATTGCGGCCCATCGACCGCACATCCGCCTCGTGAAAGCGCACCGCCTTGCCGTTGGAAGCGCCCAGCACAATGTCGCACTTACCGTCGGTGAGGTCGGCGCCGAACAGACGGTCGTCTTCGTCGATGTTGATGGCGATAATGCCGTTGCGGCGCGGATTGGAAAATTCCGACAGCGCGGTCTTCTTCACCGTGCCTTTGAACGTAGTGAAGAAAACGAAATGTTCATCGTCGAATTTTGCGACATTGACCAGCGCCGCGATGCGCTCGTCAGGCTGAATATCGATGAGATTGACGATAGGCTTGCCGCGCGCCGCTCTGCCCAGCGAAGGAATCTCGTGGACTTTGAGCCAGTAGCAGCGCCCGCGGTCGGTGAAGAAGAGAATATAGTTGTGTGTCGAAGCCACAAACAGATGTTGGATGGCATCCTCTTCGCGCGGTGTATGTCCGGCGAGGCCTTTACCGCCGCGCCGCTGGCGCCGGTAGCCGGACGCCGGGAAGCGCTTGATATAGCCGGTCTTAGTCACCGTGATGACCATATCCTCTTCAGCGATCATATCTTCAACCGTGAATTCACCGGCTTCGTTAACAAGTTCCGAGCGCCGCGCGTCGGCATAGCGCGCCTTGATATCCAGCAATTCCTCGCGCACAATCATCATCCGCCTTTCCCTTGATGACAGGATGCCATCCAGATCGAAAATCAACTCTTTTAGCATCTTCAATTCGTCGAGAATAGCCTGCCGCTCAAGTCCGGTGAGCCGCGCCAAACGCATATCGAGAATCTCTTTGGCTTGAATTTCGGATAGACTAAAGCGTGCGATGAGCGCTTCACGAGCCGTTGCTGCGTCCTTCGACGATCGAATAATGCTGATGACTTCGTCGAGGTTATCGACGGCG
>VGIO01000168.1 GCA_016867855.1 Calditrichota bacterium
TAAATTTGAATACAATCAAATTACTAAACGCTGGTATGTGCCGCCTAACACTAAACTTGGCGGTTATCTACCTGTCGATGTGCGCATCAGGTTCTATGTTGAGTCGTTTTTGAACAACTGCGAACGACGCGACGTTAAAGCCACGCTGGATATGATTTGGGCGGATTTGATGCCGAATTTAAAGAACGGCCGGCAACCCACGCACCAAACTATTTTAAAAGAGATTTCGCGCATAGCGGAACCTTACAACGATATATATTGGAGGTTGCAAAAAGAGCGTCAGGAGGAAATCTTTGCCGCGGCCGAAGTATCAGGATTGAAACGCGTCACTTCCGGCTTACCTCAATGGAACGCTACCGATGAGGAAGAAGTGCATCATAACGAAGCGATATTTTATCTATCTCATTTAGGAGAAGCGGTTGGATTGCAGCCCTATATTGGGCTGCAGGAACGCAGCCGGGGAGATTACGCCCGTCAACTTGCTGAATTGAGCCTTTCGACGCTGCCCAAAGGTTTGAAACTTAACGCCTATGGTAAGAAAAAGGTTGAGCAAATTGATTTGATATGGTTTGATAAAGCCGGTTTCCCGGCCTATGCGTTTGAAATTGAGATGTCAACATCCATAACAAGCGGAATTGAACGATTCATCGAATTATTGAAGGGCGGCATTACTATTGCAGGAAAGGTGATTTTAGTCTGTCCTGAATCGCGTAAAACCAAACTTGATGATGTGCTTTCAAATTCGACTTTTATCGGCGCTCCGATGTATATGGAAAATAAACTCAAGTATTTATACGTTTCTGATGTCGTTCAACTATATCAGAATTTCAGTCATATCGAACCATCGTTAGAGGCGTTAGCGGTTGACTTACGCAAACGACTGCATACGCCGGATTTAAAGAAATCATAAACAATGGAAATAAAATGAACACTATTGAAGGCGTTCTGTCCGCCAAAGGTTTGCGCTTTGCGCTGCTGGTCAGCCGGTTCAACGATTTCATCAGCCAGCGGTTGGTGGAAGGCGCGGTGGACTGCATCCAGCGGCACGGCGAAGAGCAAGCCGACTTCACAATTGTCAAGGTGCCGGGGGCGTTCGACATCCCAGCCACAGCCTCCAAACTAGTTCAATCTGGCAAGTTCGACGCCGTGGTCTGCCTGGGCGCGGTCATCCGCGGCGCTACGCCGCACTTCGACTATGTCGCCGCCGAGGTCGCCAAAGGCATCGCCCAGGTCGCTATGCAAGGCAAAATACCTGTTACTTTCGGCGTCTTGACCACTGACTCCATCGAACAAGCCGTCGAACGCGCCGGCTCGAAGTCCGGCAACAAAGGCTGGGACGCAGCGCTGGCGGCTATAGAATTGGTCAACCTGTGGAAGATGATTTAGGGTTTTGCTCGTTGCGCGCGTTTACAGCCGACCGCAGGGGTGACAACGCGCTGTATCGCCGTCAACTCGCTGCAGTCGACGGTAAGACATTGCAATTTATATATTTCTGATGTCAACCGCAACGATTTGGCAGCGGATTGCTATTTGTGTCCGACGACTTAGAAAGGAGGTCGATTTAATTCCCTTTAGGCGATCGATTACATCATCTATGAAACAAGGGAAGTCCGATGAGGGATAAAATCTTCGGCGCAGCCGCTTTGCTGGCCGTTTTGTTTTCCAACGCCCTTTGCGAGGAATGGCGGCTGTTCACTAATTTTCGCGCCTTAAGGGACATTGCCTATGCGCAGGGCAGCCTGTGGGGCGCTTCCGGCGGCGGCTTGGTCGAATTGACGCCGGACAGCGTTTTCAACTGCCGGACGACGCTCGATGGCTTGGGCGGTGTTGGCGTTAGATGCTTAGCCGTCGATGCCGACGATGGGATCTGGCTGGCCTTCGACAATCGTCTCGTCCAACGTTTTCAGCCCGGTCAAGGCTTAACGTACACGATATACACTTTGGCACAAGAAGCGGGAATATCAAGCATTAACCGGATAGTTGCCGGCGCCGGCGATATCTTTCTGGCGACCAATCGCGGTATTGCACGTTTGAAATACAATGCAGGCAGCGACCGCTGGATTTGGCTGGAAGAATATCGACGCTTTGGCTCGGCGGTCAACCCGGAGGCGAGGGATTTATTTCTGCAGGACGATTCGCTGTTGTGGGCGGCGACAAATGCCGGCGTCGTCGTCGGCAGCCTTCATAATCCCAATTTAGTCGATGGCGGTAGTTGGCGGCTCTGGACGACCTCCGACCGGCTGCCCGCCAACGATGTCAAAGCGTTGACGCTGTTCAACAATAAAATTTACGCTGCCACGACCGGGGGTGTGGCGCGCCTTGACGCCGATAATGTATGGCGGGTCTTCGATTATCAAACAATTATATCCCGGCTCTATACTCGCAACGGGCGGCTGCTTAGCGTCAGCGCTATCGGAATGCGTATATGGTCGTCGGACGGCGTCCCGCAGATCTTCGATAGAAGAGGATTGACGTCTTTGACTACGGATGGGGCAGGTCGTATTTACGGTGGGTTGACGGTCAGTTATCAATGCCGCGGCGGCGTCGGCGCATTTCAAGACTCGGCCTGGCGGGATTTTGTGCCGGATGGCGCATCTTCGAATTTAATTTTAGCGTTTGCCTTTGCGCCGAACGGTGAAATTGTGATGGCTGGCGGGCGCGAACCTGGCGAATACGGTTTAACAGGCTGGGACGGTAACCAGTGGCGGCGCTGGACGCTGCCGGAATATCAGGGCTTGCCATTCTGGTTTCAACCGCGCGCTTTGACTTTCGACTTGGACGGCGGTTTATGGGTTGGTTCGTTTATGGGTGGATTAGCCCGCCTCAATCCCGACTCGAGCATCGATTACTACAACCATTCGCAAGAGACCGGCGCTCGTTTAATCGGTTATGGCTCAAGTCAGCCTGAAATAGACCGCGTGCTTACGCCGTCGGTGGCTGTCGATTTAAATGGCAATGTTTGGACTGTCAACCGCGGCGCAGCGAATGGTCGGGTGTTAGTTTGTATACCTCGCGACTTCATTCAGGATCCGCAGCCGGATAAGGAATGGATTTACTTTCATCGCTCGCTTTTCGGCAACTATCCACATTTCGATTTAATCGCCATCGACGCCGGCAACCGCAAGTGGATTGCCAGCACCGACCCATCGTCCATCGCCGGCCGCGGCGTTTATGTGCTTGACGACCGCGGCACATTGAACGACCCGGCCGACGATATAGTCAAAGGTCCCATCGCCGGTTTGAATTCGCCTCAATTATTGTCCCTTGCCTATGACCCGGACGGTTATATCTGGGGCGGTTCAATCGACGGCGCTTATTATGTGAATGCAAAGGCTTTGGATTTATCCAACGCCCAGTTTTCCAGCGTCTATTGGCTGCGCGATATCGGCATCAACACGATTGCCATCGACCCGGCCGGCAATAAATGGTTCGGCAGCGATTTTGGGATTACGATTTTAGCATCCGACTTGTTCACAGCGCTGCGCCGCATCACAGCCGATCCGCCCGACCGCTTGCCGGATCCAAAAGTTCTCTCCATCGCCATCGACCCCAAGACTGGCTGGGCATATATTGGAACGAACAATGGCACGGCAGCGCTGCGCACTGCTTACCGCGACTTCGGGCAGCGCATTCAAGCCCTCGAAATCGAACCTAATCCGTTTAATCCCAATACAGGACTGCTGCTGTTCAAAGGCTCGTCGTTGGCTGGCGGCGCCGAAGCGTCTATCTTTACTCCCGATGGTCGATTAGTGCGCCGGCTGTCGCATTTCCAAGCTGCATTGGGCTGGGACGGCAATACCGACAACGGACAGCCGTCTGCGGATGGAATATACTTAATTCTGACCCACAATTCCAGCGGACAGACGTCGCGCGGGAAGATCGCGCTTATAAGAAGATAAATTTCTAATGCTGACCCGCCTGACCATTAAGAATTTTGCGTTGATTCGCGATCTAGATATTGAATTAAAGCCGGGCTTCGTTGCCTTCACCGGCGAGACCGGCGCTGGGAAGTCGCTGTTAGTCGCCGCTATCGCCTTTCTCGCCGGCAGTAAAGCATTGCCGGGTGTAGTGCGCAATGGCGCTCAAACAGCAGTAGTCGAAGGCGAGTTTCAAAACCATAATCGAAAAAAAACATTCATCCATAGGGAGTTGCATTCTGACGGGCGCATCCGCTCGTTCATCGATGACCATCCGGTTTCCAATCGCGAAGTCACCGCCGCCGCTGCTCAACTGCTCGATATCACCTCCCAGCGCGCCTTCAGTCGCCTGCTTGATGCCAACCAGCATTTGGAATTCCTCGACGCCTTCGCCAAATTAAATCTCCAACGGCAGCGGCTCGCTCAATTCGCCGTCGATTACACTACTTTGCAGCGTCGTATGAGCAAATTGGAAAGACAAATTGCCGACCAAATAAGCCGGTGTGAGCTGGCTGTTTTTCAGATGCGCGAAATCGATGCCGCTGCCCCTGCCGAAGGCGAGGACCGCGAGTTGCTTGCTGAAATACAGCGTCTGGAACATATCGAAGAGTTACACAACGATGGCGCTGCAGCGGTCGGTCTTCTCTTGACTGATGATACATCCGCCGCGGCGCGGCTGGCTGAAGCCGAGAAAATTCTTATACGGCTGACCAGGCACGACCCAGCGCTGCAGGAAATAACGGCTGAAGTATCTGCTGCGAGGTCGGCTCTGAAGGAAGCGGCGCGTATTATCGAAGAACGTTGCCTGCATATCGAATTCTCGCCACAAAGATTAGAGGCTTTGCGCAGCCGGCAGGCGCAGATAGCCGGGCTGGCGCGCAAATACGGCGGAAGTTTGACCGCTGCGCTCGAACTGCGCGACCGGCTGCGCGCCGAACTCACCGGCAGCGAGGCGCTGCAAGCGGAACTTGTAGATTTAAAGGCTGAACGCAGCCGGTTAGTTACAAAATGGCAAAATTTTGCGAAAGAAGTCTCTAATCTCCGACGGTCAGCCGCGGTCGAATTAGAGAGGTTGGTAACTAGCGCACTAACCGGGCTCGGCGTGCCGGAAGGCAGGTTTATTATCGATTTGCGATTAGTTGAAGATAGCGACGGTTTATTCGCTTCGGAAGGCAAACGCTATCTCCTCGACGAACGGGGAATAGATAAAGTATTATTTCTCTTTTCCGCTAATCCGGGCGTCGAGCCTAAACCAGTAGCCGAAGTCGCTTCCGGCGGCGAACTGTCGCGCCTTCTGCTGGCGCTGAAAGAAGCCCTGCCGGCAATCGGCGACGATGTAACGGTTCTCTTCGACGAAATCGACACAGGCATATCAGGTCGGATTGCGCATTTGGTCGGCGAAAAATTACGCTCCCTGTCTTCCGGCCGGCAACTGCTCGCCATCACCCATCTGCCGCAAATCGCCGCTCTCGCCGACCAGCACTGGCGGGTGAGCAAAGCCTCTTTCGAGCATAATACTGCAACATATATCGAAGAATTGGAAGGCGATGCGCGGCTGGCTGAAATTGCAGTCCTGCTTTCCGACGGCAAAGTTACTAAGGAAGCCTTAGAGCAGGCGAGACTATTAAGCGGAAAGTATAAAGTTTGAAATATGAAACTCTACCCAGCGATGAGACTCTCTGAATTAGGGTTGGAACTGCCGAATTAACAACAGATTGATACTAATTTGCAATCAAATGATGAATGATATGATTCTTGCGCTATGTCAAGCGTAAGATGTCGTCATCATAAACGAAGTGAAGGATCTCGACTGGACAAGTAAGTCTCTAGAACGAGATCCTTCACTTCGTTCATGATGACATATATAAGAAACGCAAAGAATAATGTCGCTATGTATAATTCATATTATGCGTATGAATGCGGTTTCTATTCCTATCTATAATCTGCCAATAATCCACTCCGCCAACTGCCCAAAGAATATCCCCAACACCAGCGTCGGGACGACGGTTGAGACCGCAATGACAATCGGTAGAGAAGCATGATGTTGAGCCTTAAAACCTGCTGTATCAGCCTCCGGTTCATAAAGAAACATATCCCGCACAATGCGCACATAATAGAATAGCGACACTACTGTATTCGCCACTGTGATCACAGCCAGGGCTAAAAGTTTGCCTTTCACCAGTGCGGCTAACAAATAGAACTTCCCTACAAATCCCGCCAGCGGCGGAATGCCCGTTAGGCTAAATAGAAACACCGCCATCATCAACGCCAGCACCGGCTGCGTCTTCCCCAATCCTATAAAATTCCTTATATGGTCGCTCGTCGATTTTTCATTCCAAATTCCAAATTCCAAATTCCAAATTCGTTCAACACTCTGCACTACCCAGAACGCTCCCAAATTCATAAACATATACACGACTAAATAAAAGAATATCGCCGCAAGAGCCAAATCCCTGACCTCCCCCGCTGGGAAGGCTGCCAGCGCG
>VGIO01000169.1 GCA_016867855.1 Calditrichota bacterium
AATAGGTATTCTGTTTCTTACAAAGGAATAAAGGAGCAAAATGTCTTGGACTGATAGCGACACGGTAAAGAAGCATCTTTGCGCTGCCGAGATACCCTCTGCGGAGCATCGCGATGTGGCGGTGCAGATAAATGCATCAGGAACAAGCCAATTGCCGCATCGGGGATTGGTGGAGAACAGCGAGAAGGTCAAACGGCCGGCTGGTATAAGTCCGGAAGGGCCTGAAGTCATAATTTTAAACGGTGTAAATTGGGCGCAGTTGGCTAACGCTGACTTAACACCGGGGCAGGCTGTGACGGCGGCAGATATTCTTATCTCCGAAGTCTATGCAGAGAGCGTCGATTATGCCATCGATTGGCAAGCCGGGAAGGTGCGTCGGCTGGCGGGAAGCGCCATCACCGACGGGGGAACAGTGCAGGTGTGGTATCAGCGCTATGAGGTTCTGACCAAAGGGGTGGATTATAACATCGACTATGCTGAAGGTCAAATCACAATGGCAGCCGGGGGACCGGATTTAGCCAATACTACACTCTATATGGATTATGCCTTGAGCGCTTACGACGGCGCATCGGGACTGCTTGACCAAGCCATAGAACACGCTGAGGATAAGATTTTAGCGCGGCTGAAGGAAGGTTATGATGCGAATTCGACGGACCAGGGATTAATTACCGGGGCGACGGAGTTGGCGTTGTCGATTGTGTGCCGGGGGCTGGCATCCAGGGCGCTGCTGGATGGAGCGCCAAGCGCTGAGGGTCGGGCGCGGGGTTGGCTGCAACTGGCTAAGGATTATGAGACGACGGCTTACATAACCTTGAGGCCGTTCCTGGCAAATCCACTTTTAGTTTCAGGCAGCAAATCGGGCAACGCGAGTTGGGAATGGGTGTAATACAAGATAAACGCAGTATGATGATGAATGATGATGATGATGATGACAGAAATAAGGTCGATTCCTCTATAGTATGGGAATGGATAAGGGGCAATATCCGCACTTTGGATGCGGTGGGAGGCGTTAAGCCATTTCCGGACTATCCATTCCTGGAGGAGTTCGTCGCGGCGATGTGCAATCGGCGGATACTCATCGTAGCCAAATCGCGGCAGATGATGGCGACCTGGACGGTTGCCGCAGTGATGTTGTATCAGGCGTTGTTCGACCGACCGGGATTGTATCTATTTCTCTCCAAAGGCGCCCGCGATTCAAATGAATTGGTCAAGAGACTAAGAGTAATAGCCAGGCATCTACCGAAAGAGTATCAAGCGGAGGTGAAGATAAAAGAGGGGGAGGCATCCTTCTCGAATGGCAGCCGCATTATTTCTCTGCCGGCGACGGAATATGCGCCGCGGATGCACAGTCCGACGGGGGTTTTCTGGGACGAAATGGCATTCACCGAGCGCTCGGAGGGGATTTGGGCGGCGGTCAAACCGGCGGTCGATTCGGGCGGTCGTTTTGTCGGCGTCTCAACGCCTAATGGAACGGATAATATGTTTCACCGCTTGTTCAGCGACAATGAGAATGGATTTGGGAAACTGACCTTGCATTATCAACAGCATCCGTTGCGTGACGAGAAGTGGTTGAAACGGGCGCAAAAGGGTCTGTCCGAAGCGCGTTGGCGGCAGGAATATGAAATCGATTTTAATGTCTTGGCGGAGCGTGTATATAGCGAATTCGATCCGGAGTTGCACATTTTGCCGCAGCCTTATATTTGGCGGACGGGAGCCGGCCGGACTTATCGCAGCATTGACTTCGGCTACCGGCATCCTTATATCTTGTGGGCGCAAGGTCTGCCGGGCGGCGAACTCATCATCTTCGACGAATGGGAAGGCGAGGATGCGACAGTAGAGGAGATGATGAAAGCCGTCAGGCGTATCGACAGCAGGCATTCTATCGAAGAGGATGCTATTGAATGGACGGCGTGCGACCCGGCCGGCGCGGCGGTGTCGGACGAAGGTCTATCGGCGGTTGCCCGGTTGATGAGAGCGGGATTTAAGGTGCAATATCGCAAATCGGAGGTTATGACCGGTGTGGAGTTGGTAAAGACGCTGCTTAAAGACGCAGCGGGTAGAGTAAGGCTCAAATTCGCGCCGAATTGCCGGATGACATTGGAGCATATCCGTCATTACAGGTGGAAGTCAAAGGCGGATACGCCAGCCAAGGATGACGGGCACGACCATTCGATGGATGCGCTGAGATATTTAGTAGTGAATTTGATGGATGGTCGTAAGCCGGCTTGGTCTGGCGCCAAGGTGATGGGTGTCGGCTGGTGAAGGAGGGAGAAAGTGACGATAGAACGGCACACGGCGCATAGTGTCATAGAGCGGTTGGACAATCATTGGAAATTTAGAGAAATAATCAACAATGAATTTATTCAAACGAAAATTACGCGAGGGGCGCACTTTGGAGGGTCTGATTCAGGTGCGAGGTAGTCAGGCGTTAACGGACAGCGCGGTTTATACGCCGACGCCATTGCCGCCGCGGGAATTGCGGCGGGTTTGGCAGCCGCGCGGTTTAGAGCGGACGATGTTAGCCGCGCACCGGTCGGGTGGCTGGAGCGCCGGCTTTCATTACGATAGCCAAAATCGCGGTGCTTTCTATCGCTGGCTGCGCGAGAGTATCCCCATTATTTCCGCCGGCATCTGGGCCTGGGTGAGGCTCTGTTCGACGCCTTTGAGGCAGGAAATTGAAGGCTCATCATCGGCGCGCGCCAAAGCCAGCGCGGTGTTGACAGACCTCAATAGGCGCATCCTCGAGGCGCCGTATGGCAAAGGCTCAGGGCTGATGCGCCTGACCGAAGCCTATTTTTTAGAACTCTTTACGACCGGGCGGTTCGCCGGTGAGATAATCCTTGACGAAAACGAACATTCCATTGACCACTTTCGGTTTCTCGATCCTTATGCTGTCGGATGGTTGAACACTGAAAAGGGCTGGACGCCGTTCATCGAGCGGCCGGAAGTGAACGACGCCAAATATAAGGCTGAACGCAATTTGGATAAACTGCAGAGGAATTACACGGCAAATAAGGTTAAGCAAGATGAGATATCTTCAGCATCGAATAAATCCGACGATTACATTCGGCTTGACCCGCAGTATTTCTTTTACGGGACTTTAGGAACTGACTTGGCAAATCCACTTGGGAACGAGCCATTGGCGTGCATTCCGTTCGTGTCGGAAATTGAGCAATTGATGTTGGAGGATATGGCGCGGTCGTCACATAATGCCGGCACGCCGCGGCTGCAAGTGAAAATTGGGCGACCGGAGCGCTTCAGTTGGGAGGGCGATAAGGAATATGTCGAACGCTCGAACCGGTTCTTTCAGGATATGGTAACGCAGTTTGGGACGCTGGAGCCGGACGACAATGTCTTCACCTGGAACGATGTCGAGGTCGTGGTCGTCGGCGGGTCGGGGAAGTCCTGGGAATGGCGGCTCAACCGCGAACAGGTGGTCGAAGATGTCGTCACCGGCTTGAAATTATTCCCTTGGGTGCTGGGCAGGACGCACAAGACGACGCAGAATTGGGTGCAGTCGCAGTATGACCTTCTGATGCAGGTTGTGCAGTCGCATCAGAAGACCGGGTCCGACTTAGCCGACTGGATAACGAACAGTGAACTTAAACTGCGAGGCATCGAAGCGGTGGTGCGGCACAAGTTCGACCGGCATCCTGACCCGTTTAGGCTGGAGCGTGCCCAAGCCGAGCGCAGCGAATTCGATCGCATCGATTTGATGGTGCAGCGTGGATATGTTACGCAGGAAGAGGCGAAACAGATGCTCGGATTATAATGCTTATGGTGAACTTGAAAACAGAGATAAATATATACGATAATGGTTATTAATTACTAATCATTAATCCAAATTCTAAATTCTAAATTCAAATGTTCTGGTTATACAGAGAATTATCCGGCGTTTTATTGCCGGAACAGACAAAGGCGTTGGACGAGGACATCGCCGGCATCAACGGACTGCCGAATCCGCCGCCAGTGCCGGTAACGGCGCGCGATGTCTATATCCGCCGTTGCCGGTTGGCGGGCGATGCAGTGGACGCCGGTTTCGGGCGTTTTCGCAGCGAGGATTTACCACGACTGCTGCAAATGGCGCAAGGCGCGCCGGCGCTTATCGGACATAAAAGAGAAGGACTTGGTGTAGCGCGATTTTTTGGCGGGTCATTGCAGACCGACCCGCGCAGCGGGATAACTTATATTGTGCCGAAATTTTACTGGATGCGAAATCACAGCGCCGCCGAAGATTTGCGCGTGAACATCGATGGCGGAATCTGGTGCGAAGCATCGCTGGGATTTACCTTCCGTAAGCCAACCTGTTCGGTATGCGGGGAAGATATTCGCCGCTGCGAACATACGCCGGGAACGCGCGTCGGCGATGCGGTCTGCTTTTTCTATTATGACGACATTATTAAGGTAACCGAGGGTTCGATTGTCTATCGCGGCGCGCAGCCGGGAACGGGTTTTATGCTCGCCGGGCAGCCGCCGGCAATCGACTTGAGCAACCTGCCTCGATTCCGTTGGGAAGGCATCTGGTATCGGGGATTGCAGGAAAAGTTAATCGTCTAAGTATCACAGGTAAATCAATGAGAAAAATATATACGATAGTTTTAATAATCTGTGCGCTATATAATTTGAATTGGGCACAGACAGGCATAATGCCGACCGGAGACGCGGGCAATTTGCTCAGTGGCGAACATACGCCGGTAATTTGGAGCGGCGCCGGGGTCATCAATGGCGCTGGTAACAATTACACTACAACCTGGCAGCAGATCGGTTCGAGTCCGTTTTCGAGTGCGGTGTTAAACAACAACATCGCGGTTTATGACCCTGAAAAGTTCACGCTGACGCTGAAGTTGAGTTGTTATGGAGCGGGTGACTCGGCGAGGATAAGTCAGGCGATCTTTTCGATGGCGTTCGACACAACCGCGGCAGCGGCTTGGACGGCGGACTCGACGAATGTCTTCATCAAGAGCGGGAATTACAATCACCCGCTCTATGGACAGGGGCTTTACGAGGTGCTGGCGGATACAGCGCGGCGGTGGGATTACCCGCTGCGAGTCGTGCGGGGAGGGTTCATCCGGTTCATATTCAGCACAACGACGAGCGACAGCGTGAATGTCAGTTGGACGTTGTGGGGAGAGCATTGATGAAAATGATGATAATGATATTGATGATGATGGCGGTCACCCCGGCGGGGGCGGGAACGCTGTATGTTGACAGCGGCGTCAATCGGCAGTTGAAAACGGCGGGCGAATGGAATACAGGTTCGCTCACTGGAATAGCGCGACCGACAAAGTTATGGATTTTCGCTAGCGGTGTCGGATACGATAAGACCGGTGCGAATTACAATCAATACGGCTCTGTCGCCGAGACGAATGCATTTCAGGATGGCGGCGCGCCGCTGTTATGCGAAGGAATGCTCGCGCCGCACCAGTCGGCAGAATTATTCGACGGCGCGACAACCTACTTGACGAAGAATGTCGCCGACCCGCCAGTAACGCAAACGACCTTTACGATAGCCGCGTGGGCGATGAGTTTCGCGATAAATGAAGTTGGACAGGGACAGCAAGCGGTATTCTTACAAAGAGATAATGTAGCGGATAGTAACCGTCCTTTGATATTGGTTTCGATAAACTCGAATAACGGTTCTAACTATCCGCGCCTAGTGATTTGTTCAACTAGCGGGTCGCAACAAGTATTGTCTGGCGAGGAGGTTCTTTCTTACGGTCAATGGCATTTTTTAGCAGGCGTATGCGATAGGGCGGGCGAGGATTCGATTAAACTCTACGCCGATGGTAGTATTATTGCGCGAGTTAAAGAAAACCAAGCCGGGAATTATACGACAGGCTTAAATTCAATATATATAGGTCGTTTAGTTAATAGCGCTGGGGATCAGGGCTATCTAAACGGCGCGATGTGCTGGCTTGCGATATGGGATGGCGCGGCGTTGACGAAGGCGCAATTGGACAGCGTGCGCGCGGTCACGAGACCGACGGGAACGGCAGCGAAGCCATATCCGTCGATACAAAGCGCGGTGAGAATGGCAGATGGGCTGGGAACGACGACCTTACTTCTGAATAGCGGATATTATCAAGAGACGCTGCAAATACTAAACGACAGCCTGACAATAAGCGCGGCTAACACGGCATTCGGATATAGACCTGTGTTATTCGGCGGCGCTTTAAGCCAGACCTTGAGCGGTGCGGATGCGATTTGGGTGCAGGCAAAGACGGCGGTGAACTACATAGATATACGGGGTTACGCGGGTAGAGGCGTATTAGATTCGACACATACGCCCGCGAACTACGGCGACCAGTTCGACCACTTGACAATCGACTCTTGCTTAGTCGGCATACGATTGAACGCGGCAAGCATAGCAGCGATTTACAACTGCACTATCGACGGGGAA
>VGIO01000170.1 GCA_016867855.1 Calditrichota bacterium
CGCCTGGCAATAGCGCTTGCCGGCAAGGACAAGCCGGCCGACTGGCGGAACGAAGGCTCTGAATTGGATGCATATCACATTAAGGGTTTGGCTTTGTCATTTTTAGAACGATTAGCGCTTGACAATGTGCAAATTAATCATTATTTTAAAAGCGAGTGGTTGAAGTTCGGCGCGACAATTAATTTAGTTTATACGACGAAAACTGAATCAATAGGGATATTTGGACAGGTCGAGCCGACTTTGGCTGAAAAATTTGGCATCGGCTTTCCAATTTGGTATATTGAATTTGACGGCGACGCGCTCTTAAAATCGTCCGGCCGCACAGCGCAATTCCAGCCGCTGCCGCGATTTCCTGCTGTGCATCGGGATTTAGCGTTCATTGTTAAGATATCTATTCCACAACAGGAATTCTATCAAGCGATAGTTCAACACGGCGGGAATCTGTTGGCATCGGTCGAATTATTCGATGTCTATAGCGGGACCGGCATCCCCGCAGGCTGCAAATCATTGGCATATCATTTGTCCTATCGTGACGCCAGTCGAACCTTATCGGACGGTGAAGTAGATGCGCAGATTGCAGCCCTGGTCGAATTTACCACGCAGGAATTCGGCGCAGTTTTGCGGGATAAAGGCTGAGGTAATTGTAAAAGTGTTGGATTTATTAACTGACGGCAAGGCGGACGCCCTCGTCCGCCGCATTCTATGCTCGGTTTTCGGCGGACGAGGGCGTCCGCCTTGCCATGGTCTGTATTTTCTATATTAATCGTCACTTTTGCAATTAACTTGGCTGATTTTTAATTTTCATTTATTATTCGCCGGCTTTTTATTATATTAACATAAATCGCAAATTTAATGATAAATAGCGCCTTGCATTCAGAATGAATGAAAAGCCGTATCCCAGATTAGTGGACAAGATTTTTCACTTCGTCCAGATTGACCTCTGCAGCGGAAAGCCCCGGAATGACGCTTGCAGCAGAGAACTGCCTTGTCAATAAAATAGAATTTACCGAGAAATCGAAATATAGCAAATTATCTCAAATCGCGACCTTCTGAAAGAACTATTTTCAGAAGTTATTCATAAATAGAGGCATAAGCGTCCACTATGGAAATAAACAGCCTGGAGAATTTAGAGCGTCAGGTCATCCGTTTGCTCGAGCAGTATAAACTTATCAAGCAGGAGCGGGACGAATTGGCTGAACAGCTCAATCGCTTGGAAACCGAGTCTGCCGATTTACGCAACGCCAACGATGAGTTGCGGATTCAAATCGACGAGGCGCGGCGCAACGCACGCGACCCCATCAAAGAAGAGCGCATCCGGGCTAAGGTGGACGAACTTTTAGCCAAACTGGAAGGATTCTGATCCGACCCGGCAAGTGGAGGTTGGACTAAGCCTCGATTTAAAATGTTTAGTCCATAATGACATCAACTCTGGTGGTCGATGAATAATCCGCAGATTCAGAGCCCATTGATAACAGTCAATATATACGGTCAGGAATATCCCATCCGCGGCAATAGCGACGAGGAATATATCCGCAGTGTTGCGCGTTATGTCGATGAATGTATGCTGCGCATAGAAGAACAGACATCTATAAAAACTCCAACACGGTTGGCGATACTTGCTGCTCTGAACATCGCTGATGAACTTTTTACTATAAAACGCGAAAAAGAGCGTATATTACTTGAGTTTGAGGAAAAAGCACGAGAACTCTCTGATGTGCTGAATCAGAGCATATCCGGGTGTTGAGTGAACGATATTACGCGGGCGCCTTTCTTGATGAGTCACCCGCCCTTGCCGATAGTTCCAAATTAGAACCAACAGTAAGAACCTAGGGAGCGCGTTTCTCGAGCGTCGATTGCGGGCCGCACTCCAGCGCCGCTATTTTTAGCGGTATGGAGTCCGTTTGACCGGACAGTGGAAGCGAAGAACGTTCAGGGCGGCACCCAATATGTCATTTGGGTTCTTTTGCGGAACGGCGGGGCGGGTCTCTTTTTAATCAAGGATAGATGACCGCTATGCTGAACTTGTTCATTCTCATAGGTTTCATATTAACCGCTGTCGCTACATTCTTCATCGGCTGGTTCGTTAAGGACCGCCTCGACCGGCTGCGCCGGGCTTCAGCCCAGGAAGAAGCCCGCCGAGTAATCGATGAAGCCCAGCGCACAGCCGAAAACCTGAAGAAAGAAAAATTGATTGAGGTGCGCGACGACCATCTGCGCCTCAAAACCCAACTCGAAAACGACTTCGAAGCCAAACGCGCCGACCTCACACGGCTCGAACGCGCTATACGCGACAAAGAACGTCTGTTTGTGCAAAAGGTCGAAACATTAGAAAAGCGCGCCCGCGAACTCAAACAACTCGACAAAGAACTGCGTGATAAATCAAAGAGAATCGAAACGGAACTCGCCGAAGTAATCCGGCAAAAAGACACGATATCCAAGCAACTCGAAGAGATTGCTAAAATGTCACAGGCAGACGCCGTCAATCTGCTCAAAGCCGAGTTAGTTGACCGCGCCCGCGTCGATGCCGCCGAAACACTGCGCGAAATTCGCGACCGCGCCCGTTTGCAAGCCAATCGCGAAGCCAAAGAAATTATCGTTCAAGCCATCCAACGCTCCGCCGCCGACCACTCCGCTGAGACAACCGTTACAGTCGTCAATATCAACAACGAAGAAGTAAAGGGGCGTATTATAGGTCGGGAAGGCCGCAACATCCGCACTTTCGAATCAGCCACCGGCGTGGAGGTCATCGTCGATGATACGCCGGAAGCCGTAACCCTGTCCAGTTTTGACCCCTTCCGACGCGAAGTCGCGCGCATTGCACTTGAAAAACTCATCGCCGATGGTCGCATTCATCCCGCGCGCATCGAAGAAGTTGTGAAAAAATCGACCAAAGAACTAGAAGAAAAAATCCTGCAACTCGGCGAACAGGCTTCGATGGAGGCCGGCGTTGACTCGCTCCACCCGGAACTAATCCGGCATTTAGGTATTCTACACTATCGCACAAGTTACGGGCAAAATGTGCTTAAACATTCGATCGAAGTCGCACGGTTGACTTCGTTGATGTCCGCTGAATTAGGTTTGGACGGCAAACTCGGCGCTCGCGCCGGATTGCTGCACGACGTCGGCAAGTCAATCGACCGTAGCGTCGAAGGCACGCACACCGAATTGGGCGTCGAACTGGCGCGCCGCTATAAAGAGTCCAAAATTGTCCTGAACGCCATTGCTTCGCATCACGACGATGTCGAGTCGTCGTCGCTGATATCCTGTCTGGTGCAGGCGGCTGATGCAATATCCGGCGCGCGTCCCGGCGCTAGACGCGACAGCCTCGAAGGCTATATCAAACGCTTAGAAACCCTTGAAAAAATCGGCGCCGGCTTCGCCGGCGTCGCTAAATGCTACGCCTTACAAGCCGGCCGTGAAATTCGCGTGATGGTCGAACAAGACAAACTTGCCGACAAAGACGCGCAAATGCTCGCCGCTGACATCGCCAAACGCATTCAACAGGAATTGGAATATCCGGGGCAGATAAAGGTGACTGTCATCCGCGAGTTCCGGGCCGTGGAATACGCGAGATAGGTTTTAGGCTTTGGGCTTTACAGTTTGTCCGAGAGTGTGTAATTGGCAAGGTTGACGCCCCCGTCTGCTTGCCCCTTAATACTGCCCGCCGTCGACTCGCCGTAGTCGGCGGCAGAGCAGTGTAATTCCTATAGATACGCTACCGACTGCGGCGGGTCGGCAACGGGCAACGGCATTCTCGGGCAATCCATTCGGTCTTTGGGATTTGAATAGCAATCGTTAAATTCGCGCTGTTATTAAAAATCGCATTGAGATATATGCACATTCTCTTTATCGCCGATATAATCGGCAAACCCGGCTTGAATATCGTAACGCGCCTGCTGCCGGGCTTGATTCAACAGACCAAAGCCGACTTAGTCATTGCCAATGGGGAGAACGGCGCCGACGACGGCCGCGGCTTGACGATGGAAATTGCCGCCGCCTATGAGAGTTGCGGTGTGGATGTAATAACCGGCGGCAATCATATTTTCGATAAAGCCCCATTGCGCAAAGAACTCGGCAATAAGGTAAATATCCTTCGCCCCTTGAACTATCCACCCGGCGCGGGCGGGCGAGGTTCTATCCTCATTCGGGCGCGCAACGGACAAGCGGCAGCGGTTATCAGCCTGCAAGGCCGAACCTATATGCAGCCTATCGACTGCCCTTTTCGCACTTTAGAACGGGAATTAAAAAATCATCAGGAAAAAACTAAAACCGTGTTTGTTGACTTTCACGCTGAATCGACTGGCGAAAAGCAAGCCTTGGCATGGCATTTCGACGGTAAAGTATCAGCCGTTATCGGCACACATACCCATGTCCAGACCGTCGATGAGCGCATCCTGCCGAACGGCACAGGCTATATAACCGACGCCGGTATGACCGGCCCCTTTGAGTCGGTCATCGGTATGTCTATCAACGCCGCTGTTAATCGCTTCATCCTGCAAACGCCGCATCCTAATCACATCGCACAAAATGATTTGCGTCTGAACGGAGTATTATTAGATGTCGATGCCGATTCCGGACGCTGCGCTATGATTCAACGGCTGCAACTCCCGTGATGAAATCGAAAAACACTCCACTGTTCATCTCCAACGCCCGAATATTCGGCGGAGAAGGCTGGGATGAACCAGTTTGGTTTGAAGCCGCGCTCATCCGAAATGGCATAATCACCGGACTGGGAACTAATGCTGAGATACGACGTGTCGTCGGCGGCTATGCCCAAGAGTTCAATTTGGACGGCGCATTAGTCCTGCCAGGGCTTTGCGACGCGCACCTGCATCTCGCTGCCGGCGGTCAATCCTTGACCATCCCCGATTTGAGCGGAAAGAACTATGACGGCGTGCGAAAAATTTTGCTGGATGCAGCACAAAAAACAAATCCCGGCGAAGGCTGGCTGGAAGCCTTTAACTGGGACAGCAACGTCTGTCGATTAAATGCCGATATTTTAGATGGAATAATAATCCACCGCCCGGTAGTCGTTCACCAGCGCGACCTACATTGTTGTTGCTGCAACCGCCAAGCAATGCAACTCGCCCAGATTCACAATCCGACTCAAAATTCTCCAAGCGGCTGCATTGGCCGATTTGACGATGGACGTCCAAACGGCCTGTTCTATGAATCGGCTGTCGATTTGATATTAAAGGCGAGACCCGAGTCATCTCCATCCGAGCGCAAGTCATTTATACTCAACGGCATCGCCTACTTGAAGTCGCTGGGACTTACCGCTATCAGCGAAGTTCTTGACCACGGCAACGAAGAGGTTTATCGCGAGTTAGATGACAGCGGCCAGTTGGATATCGATATCGACGCTTGGCGGCGCGTCGAAGATTGGAACGGCGCTTCGCCGCCTTATGTAGATGGGGGTCGTTTCAAAGTGCAAACTTTGAAATTATTCCTCGACGGCTCATTCGGCTCTCGCACAGCCGCGCTGTTTGAACCGTATTTGGATAAGCCCGACGCCAAGGGAATGACGCTCTATTCAGACGCCCAACTTGCCGACATCTGTAAAGAAGCTGTTCGTTGCGGCTGGAGGTTGGCTATGCATGCCATCGGCGACCGCGCCGTTGACCAAGCCTGCCGAATTTTAGCCGGCACCTCAAAGGTTAATAATGTTCCCCACCGCATCGAACATATTCAACTCTTGCCGCCCAATGGGATTGAATTGCTGCGAAAAAGCGATGCTGTGATGTCCATTCAACCGGTGCATCTATTAGACGACCGGAAATGGCTGGTCGATGGTATAGGGGCAGAACGTTGCCGCCAGACGTTTATATGGCGCTCGGCGCTGGAAGCCGGCGTCCAGTTAGCCGCCGGGTCGGACTGGCCTGTCGCCAGACCGGATCCGCTGCTAAATTTACAGGCTCTGATGCATCGTGCCGATTACAGCGGCGAATCACATCCGGCTTTCGATGCCACCCAAACCTTGACATCGACGCAATCCATCCGCGCCCTCTCTTATGGTTATGCTGTCGCCTCAGGCTGGACGAAAAGACGCGGATCCATCACGCCCGGACTGCAAGCCGACTTGACTGTCATTGAGAATTACTCGCCCGACTTGAATGACTGGGCGAATGCTCGCGTAAAAATAACCATCACCCAAGGGCGAATTGTTTTCCAGCGCTGAAATGTAATAAAAATTAACGCTTTAATGTGTATAGATGTGTTATTCTAGAGTGTCCATACACCTATACTTATATGTATCTTAATATCGCTGATTAATTAGGGTCTCCTGAATAATTCACTTTGCGTCAAGGCGGACGCCCTCGTCCGCCGTTTGTCAAGCACGAATTGTCGGCGCACGGGGGCGTGCGCCTTGCCAATTCTGGA
>VGIO01000171.1 GCA_016867855.1 Calditrichota bacterium
AATTTAACCGCAACTCGCTGCAGGAGGTCTTTTTTAAGGCGGTCGCCGGATGAGACGCCTGTTCGCAGTTGCACATAAGGAACTGCGCCATATTTGGCGCGACCCGCGCAGCCTGTTCGTAGCAATTATGATGCCGCTCGCGATGGTCGTCATCTACGGCTATGCTATCGATATGGACTTACGTTCGCTGCGCATCGGGTTGCTCGATTTGGACCGCACGACTGCTTCCGACGCACTCGTCCGTGAAGCCGTCTCCAGCGGCTATATCGTAATAGCCGAACATCTGACCAACCGTTCCGAAGTCGAAACCGGCTTCCGACGCGATCGCTTCCGCGCCGCGCTGCTCATTCCGCAAGGCTATGGCGAAAGCCTGGAGCGCGGTCCGGCGGCTCAAGTTCAATTTCTCATCGACGGCGCCGACGGCACGACGGCCGCTACGGTCGATAACTACTTGAATGCCGTAGTAGCCCGCCTTAATCAAAGGCTCAACGCCGCCTTGCTCGGCGTCGAACGCTTTCCCATCGAGCCACAGACGCGCGTCTGGTTCAATCTGCAAATGTTGAGCGCGAATTTTGTAGCGCCGGGATTAGTAGCGATTGTGATGATGATGGTCTGCGCGTTATTGACATCCATCGCTATTGCCCGTGAGCGCGAAACCGGCACGATGGAACAAATCTTGACCACGCCGATTCACGCCGCGCAGGTCATCGCGGGTAAAATCCTACCCTACCTTGGCATCGGCGCTATCGATGCGGCTATTATAATAGCCGTCGGCAGGTTCGTCTTCGATGTCCCGATGAACGGCTCTTGGTGGGCGCTGTCGGGTTATTCGGGTTTGTATATTTTAGTGGCTTTGGCGCTCGGATTGTTAGTTTCGACTATCGCGAAGACGCAACAATTGGCGATGATGATAGCCTTGGTGGCGACTCTGCTGCCGACCTTGATGCTGTCCGGTTTCATATTCCCCATCGCCAGTATGCCGGTTGTTCTACAGTGGATAAGCCGCATTCTGCCGGCGACCTATTTTCTGCGCATCATCCGCGGCGTGATGCTCAATGGCAAACTGTGGTATCCCTTGGAAGGCGGAATAATTCTGCTGATGTTGATGGCTATTATCACACTCGCTGTCGTCCGATTTCGGGGAAAGGCGGAATGAGAGGCTGGCGCGCAGTTCGGTTTTTAGTCGAGAAGGAGTTCCGGCAGGTGTTTCGCGACAAAGCGATGCTGCGGATGCTCTTCTTTATGCCGATTATACAACTCTTTCTCTTTGGTTATGCGGTTCAGACCGACATCAAATATATTCGCCTTGCAACTCTGGACTATGACCGCACGCCCGACAGCCGGCGCCTGATTGAAAGCTTTTACGCCGGCGGCTATTTCGTGCCGGCCGAACCTGTGTTCACACCTACCGATATAGAACTAACCATCGTCGAAGGCAAAGCCGATGTCGCTATATGGATTCCTAAAGGTTACACTGAAAGTCTCATCCGCAATGAACCGGCTCAAGTCGGCGTGGTAGTGGACGGTCAGAATTCGAGCATCGCCGGGCGCGCCCGCGGCTATGCCGAAGCCATCATCCGCCGCGAAGCCTTTCGACGGATGGATGAATTGCGTTCCCAATATCCGCAACTCGACGCCCAATCGCGACGCGTCGAAAGCATTGCCCGCTTTTATTACAATCCCGAACTTGAATCCCGCTTCTATATGATTCCCGGCATCGTCGTGCTAATCATCCTGGTCATTTCCGGTATGATGACCGGAATGGCAGTGGTCAGGGAGAAGGAGATCGGCACGCTTGAACAACTCTTAGTCACCCCATTGACCGGCGTGCAAATCATCCTCGGCAAAACAATTCCCTTCGTTATTCTGTCCTTCGTCGAACTGACCTTTGCAGCGACCATTGCCACATTATATTTCAAACTGCCCTTCGAAGGGTCGGTCTGGCTGCTGGCGCTGACTTCATTCGTATTCTTGTTAGTTACGCTCGGCACGGGTTTGTTGGCATCGACAGTATCTTCGACACAGCAGCAAGCGATGTTCACCGTCTGGTTCATCCTCGTCTTCGGCATTATAATGAGCGGCTTTTTCTACCCGGTCGAAAATATGCCGCGCAGCGTGCGCATGCTGACTTATCTCAATCCGCTGCGCTACTTCATAGCCATTGTGCGCGGAATTTTTTTGAAAGGCGTCGCTTTCCCCGATATTATACACAACCTCATTCCGATGTTTCTCATCGGCGTTTCGGTGTTTTTATTTGCCGTGTTAAGATTTAGGAAGAGAGTTAGTTAGGAAGTTGGAAAGTTCGCAAGTTTGCCAGTTGAAAGGAAGACTAAAATGCATTTATTCGGATAAGAGTAATATTAATTCACAGCAGATTAGCAGATAACCTTCTGTCCACTATCCTTTTTATCCGTGCAATCAGTTGTTAATCCTAAATATCCCATTAATAATGTGAATTATTATGTATAAGTTTATCTATACTTATTTCATCGACAAAATAAGAAAAAACTCAAACAATGAATCTTCTTGCAGATTTATCCTGGTATGATATACAGGAATACCTTACAGGCGAAGACCGTCTGATATTGCCTTTAGGCGCGGTCGAGGAACACGGACCTCACCTTGGGGTCGGTACGGATTTCATCGAAGCCGAAGCCATTGCTCTTGGAGTGGGGAAAGCGACCGATGTTATGATTGCGCCGACGCTGAACTATGGGATGTCGCTATCGCAGATGGGATTTGCCGGCACAATATCGCTGCGACCGGCGACATTGACAGACGTATTGGAAGATATTCTACATTCGTTACATCAGCACGGCTTTCGGAGGATACTCATCGTGAATGGACACGGAGGCAATACAGCCTCGATTGCGAGTGCGGTGCAAACTGCGGCAATGGACTTACCGGGCTTGCAGGTCAAGAACTTCCAGTGGTGGACGGACGAAGAGGCTTATCGCGTCATTATCGAGACTTTGGGTGAACAGACGGGTTCGCATGCCTCGCTGGGCGAGACGGCTTTTATGCTCGCTGTTCGTCCGCAAGCGGTCAAGATGGGACGTCTAACCGGCCGTGACGCGCCTGTTCTCCCTTCGCGGGAGTTGACGACCGTGCAAAATTTCGCTAAATTATATCCGGATGGGATTATGGGGCTAAACCCGGCGAAAGCGACGAAAGAAGCCGGGGAAGCGCTGCTGAAGAAGTGCATTGAGATTTGCGCGAAGGAGTTGAAACAATGGCAATAGCCATTGCTCGCATTTTGCGATGTCAATTTTGTCCATTTATTCTTTGTGTTATGTGAAAAACACATAACGCAACTAATGCGGCGGGCAGAGACGCCCGCCCTACCGGCGAGTTTGGAAACCCACCATACTAAATTTACACTGCAAGCGGATACCGCTTGTCTTTTTATTATAACTAAAATCCAAAATCCAAAATCCAAAATCCAAAATCCAAAATGAACCAACAGCCTCCCCCTCAACAGATACAGGTTCAAATCGACGAGAAGACCGGTCAGGGCATATACGCCAATTTGGCTCTCATCAGCCATTCGGGCGCGGAGTTTGTAGTCGACTTCACGCGGATGCTGCCCGGAATGCCCAAAGCCATCGTCCAGGCGCGCATCATTCTGACGCCGCAGCATACGAAATCGCTGCTCAAAGCCCTCGAAGAGAACCTCAAACGGTATGAAGAACGTTACGGCGAAATCAAAACCGGCGTCGAAAAGCACGAAGGAGGCCGCAACTTCGGCTTCCAGGCGGGAACTGAAGAAACCTAAATTTCGGGCTGAAATGCCATTCGCTCTTTTGTCAGATTCACAACGGATTCAACGGATACAACGCCATTGAAATGTAATAATCGATATATCTGTAAAATCCGCTGTGAATCTCGTCTGGCTGTCATCCGGAAGCCGGGCGGCTTCAGATTAGATTATTCGTTTATTTCCTAATTTATCAGTGAATTAGTTGTTTGAGGAGTATAAGATGAATAGATGCCATATCAACTGCTTGTTGGTCATTTCATCTTTGATGCTGGCGATGCCGGTATTATCCCAACCGCGAATTGCCGTCGAGCCGCTGGAAATTGAGGCGCTGCTGGGTGAAGAACTTACCGAAAATGTTATTAACATCGCAAATCTTGGAAATGAACGCCTCTTATGGCGCATCGAAATCTACTTCCTGGACGGTCAGGGGTGGTTGGCGGTATCGCCCGTTTTAGGTCTGCTTCCGCCGGGCAGCGACGAGGATATCTTGGCGCTCATCGATATCCGCGGGCTAAACGCCGGCGATTACCGCGCTGAAGTGCATATTATCAGCAACGACCCGCAACGTGAAGATGTTGAAGTAGCGGCTCGTGCGGAGATACCGAGCGCTCCCGGTCTGCGAGTCGTATGGGAGCAGCGCTTCGGCTTCCCTGATTCAATCGTCTGGAATCGCGGTTTTGAAGGAATGCTGGTTGGGGCAAATTACACTGTAAGGCTCAACATCGCCAGTGCAGGCAACGATATTTTGCGTGTAAGTGAGGTTTTTTCGACGCATCGTTTCTTCACGGTTCAGCCTGTGGCGTTCGAGTTACCACCCGGTCAGACTCGTGATATGCAGGTCAATTTTCGCGCCGAGTTGCCGGTTCGGGTGGCTGCGGAACTGGTGATTGAATCTAATGCGTTTGAGAACGAGGAGATACGCATTCCGCTGGCAGCCTCCGCCGCTACGCCTCCGTTGTTCGATGTCGCATTAGCGGTTGGTTGGAATCTAATCTCCGCGCCGGTGCAACCTCTGCAAAATGATGTGCCGTTGTTATTTGATGCTTTGCGACAGCGCGAGGATCTTCTTCTCGTTAAAGATGGCTTCGGCCGCTTTTATGTGCCGGCGCGCAATTTCTGCAACATTCCCGGTTGGGATTTCCGACAGGCGTATCTGGTGAAAATGAACCAGTCCGATACACTTACTTTGCGCGGCTTGGCGGTCGAAGCCGATACCCCGATACCCCTGCGCGCAGGTTGGAATACCGCGGCTTACTTCCCGGCGAATGTTATTTCAGCCCCTTCAGCCTTGCGCAACATCGCGCAAAATCTACTCATCGCCAAGGACGGATTAGGCAATTTCTATATACCAAACCGCGGGTTCAATAATATCCCGCCAATGCGGCAGGGTCGAGGTTATCAGATTAAGCTGAGTTCTGAGCGGGATTTAATTTGGGCGGCCGCGTTTCCCGGTCGTCTCGAAATAAATGCCGCGCCCATCGCCCAACCCTTCGATGACGAATGGATTGTCTCCGTAAATGTCCGTATCTTTGACCTCGGCGATAATCTATTGCCGGGCGAAATCCTGGTGGAATTAACTTCCGATTTGGAAGGAGTTCGCTTTTTATCAGCGGAACTTCGCGCCGAACCGATTTTGGCTTACGATGGCCGCGCTGATTGCCGGCTGCGATATGGCAGCCGCTTGTCTCTGCATCGCACGGTCATAACGGCATCGGTGGAGGGCGAAGAAGGCGCAGTCGAAGCGCAGTTGGAATATCTTCTACCATTGAACGGCGGTGCATTAACAGTCGGAATAGCGCCGGAGATTTGGATTTTCGACCGCCAGCGGCCAAATGAACGTTGTATCGTGCAGACGACGGCTGTCTTAACCGATGCGCGGCAGATACGAATCCCCGACGCAGCCGTGATATTCGAATCGAACCGCGGAACATTCTATTATAGAGATCCGCAACAACCTAATAACTATATCCCAGCCGACGACCGGCGCGCTATAACCAACGCACAGGGCGAAGCAACGCTTTTTCTTATTGGCGTGATGGATGATTTTTTCCTCGACCCTTTCACTTTGGATGTAAATGTGCAGGTCTCAGCCCGCCTGGAAGAAGTGGATTTGGAAGCGGACCCGATCTTTCTTAGAATTCAACGAAATCCTTAAATGTGATGACGCATTAGTATTATGTCACCTAAAAATGTCGTCATCATAAACGAAGTGAAGGATCTCGTCTGGAAAGCAAATAAGCAAGATTCTTCACTTCGTTTAGAATGACGACATCTGACGCCTGACATAGCGCTTGTATAAAAGACGGTGTGTTCAATCAACCTAATATGAGAATACCAATGTATTTGACAACTATACATTCGATTAGATTCATTTATCTAATTTGCATTTTGCTTCTTTTGGCAGCGCTTTTCTCCTGCACCGAAGAGAAGACCATCCTGGCGCCTCCTCAAGATAACAAGCCTCCGGCGGTCGAATGGGTTTCGGTCGATGGCAGAACAGGTTCGCAGATAGTCGTCGCCGATAGCGTCGAAATCGTCATAACCGCCTTTGACGAATCCGGACTCGACTCCATCCGCATCTTCA
>VGIO01000172.1 GCA_016867855.1 Calditrichota bacterium
TTGAACCCCCGCTTTTTCATCAATTATCTCCTTTTTTCATCATCATCGTTACTCTTCAAATCCTCAACTCTGGTTTTATGTGTAAAATTGAGCGATGTGTGAATAAGAAAGGTTAAGAGCCGACAACAACTGATGATTGAGATGCTTCTGCTCAGGCAACAGCTCATCGTTCTGCACCGAACAACGCCAAAACCGAAGTACAGAAACTCCGACCGCGTCCTGTTCGCGTGGCTCTCCCAAACCTGCCAGACATGGAAGGATGCTCTTAATACACCCTTGCTTACCGTCCGCATGGTTTCTTGGGATAACTCTGCCTTATTCGGTCGAGTGACCTGCTTGAATGGTCAGTTTTGCCCGAGATACCGCTCCGCACCCTTCAATTTACGAACTCAAACCTATCGATTCAAACTCTACTGAGACAAAATGCCATCACTATATAGGGACTCGCAAAGGCTTTTCAAGCCGGATGGACTTTTGACGAGGGACAGGGCATAGATATCTAATAAAGCGGCTAATATCACCATAGACACAACCATCTTCAGTTGCAATAGGAAATATTTCTTGTGAAGGAGATTCACTATCTGCGCTCTCATCGGATCAGAGTGGTCTTGATCGTTCGGCTGAATCCTGTCGCTTCCATTCGAACGAAATAAATACCACTTGGAATTCCTTCCGCATTCCAATGAATGCGATGAGAGCCTGCAAGATAAGGGGCATTGCTAATAGCACTTAGTTCTCGACCTGATATATCAAACGCTATAATTTTCACATTAGATGCGATAGGCAGTGTAAAACCAATGGTTGTCATCGTATTGAAGGGATTTGGGTAAATCGACTGTAACTCCAACGAAATGGGCTGTTCGGCTGACGAAAGTAATCTGCCGACGCTTAAGCCGTCGGTTTCGTAATGGGCATTCCCTTCAAGCCATTCGACCGGGATTAGCGATTCTGACTGTCCATCCCAATATTTCAGGCTGAAGTCTGAACTTGCTATATCGGGGCTGCCCCAAACGGCAACGCCGGTGGCGCCAGCCGCCAGAATACTGGCGCCGGCTAACCGGCTGCCGAAAAAGACGCCAATTTCCCCGCTTAGTCCGGCTTCGTTCAACAGGAGCAGGCTCATATTCTCACTGGTCGGTTCGATGTTGAAATGCTTCACGGCGAGCGTGTTGGGGGTGTTCCAGCGCAGAGCGGCAGCCGCGAAAGCGCCGTTCAGATTATAGACAAGTTCGGCATCTTCCGCCATCTTCAGTTGATAACCCAAACCTTCGCGCATAGGCGGGATGTTGTTGAAGCCCAATCGCGGGCTGTAAAAGTTGCCGAGGCCGTCTTTGGCGAGCGCCAGTTGGTCGCGAACACCGGCCAGCGCGGTCGGCGCGGCGACCGGAATACGGGGATAATACGCCGCCATCTGCCAGCCGCGCTCCAATGCAATAGGGTCATTCGGCAACATTGACTCGCCCCAGACCGAAAGCCTTCCCGGACGCGTCACCTTGACTTGATAGCCCTCCGCTGCATTCCAGCCCGGAATGTTGATAAAGTTTCTTATCGGCAGATAAAACCGACCCAGGTCGTCCTTGACTATTTGCAGCGAGCCGTCTTCGACTAAAGTTCTAAATATCGCGCGTAAATCCGGATCCTCCGGGTCAACATTCAACGATATCATATTCCAGCCCATAGACAAATCCAAGGTTCGCATTGAGCGCACCCGGCCGAGCGAGACATTCAATGTGATAGGCAGTCTCGTCGAACCGCCGACGCCATCGTGCCTAATGACCAGTTCCGTGTCGAAACGCAGAACCGGTAGGTCTTGGGCATTGAAAGTCAGTGTTAAAACCTCCTCTTCGCCGGCCGCCAGAATGCCCTCAACCGGTCCGCAGGCTATCCAGCCGGTCATCGCGCTCAAATGCCATATATGCAGCATATCGTTCGGGCCGACATTTGAGATATTTAAGAATACCCAGCTGTAAGGGTCGTAAAGATTTGTAATATGGCAGCCAGCCGGTGTGCCGCCGCCTTCCGGTTGAATTTCGACTACACGCAAGGTATCGCCGTTCACTGGATTCATCTTGTAAATAATCTGGACATTGCCGGGATTGGTGAAGAGATAGAGATTATAGCCATCAGGGTCTTCCGGGTAATAACCCAGACCATAGAGCCTTAGGTTGCGCCGGCTGAAGGTCCGGCCGCGATTGCCGCCACGGTCGTAAGCGACGATGTCGTTAGTGGCTGCCGCCAGCCAGAATTGACTGCGGTCAGGATCCCAAGTGATGCAGGTAGTAGGATTATACGGGCCATCCCAAAATCGCGCCGTGTCGCCTTCATTAGTGAAGCCGTAGATTCGGCGCTCGCCAGCGCCCCACAGCCATTCGCCGTCCCAAGTCAGGTCGGCATAGCCATAGTTCGAGGCGCATAATTGCGGGAACCGCCGCAGCAGTTCGCCGTTGCGGTTCAGAACATAGATTAGTTTCTGTCCGCCGGCGTGTCCGGCAATGTAGAAATTGTCTTCGGCAAAGGTTATGCCCTGCAGCCGTATATCCCCGGTAACCTGACTGGCTGGATGGCTGCGTCGCAAAGACCATTGCTCGCCTTCTAATTCGTCCGGAAAATCCAATTCCGCCCGCCAAGCCAGCGGTCCGTTGCCAGCATTCCGCATCGCAACATCGAAATCGGCGTTTTCATCTGGCGCCAGGTCATAGTTCACGGCTTCGACCGAAAGAACGCAGCGCGAATGCAGCAAGGCGCAATCCAGCACGGTTTCTTCATCTTCGACCACAGCGACTGTATCGAAAACTTGCGGCAGGTAATTTTCGGCGCGAATACGAACGCTGTAAACCCATTCCGGAACACGCGGGAATTCGTAATAGCCGCGTTCGTTGCTGAAAGCCTCAGCCAGTTGACCAAAACGCGTCATCACTAACACCTGTGAGCCTGCGACCGGCCGGTCGTTGGCAGCGTCGGTTATAGTTCCGGTTAAGGAGCCGTAACCGGCGATACAGAGCAGGTCCACCGGTATTTCGACGCGCGCGAAATCGGGGTTATTGGTCGAAACGATGAGGTCGCGGTGATAGCGTTCAGGTTGAAGTCTTGCGGTCGTGATAGCGAGGGTGATTTCGATTTCCTCGTTGCGGTCGAGCTCGCCGGCTGTAGGCTCGATGCCGAGCCAATCGACGCCTTCGCCGACATCGCTGATTTCAAAGCGCAGAATGCTGCGTTCCTCGCCGACATTGGTAATCGTCAGCGTTTCTTCCGCATCCAGACCGAGTCCGAGTATTATATCGAAGGCTTCGGGATCGAAAGCAGGTTCGGGCATAGCACCATAGCGGTCGTCGAAGGCGGCGACCACGCCGCCCTGCCCGGTAGCGTAAAGTATGCGCCGCGCTGGGTCGTAGCCGATGTCCTGACCGTTGCCGTCCACCTGGTCGTTCTGCATCGGCACTCCGATTTGCTGCCCATCGAGGCTGAACTCATACATACGGTCGCCGTCTTCGAATATGATAATCGAGCGGTTGACCGGGTAATAAATGACGCCGGTAATGTTAAAATTTACATTAAAACGGCTGACGACTTGAAAATCTTGGTCGATGAAGACTACCGAGCGGTTCCAATCGCCCAACACTAACAGGTCGCGGTCGGAATCGTAGTCGATGGTGTTTAGGGTTACGCCGGCGTCGCGGTTCTGGAGGACATTGCCGTTCATATCGGCGATGATGTAACGAGACTCGCCATAGTTGGCGCAGAGCAGCCGGTTGCGTCGTGTGTCGATGCCGATGCCGCGAATCTCGCGCACATTAAAATCGATGATCCGCTGTTGTTGAAGTTCGCTGTTGAAGTGATAAATATCGGCAAAATTGCTGATGAAAATATCGCCGTTGACGGGATTGGCAGCGATGCCGTGGATGTTGCCTAATCCGCCGGGCTGGTTGCGCACCCAGCGCCTCTCAAATTGGGCGCTTGAAACTGATGCGCCGATTAATACGGCAGCAAAGATGAGGGGTATTAGATACTTGCGCATTGCAAACTCCGAGGTGGGATTTCTTGTTTGTTGTTTGATAATGTAGATTATCACATCTGATGTTAATGCTTCCCCCTGCCAGCGCAGGGGGAAGCGTTACGCATTGCCGTGTGCGAACCTAATGTTAGGTCAATTGCGTAATGTCGTATGTCATCCTGAACGAAGTGAAGGATCTCGTCTGGATAAGTAAGTCTTTAGGACGAGATCCTTCACTTCGTTCAGGATGACGGCATCACACGCTTGATATAACACTAATTGTCAATATATTTAGTCAACTCTGCGAATAATCAATACTCTAATCCAGATTAAATATCGTTGTTAATTAAATTTGTTGAAAACGACTTTTTCACCTTACTTTAACAGCGCTATTTTGCGCGTGGCTTCGAAATTACCAGACTTCATTTTAACGAAATAGACGCCGCCAGCCAAATCCTTGCCGTCAATTTGGACGCTGTGGATGCCGGCTGTGAAATGCCGGTCGGATAAGGTTTGAATTTCGCGGCCTTGGGTATCGAATAATTTCAGACTTACCCTTGCGCTTTTAGTCAGGCTGAAGGCGAGCGCGGTCTGGTTGTTGAACGGATTGGGAAAGGCGTCGTAGAGAGCGAAAGCCAGCGGCAGCGCGAAACGACTGCCGGCGTCCGGGGCATTAGTATAATTCCGGACATACTGCAACGCAATGTTCACATCCCGCACATCCGCGCCGTTCACCCGCACCCGGCTGATATTCTGCGGCGGATCCATCATTCCTTCAGGACCGGCGCCGGGCTCGGCAACATTCGGATACCAGGTTGAGACGATAATCCCCCCTTCGTCCATCGGCGTCGAGAGAATGGCGTATTCGCCGTTAGGGATACCCTTTATCGACCAGTTGCCGCTGGCGAGCGTCCAGGGATTCATCGAAGAGATATAACCGCTGACTAACTCACGGTCCGCATCCAACATAATCTCGACTACCATTCCGGGGTCGTTGTCGATAGTGCGCGCCGAACCGGAAACAGTGAAACCTTCCTCGGCCATCCTCAGACTGAGCGATGCGCGGCTGCCGGCGGTAACATCTGTATAAGTTGCGCCGTTGCGGGCGTAGCCGCCGCCGGGATAAGTGCGGCGCACATTCGGCGCGCCTCGCGTGTCGCCGATATAAAGTGGGAATCCCACGACGGTAAAGCGTCCCGGCGGCAGTATATAGTCGATGCCTCCCGGACCGACGACCGGCGGACCGTCCTGATTGTTATTCGATACCGCATCCCATAAAACCTTGCCGTCCGCGGTAACCGCCAGCGGAATTATACCAACGCCGTTGACGAAGCCTTGATAGGGATTGCCCTGCTGGTTTAGGACATCGGCGTGTAAAACACCGCCGCGAGTAAGTTGCAGATTGACGAAAGTCGTCTCGCCGGCAGTTACATTGAAGCGCTGGGCGTTGTCAGGAGAAATTGCGCCGCCGGAATATCGGCGCGGCAGAACGACATCCGGGTCGAATTCTTCATTCGGATAATAAACCGCGCTTAAATAGTAACTGCCAACGGGGATATTATGAATTGCATATCGGCCGTCCATCCAAGTCCAGGCATCCGTTATTTCACCGAAAGCGTCATATAGATCCACACCTGCGCCTTCCAGTGGATTGCCAACAGGACCGGTTATTTGACCGGCGACGATGCCGCCGCGCGCGAGTCGGATGTCAATCGGCTGGGTTTCGACGCCGCCGTTGACGAAAATCCACTGCGCATCCCAACTGTGCAAGACATTGGGATAGAAACCTTGGGCGGAAAATCCATCGCTAATCCATTTAATATCTATCGCATAAGGCCCCGGCGGAACGGCGTTTTCCGTGCGCCAGACGCCTTGGTCGTCGATGACGATGTCACCATCGGATCCGGCAAACATATAACCAGGGACTAGTTCCATTCCAACTTCATTTTCGGTCAAAGGCTCGTTTGCTTGCGAGCGAATAGTGCCGGTAAAAATTGCACCACGGCGCAGATTGGCGTCGATATTGGGCGTCATTTGACCTGCGACAATATTAACAGGCGTAGCATTGCGAATGCGGTATGCGCCGCGATACCACTCCGGTGCAAAGTCCGGATTGGACGGACTGAAAAGGATATAGAATTGCCCGAAAGGCAGTCCGACGATGCTGTAAGCGCCATTTTGGTCGGATTGCGCATAACCGAAAGGATAGACGAAATCCTCACCGAGCAGCCAAGCCATAATAACACTCCGCTGCATCAGCTCGCCGTTGCCGCGCACAGTTCCGGATACACTACCGCCCAAAGGCAGCTGTATATCTATATCTTCCGTAATCGCCCCAG
>VGIO01000173.1 GCA_016867855.1 Calditrichota bacterium
TCTTCACCGCCAACCAACAAGAAGTGGATCCGACGAATTTCATCCAACAGAATTTTAATGCCGGCATCAACTTTTTCATCTATCGCGGCGAAGCCTATTTGAACGGCTTCCGCGCCGAATATATTGACCAGCTGCGCAACGATCGGATGCTGCCGTTTGTGATTCTTGCCACCTGCAACACCGGCGATTACGGCGAGCATCTTATGAATACAATATATTGGACGGAGCGGATGATTTATCTGTCGAATGGCGGCGCCATCGGCGCGGTCGGCTCGGCAGGCATCACAAGCAGTCAATATAACAATATAATGATCGGCGGGATTATGCGCTCTATATTTGGTCTTGGCGTCAAGAGCCAGGGCTGGGCGCTGATGGGCGGCAAACTCGACCTTTACCGCAACTATGCCGGCTTTGGCGACCGCAATCACCCCGCCGTTCAGGAAACGGAAAACTGGCTGGTCAGCACTTACATCTACAACTTGATGGGCGACCCGGCGACCGAACTGTTCACCGCCGTTCCCAGCCCGCTCGCCGTCCGGCATCCCGAAACGCTTCACCGCGGACAGACCGAACTGGCTGTGCAGGTTATTGCCGACGCAGAAGGCAACCCTCCCATCGCCGGCGCGACAGTGTGCCTATATAAGCCCGGCGAACTGCAGTCGGTCGAACTGACCGACGCCGAAGGCTTGGCGCATTTCATCATCGACGGCAATGCAACCCTGGAGGGAGTCGTCCAACTAACTGTTACCGGTGGCAACCTGCGTCCCTATCTGGCGGATTTACCCATCGCACCAATCGAAACCTATCTCGGCCCGGTCGGCGTGACTATCGACGACGATAACGACAACATCGCCAATCCCGGCGAAGAGTTCACATTGCTGGTTACAATCACTAATTCAGGCGATGATGTGCCGCAAGGCGAAGTGGTGTTAATTTTAGATTCCGACGACCCGAATGTTTATATCCTCGACGGCGGCGCTTTTTTCGAACAAGCGCCGCAGCCGGGCGGATTGATCGAAGCCGGCTTCGCCGTCGGCATTGTCGGCAGTTGCCCGCACAACCATCGCGCCGTGTTCGATTTGCAGATTTTAGTCGGCGATGTGCAATGGAATAGTTCTATTGCACTGCCGGTGGTCGGCGCAAGATTGCAGTATGCCGGGGTCGTCTGGGAAGACCAAATGCCGCGCACAGGCCGGCCATCCGAATTCTCGCTTCTACTCCGCAATACCGGCGGGATATTTTGCCCGACGGTCGAAGGATTATTGTTCAGTCGGGAGAACACCGTCGGCGTGCGCAATGCGCGCAGCGATTTTGAGGAAATCGAACCTGGTGGCGTCGGCAGTTCGTCCGGTCTGTTCGAAATCGAAATACATCGAATGCATATTCCCGGTTCGAGCGCCGAACTTGGTTTGGCTCTACGCGGTGAAAACGACTTCGCTGATACGCTCTTCTTCAGCGTTCCCACCGACATCGCCCGTCTTGGCGACCCGTTCGGACCCGACCGCTATGGCTATATCTGCCTCGACGACACGGATACCGCCTGGTTCAACGCGCCGGCCTACAACTGGCTCGAAATCGACCCAAGACTCGGCGGCGAAGGCGAAAGACTCGAATTAACTGACCACGGTGAGGAAGACGACACCTCCGCCATCGTCGAACTGCCCTTTGTATTTCAATACTACGGCGAGCGCTTCGACCAAATAACTGTCTGCACCAATGGCTGGCTGGCGATGGGCAATCAAGCCAATGTCATATCCGGCCGCAACCATACTATCCCCGGCGGGATGGTCCTGCCCGCAATGATATGCCCGTTCTGGGAAGATTTAGTAACTACAAATGTCAGCGCTATATGCACCTATTATGATGAAGAATGGAATGTCTTCATCGTCGAATGGAATCAGATGCGACGTTTAGTCCCTCAAGGTCAGGGTTCATTGGAGACTTTCGAAGTCGTGCTGTTCGATCCGGCTTTTCACCCCAGCCGCACCGGCGATGGGGAAATCCTGTTTCAGTATCGCACGGTAATCGATGAGCGGGTATGCTACGAGAGTTGGGACACGCCCTTTGCCACGGTCGGCATCGGCAGCCCCGACCTGTCGGACGGCTTGGAATATACTTATTTCGGACGCCTGCATCCCGGCGCCGCGCCGCTTGTAAGCGAGCGGGCGATTCTCTTTACCACAATGAGTGAATTTGATGTCGGCGCGGCGGCCGGTCGTGTTATCGACGCGGCGACCAATCTGCCGCTTGAAAATGTCCTCATTCGCACCACATTCGGCTTCACAACCCGCACCGACGACAACGGCGATTATTTTATTTCCACAATCATCGCCGACAGCAATCTGGTCTTCACCGCATCCAAGCCCGGCTACAACGATTCGACGCTGACAGGGATAGATATCGCGCCAGCGGAAACAGTTAGAGTATCGTTTGGCTTGCGGCATCCGGAATTCCAAGTCTCGCAGCAGTTCTTCGAAGCCGAGGTTGACAGCGGCGACACCGCCATATTCCCCTTTGTTTTGTCCAATCGCGGTAACGGACCGCTCCAATGGCGGGCGGAAACCCGCTTGCGCGCCGACGCCAATGTCGAACCTTGGATTCTGCGCCACTCTATTAATGTCGGGGAAATTTTGAGCGAAGACCGCGTGCAGGGCGTCGCTTTCGACGGCGAACATTTCTATATCGCCAGCGCGAATATGGCTGTCGAACAGCCTATGTTCTATGTTTTCAACCGCGAAGACCAATTGATCGACTCCTTCCCGCAATTCTACAGCCAAAGCCGCTACGGAACGAAAGACCTGGCTTTCGACGGCGAACTGCTCTGGTGCGTCGATGGAGACTCGGCATATGGTTTTACCCGCGAAGGCGAATTGAGAGTCGCTTTTCGAACTATGATCAATCCAGGGAACAACATCGCTTATGACAGCCACAACGAGTTATTATGGATTACAAGCACAACTCTCCTAAATATTGCGGCTTATGACCGCCGCGGCAACGCCATACGCGAAATCAGGTCGTCGAATTTTCGCAAATACGGTATGGACTACTGGCGCGACGACCCGGACGGTTATTACCTTTATTTTATTATCAGCACCGGAAACACTGACTGGCGGATTTATAAAATGAATCCTGCCAACGGCGATACGCTGCTCGTGCGGCGGATGACAAATCCTTTTCCAAATCTCGATGTCGAAGTGAACTTGATTGGCGCGTTTGTCGCCCAGAACTACGACCCATATTCAAGCGCTTTCCTTACTTGTTTCAATATACCTCGCGCTAATGGCAGCGATAGGCTGCTGGTCTATCAACTTGGCGCACGCAAAGACTGGATGGACATCGAACCGACCGCCGGGGTCGTCCAAGCCGGCGCCGGCCAGCCGTTGAATCTGACTCTCCTCGCCCGAGGCTTCCCGGACGGCGTCTTTGAGGGCGAACTCTATTTCCAGCACAACGCCATTGGGATGGATGTCGCTTATCCTTTCCGACTTCTAATCGGAGTGAGCGATATCAATGAAGATGAAACTGACCCGACGCCCGGCCGGTTTGACATTATTGCAGTCTATCCCAATCCGTTCAACGCTTGGACAACTATCGAATATCAAGTTCCGGTCGATGGGCGCATAAGGCTGGCAATTTATAATATGCTTGGGCAAGAGGTCTGTCGTTTGGCAGACATCGATGCAAAAGCCGGTCGGCATAAATCCTTGTGGGAGGCTTCGAACATCCCAACAGGTTTATATTTCTGTAAGTTAGAAGGTATGCAGCGCGAGGTTATCAGAAAGGTTTTAGTCTTAAGGTAGGAAGCGCTTGACCATTTTGTCCATAAGGTCGTCTATATAGTCCCTAAAATGAAGCCCGGCTTCTCTAAAGCCGGGCTACTTCTTTCTCGCCGCTCTATACATCCGAATGTAAGGCAATTGCAGCAAGGTTGTCAGGACAATCCAGGCGCTGCAGATAAGCCGGGTTGACAGCCGCCATTCTGCTTCGAGGCGCGGACGGTCGCTCGACCAATCGGCGTCTATTATGATTTGACGAAGTGGAGGTTTATTTAAAGCGACCAGCGGCTGTAAAGCGCCAAAGAGCGTTCCCGTCAACATTCGGTCTTCGGCTGCAATGATTATGTTCAGATTAAGTCTCTCAACCCGCGCCGAACGAACTATTCTGATTATAAACCGCGTCGCGCGCTTGAGCAGGTCGATTACCAGCGTCTTTTCGCGCATAATTCGACTGAAAGAAGACCTGCGTATGTCAGCGCGAGTTTTGACTTTCGGTTTCTTTTTGACCGGCGGCTCTTTCTCTTTTTTCTTCTTGGAAATCTCCGCGCAGTGAACTCTAAAGCCGAGTATCCACCCGGTCAGAGTATCATCGGTCGAATTATAGTAGAGCCGAAAAAAGAGATGTCGAAAGGCGAGGTTTATGCGGCCAGCGGCTGCATTGCCATCCATAATTATCCGCGGTATCAGCGCCAAAGCCGCCGTTCCGAGCAAGAATATCGCGATGGCGAGCAGCCAGATCACTTTTCCAACACATCGATGACAGCGCGGACAAAGGCTGGCAAGTCGTCAGGCTTGCGGGCGGTGATGAGATTGCCGTCAATGCAGACTTCCACATCCACCCATGCGGCTCCGGCATTTTTCAAGTCATCCTTGATGGCGATATAAGAAGTAATTCGTTTGCCGCGTGCAACGCCCGCTGAAGCCAAAACCCAGCCCCCGTGGCAGATGCTCGCCACGACTTTACCCGCCGAAGCCATATTCTGCACCAATTTTAACACCGCTTCCGACATCCGCAGCCGCTCCGGCGCCCAGCCGCCGGGGATGACCACACCATCGATGCTGCCAGCGTCGATGTCCTGCACATTACAGTCAACATCGACCGGGTATCCGTATTTTCCCACATAGCGCTTGGCGCTGCCCGTCCCGGCGAGGATGACCTCCATACCGGCTTCCAGCAGCCTCAGACGCGGATAATGAACCTCAAGGTCTTGGTAGTCCGCTTCGATTAAAATGACTACGCGTTTGCCCTTAATAGACATATAAAAATCAATATATTATTTCTATATCTATGTCAATGCCAATGTAAATTTATTAGATATAAATCATCATCGCCATCGGCATCAGCATTGACATTGGCATTATTTAAGCATTAAAATCCGCAAGACAACCGGCGCGAGTAAGATTGCCGCCGAAAGCTGCGTATTCCGATCGCGTTCTCGCCACAGAACGGCTATCAAAAGCCCCCCCAGCAGGAGCGCAATCCCCCAATAGAGATAAAATAAGATGGAATAATAAATAGAAGGCAGAAAGACCTCCATAAAGAGAGTGGAAAATGATTATACTTGGGTAGAGATTGAACCAGCTCACCCTATATTATTCCTTTAGACGGTAGAACGGGCGTCTCTGTCCATCGGGCTATTGTTATTTTGAATTAGCGGGTAGAAATGCCCGCCCTGCCGCCTTTTGCCTGTCAAATTTACATTGACATAACATTAGGTCAATCCGATTAGCAAGATTTTATTAGCGTTGCCTTCAGATTGATAGACATAATAAATTTCGCGCGGCATCATCGAGCGGCGGGAATAGACGCGCTCCTTAAGTTTTTCAACGCCTTTAGCCAGCGATGCCAATCCGCCGTAGTGAACAATTGTATCGGCGTTAGTGGCGATATCGTAGTTTTGCACTTGCGCGTCATAGCGGTCCGGCTTCTCGATTTCCAGCATCGTGCGAGCCTTCACCTTGCCATACTGAATTAAGACCATCGAATTTTTTGTCTTATATCCATTCTGGCGAATCTCACGATTGAGGATTTCTAATTTTTTATTCAGACCGAACTGTATCCCGAACAGCGATATGAAGTTGACAAAGTAAAACGACTTCCCAGTCCAGTCGAACTCTTTGCGGTCCCAAGATGCGTCGTCGATGCCCCGCATTAAATTGCTTGTCGGCATCGGTTCCTCCAATTGATGAATTAAATGGTTATTATAATTGAAATTGTAATTTCTGCTGGCTGCAGAAGCCGGCAAAAGCGCGTCATTCCCGCTTACGCGGGATGACGCGACTTAACACTCGCTTCTATACTTCATCTTTATCAGCACGATTAATAGACGCTGCTCATTAATCCTGTTGCAATGACAATTCTCAACTCGGTCTCTGCGCTGAAGCCCGTATGCCGGAATCGCTGACGGCTTTGGGAATGATAGGCAACGGGCTTTTTTCGCGCTGAACTGTATTTTCAGCCAGAGCCTTTGCTTCCACGGCCGGCTCCTCTTCCGCGAGCAAGTCGATGAGTTCCAACTCCGAACGCAGCA
>VGIO01000174.1 GCA_016867855.1 Calditrichota bacterium
TGCAGCACAGTATATCCGATCAATTCCTTTTCCGCGTATCTTAAAATCACATCATCGTCGGATAATTCGCTGTCATCTGCTACCGACGGTTTGCGGAAATTGACATACAACACATCCGCCTCGCGGTCATAAGTCATCCAGAGCAAACTTTGCGGCGAACGCTGAACCATCGGCACGAGCCGGATTATATCTTTCAATCCTTTGACTGCCATAAGATTTGCCTTTTATTTAATGTCGGTTGGTAGGGCAGGGCGCCCCTGCGCATTTACAAGCGCCGCACAGGCAGATACATCATTGCGATCTATGCCTAAGATAGGGGCAGCAATATCAACAAGACTTTCAGATACATATTCTATGAACAGCGATTTTTATGTAATCTGCTAGATCCCGTTGATAAAACTCCTTAGTTCAGTCGAGTTCTTAGATATTAGAACCTTACGCCGATTGAAACATTGAGATTGTTGAAAAGGCGATCGTGAAAACAAAAATCATAACCCGCACGCATGATAAAAATCCTCCCCGGAGTGAAGACAAAGGCTGGAGTCAAACGCACAGCGATATACTCCTTACTATGGTTTTTGGTTTCCCATCTCTCATACCAGGAATTATACCAAGGTTCATCCCACTCCCGCTCTGCATAGCCTAATCCTACCTCAGGTGCGAATGAAACCACATCCGTTCCGATTTTAAACCATCGACTGTAGGTGGCTAAAGTCGAAAGCTGATAATCAGCGCCGTCCGGGCTAACCAGAGCATCAGCACCAATGATGCCCAACGATGGTCCGCCATATCCAAAATGTCCACACTGCAGGATTAAATCACCAAAGCCCATCTTTGGCATTATGAATATTGTGTTTTCACTCTTCCCGGATCTTAGTTACCAATTTTATGATACCGCGCGGAGCCTTGGGTTGCAGAGGATACTCATGCTGGAAGAAAGAGTAGTGATAGTCTGACAACTGCCCGACAAAGGCTGAGCGGATCTCATCCGATTTTGTCCCCAAGATGTTGTCCGCAAATAGCACCTCGCCCGACTTGGTGTTCTGAATCCGGATATGCAGGCGCACCAGACCTTCGCGCTTTTTAAATTTGCTCAGGGGCTGGTCGCTCGGCAAATAAAGTATGCCGACCTCTTGAATGCGATAGGATATGATAAAGTCTGCGGAGGCGAGTTGTATGGGAATGAACAGTGGAGATATCGGGCAGTAGTCCTCTTGGATTTTCAATTCAGCCATACCTGAGGGCGGTTCGCCGATAATGGAGTAAGTTCCCTCCTTCCTTTCTTGCGCCAGCCGGGTTACCATCTGCTTGTCGCGCTCCATAACTTTGAAACCGTTGGACAGTAGCGATTTGACCAATTGATCCTCGATCATCGCGATAATGGGGTAGTCTAGTGTGGTTTCAGTTTCCATTGATACGAGCGCGACACTGCTATTGGCAGGAATTTTTCCCCTTAGTGTCCCGCCCAGGTCCATTTTATCAATGGTCTGTTCCAGGAACAGTTGGTTGCTGTCTTCAAAGCGGGGATGATGGACAGCGCAACCTGTCAGGATGAGCAACGACTCGACCATAACGAAAATGGTGAACACTGATTTGGTATTCACTGAATGACTCCTATTTGAAAATGACTTTTATGTTTTTTTACGATTTATGTGTTTGGAGGCTTTTCACCATACTTGATTTCCCTGTGCGTCGGTCTTGATTAGCCAGACATCACCCCCACCCACTACATGTGAATTTATATATCCGGCAATGATATACCCACCATCTGATGTCTGCTGGACACTGGTGCCACAATCAACAATGCCCCACGGAAATTGTGTGGTATAGATGTGTGCTTGTTGTGAAACGCCATAAATCACTCTCTGACACCTCCTCGGATTCAACTTTGGCCACAACTTTCCAATAAAGGTGGTGCTATCCTATGGACCGGTTGTGAACCGCCATTTGTCGCCCGATGTCACCTCCCCTTGTTCATCTTTGGCTACAACCTTCCAATAAAAGGTACGATCATATGCCAGGTAATACCCTCGCATCCAAATATCAATACTATCACCTTCCAGAGCATTAAAGACAAGGCCAAAGTCTGGATTTCCTCCAAAAAAAACGAGGTATGATAGCGAGTCACCGTCCGGGTCAGAACAGGACCACCTTAAAATGATGTGGGGTGTCACACCCGTGGCTCCGTCGGCGGGGTATGGATTTGACGGTTTTCTTGGCGGTCGGTTGCCTTCTTCCTTTAGCGTGCAACCTGTCGTGAATAACCCGGCTGACAGGCATATGACAAGGGCAAAATTTAGTATAGATTTCATTTAAACCTCTTAAGGTTTTTTCCGCTCGTTAGATTGATATTTGTTTGTTTTGACTTTGAGGCTCTCGAGCGCATACAATCTCAGTATATTATAATGACTCGATTCCCTGGTTGATACATTTTAGGATCCTCTCAGAGAATTTTTATAAATTTACCTACTACCCTCGCCACAACCGCCAAACAATCTTGCACTAACCGCCCGCACCTTCCCACCGCCATCGCCGTCCCCTTCACCACCCACCACTCGCCGACCACCTCTGTCTGTGTTACACCGGCGGTTACAGCGAGGATTTGCTTCTTGAGGTCGGTGTCGTTTTGGTATTGGGATTGCTTCGCTTCGCTCGCAATGACGCCTTGCACCCCCCTTGCTCCCCCCCGCGAGCGGTGGGGGAATTATCTGTCTGACCTGCAAGTTGAGGGGAATATAGCGACTCCCGCAAGCGCTGGACGATGTCGGTGGAGGCTTCGAGATAGACGCCGGCTTTTTCGAGGACCAGGCGCTTGCATTCGGCGAGGGCATAGACCCGCGCCTCTTCCTGCGACTCGCGCTGCCCCATCGTGATGCAGACATTCTGCTCGAAGGTCTGCACCTGGGCTGGCAGCCCGCCGGCCGGAAGCGTTAGTAGTATTAAAGTCAGCAGCGCAATAGGTTTAGGTGGATTCATTTTCGGTTCAAATTTAATACGATGAATTTCCTAATGTGGCGGGCAGAGACGCCCGCCCTACCGCAAGTCGTGACGCCAACCCTACCATCCGGGCAGGGACGCCCGCCCTACCGCAAGTCGGGACGCCCACCCTACCATCCGGGCAGGGACGCCCGCCTTACCGGCAAGTCGGGACGCCCTGCCCCACTATTTCCAACTTCGCTTAATCCATTTAATCCGCTGTGAATTTTATGCCTGTCAACCGCAGCGAATTAATCTTCCGGCCTGGTCCACTTTTTAAGCGCCTCGGCGGCGGCGGTTTTGATCAGGCTGTCGGTGTCGAACTTGGCGCCTTCGAGGGCATCGACGACTGCGGCGTTGACGCCGCTCCGTCCGACGAGCATCCGCGCTGCCAAACGGCGCTCCTCAAGGTCGCCGGCGCGCAGGATTTCCGCCAGCACATCGGGATTCTGCAACTGCGACATCATCGTGCCAATTTGCTCCTGGCGGCGCTCTTCAGCCCATTTACGTTGCGCTTCAAGGTCTTTAGGGAACATCTTCAGCGCGCTCAGCGAATCGGTTGTCCCGTCGGCGAGTTGCATCAGATACTGCAAGTCGTCTTCGCCCGGCGCCGGTTCCTGCTCGCCTTCGTAATACTCGTCTGGATTATATTCGACGGAGTCGTCTTCGGTCGAAATGATAGGCGCTGTGGTGGTTTTCATAAAGTCCTCGAATTCCTTGATATCAGCGCCTATCGACTTCAGCGCCAACACTTCAGCGATTTTAACATCCGGGATGATCTCGCGACGCGCGGCTGTGCGCAGGGCGTTTTCGACCGTCTTGGCGGCGGAGCCGATTTCGCCGATGCTTCGTGCCGCATCGCCGCGTTCCTCCGGCGCCTCGGAAGACAGCCGCTCGACCCAGGTCGAAAGCGGCAGCCCCTCATAGACCGGCTCGCGCTTGCCGCAGCCTAATGTCAATATAAATATCAGATTAAAAACTGCAATTCGATATGCATATTTATACATATTTTATCCTTTTTAAGGCTTTCATTTACTTAATTATTAAGTATTTAACTTTCAAAGTTTTTAACTTTTAATCAAACTTTCGAACTCTTCCGGGAACTTCTTCAACATCGCTTGAATAGGCCAGGCTGCTGCCGCGCCGAGGGGACATATAGTCTGCCCTTCGATGTTGTTAGCGAGGTCGAGCAGGGTCTCGATGTCGCCTTTGCGACCGCGGCCTTGGTTCATCCGGCGGATAATTTTATATGCCCAAGCCGTGCCTTCACGGCAGGGAGTGCATTGTCCGCAGGACTCGTGCGCATAGAAGCGGCTGATGATTTCCAGCGCCCAGGGCATAAATACTGTGTCATCCATCACGATGGCCGCACCTGAGCCGAGCGACGAACCGGCTTTAGCCACCGACTCGAAATCTAGTGCGATGTCGATTTCGTCTGGTTTAAGTATCTGCACCGACGAGCCGCCGGGGATGACGCCTTTAAGCGCGCGCCCGTCGCGGATACCACCGGCTATTCCATATATCAAGTCCTTCAAACTGAATCCCATTGGCAATTCGTGCACGCCGGGACGCTTGACATGACCGGATATGCCGAATAGTTTCGTGCCGGGAGATTTCTCCGTGCCGCGCTGGCGGAATTTGGCTGAACCATTCTGCAGGATGTAGGGAATATTCGAGATGGTCTCGATGTTATTGACGATGGTTGGACGACCGAAGAGTCCCACAACTGCTGGGAACGGCGGCTTGATACGCGGCCAGCCCTTCTTGCCTTCGAGCGATTCGATTAGTCCGGTCTCCTCGCCGCAGATGTAAGCCCCGGCGCCGGGATGGGTGTAGATGTCGAGGTTATAATCGCTGCCGAAGATGTTCTTTCCGAGGTAGCCGACAGCGTAAGCCTCTTTTATGGCGGCATCGAGGATTTGGCGCGGCTCGTAGAACTCGCGGCGGATATAGACATAAGCGGTGTGGACGCCGATGGCTTTAGAAGCGGCTATGATGCCTTCGATGAGCCGGTGCGGGTCACGACGCATTATTTCGCGGTCTTTACAGGTGCCCGGTTCGGATTCGTCTCCGTTAACGCATAAGTAGCGTGGTCCGGGGATGTCCTTTGGGACAAAGCCCCATTTGACGCCGGCCGGGAAGCCGGCGCCGCCCTGGCCGCGCAGTCCGGCGGCTTTGACCTCCTCGCGAATTTGGTCCGGCGTCATATCAAGGACGGCTTTGCGCGCCATTTTATACGCCCCGCGTTCCTCAGCGACCTTCAGCGATTTTGCTTCTGTTAGGAGAAAATTGACCGACACCACCCCATCCAGCAACGGTTCGGTATATGTCAGCGGTGTGTCGTTTTCGACATTCTCGCCGGCTTTCAGTTTGGCAATTATCGCCTTGACTTTCTCTTCGGTCAGATTGCCGAACAGTTTTTCACCGACCAGCATTACCGGCGCGTCGGCGCAGCAGCCGAGGCATTCGGCGCGCTGGAACGAGGTCAGCCCGTCGGGCGTAACCTCTCTTTCTTTAACACCTAATTCGCGCTCAAGCAGGTCAATGAGCGGTTCTGCGCCGACCAGGCTGCAACTGATGTTGTGGCAGATCTGAATATGCGTTTTGCCGACCGGCTTCTCGAACAGCAGCGGGTAGAAAGCCGTTGCGGCGTGAACGATGCGCATATCGACGCCAAGCGCTGCGGCGGCTTCCTGCTCAGCCGCGGGTGTGATATAGCCGTCGCGGGCTTGCAGTTCGAACAGCAGCGGCACTAAGGCTGCGCCGGGGCGCTCGTAGCGATGAATTAAGTCTGTCATTGTTGTATTAAAAAAATTCGAAAACTAATCATAAGTTATTATTTGTTGAATGAGTTTATAATCCAAACTGATAATGCAATACCTATTAAGCCCTCTATATAATGTCCTTCAACAAAAGCAGTAATGGATCCTACTATCAAAAGACCGCTAATAAGACCTCCAGCGACCCTCTTATTGCGGTCCCTGCGCGATTCCTTCAAAGACTCTTCATTAAAAAAATTGCTCGAATATTCAATTTTAGGTTTAGTAAGTAGTTTAATAGTATTTGCATTGTCTGGCTTTATCTTTTGCCTATTCGCAACAATGTGGTGAATCCCAAGATTAGTACTACTATTCAAATGCTTGCTATTAAGGTTTTGAATAAAGCTAGTTTCCTTAATAGAACTTTCGCTCAGTGATAATGAGCCTTCTTTTCCAAATAACCTTGAATTTCACTGCTGTCCAAAATAAATTTTGGACACTCAATCGTTCTTTGATAATTAAGGATTTAGGACAGGCTTTTACCTATATTCAAAATGTGGTTGGAC
>VGIO01000175.1 GCA_016867855.1 Calditrichota bacterium
AAGGGTGGAAGATTTTTCACCCATTAGGTATCTCCTTAAGATGCGTTAAAGGTTTTTTATCTTCATACGCATTAAGGAGATAAAAGTTCCACACTAAACAAAGTATGAATAAGATAGGATCATACTAATCCGAGAAGGTTAGATGAATTTATTAGAAAATTGTGCAAATATGAGTGGGTTAATAATGTTCATACAAGACATATTATAGAGAGTGGCGCTATGAGTGTTTCTGAAAGATGGAACAGGGAGAAACCCCATGAAATTAATTTATCGTATTGGGATGGAGGTGTAGGAATAGAAATCATTATTCACACTACAACAACCAACCATAAGGAGTTCCTTTTCTGTAAGAAAGAACTTGAAAAACTATTAAATAAATTTAAGCCCTAGTGTTATTAATTGTGCAATGTCGCATGTCATTCTGCCCCCTGTGCTGTCAGAGGGAAGCATGACTTAATGACATAATTATTTCATTGTGTATTTTCACACTAAAGTTGTGAACTCTAAACTCCGCACTCCACACTCAACGCTCCGCCTCCGTCTGACCGTGCGCGGCGCGGTGCAGGGCGTCGGTTTTAGGCCGTTTGTCTATCGGCTGGCGGCGGAACTCGGGCTGAACGGCTGGGTGAACAACACGCCGCAGGGGGTGGTCATCGAAGTCGAAGGCGAGCCGGCGCGGCTGGACGAGTTCGTCATCCGGCTCAGCGCCGATCTGCCGCCGCCGGGGCGCATCGTCAGTCTCGAAACGCAGCGGCTCGACCCGGTTGGTTATACGCGCTTCGAAATCCGCGCCAGCCAGCATACAGGCGCGGCAACCGCGCTCGTCCTGCCCGACATCGCCACCTGCTCCGACTGCCGCCGCGAACTGTTCGACCCGTCCGACCGGCGCTACCTCTATCCCTTCATCAACTGCACCCATTGCGGGCCGCGCTACAGCATCATCCTGCGCCTGCCTTACGACCGCCCCAACACCACGATGCAGCGCTTTGCGATGTGTCCGCGCTGTCAAGCCGAATACGACGACCCGGCTTCAAGGCGCTTCCACGCCCAACCCAATGCCTGCCCGGACTGCGGACCGCAAGTAGAATTGTGGGATGCGGATGGAAATCCTGTTTCAGAATCTTCCTTAATTATTCATCCTTCATCCTTCATTCCTCATCCTTCCGAACACCCCCCTTTCATCCCCCCGCAAGCGGGGGGAGAAAAATTATCAGCATCAACATCACCATCACCATCATCATCATCATCATCATCATCATTTATCAGTAAATGCGTCGAATTGTTAGCACAAGGATTGATAGTAGCTGTCAAAGGCTTGGGAGGATTTCATTTGATGGTTGATGCGCGGGATGATGAGGCTGTAAAAAGGCTTCGACAGCGCAAACGCAGGGAAGCGAAACCGTTGGCAGTGATGTTTCCCGATATTGAGACAGTTAAGATGCATTGCGAGGTTAATCCGCTCGAAGAGCGTCTGCTGACTTCACCGGAGTCGCCGATTGTTTTAGTCCGACACAGAGAATCATCCGATCTGGCTGAAAATATTGCACCAGACAATCCCTATATTGGTGCGCTGCTACCCTACACACCGCTGCATTTGATTCTGATGCTGCAGTTAGGCTTTCCGGTGGTCGCCCGCAGCGGCAACTTGACCGACGAACCGATTTGCACCGACGAATATGAGGCTGTTCAGCGTCTAAAGGGTATTGCCGATTATTTCTTGGTTCATAATCGACCGATCGCGAGGTATGTCGATGATTCCATCGCGCGGGTGATTTTAGGCGGCGAGCAGATATTGCGGCGGGCAAGAGGCTATGCGCCGCTGCCGATAAGGATGAGAAGTGCTGCCCGCTGCCGACTCGCCGCAGTCGGCAGCGATGGTCTGGATTCCCGCTTGCGCGGGAATGACGCGAGTGCATCATTAGCATTAGGCGGGCATCTTAAAAACACTATTGCCCTATCGGTCGGAGATGACATATTCATCAGCCACCACATCGGCGACCTGGAGACGAGTGAAGCAGTAGCAGCCTTCGAACGGGCTGTGGAGGATATTCCGCTTCTTTGGCAGGCAGATATCGAGCGCTTAGCCTGCGATCTGCACCCGGACTATGTCAGCACCCAATTCGCTGAGAAGTCGGCGCTGCCGGTCGTCAAAGTCCAGCACCATTACGCGCATAGTTTGGCTTGTTTGGCTGAAAACGAAATCGAGCCGCCGGCCTTGGCGGTCAGTTGGGACGGGACAGGCTACGGGCTGGATGGAACTATTTGGGGAGGCGAGTTTTTACACATTGAGGGAAAGGGATTTAAAAGGTATGCCTATTTGAAGCCATTTCCGTTGCCCGGCGGCGACCAAGCCGTGCGCGAGCCGCGTCGGTCGGCTCTGGGACTTTTGTATGCAATGTTCGGCGAAGCGGCGTTTGCGATGACAAATAGACCTCCGGTAAGAGCCTTCGATAAAAATGAATTGCATCTCATCGTTCAATTGCTGCGTAAAAGTCTAAATTCACCCTTAACCAGCAGCGTCGGACGATTGTTCGACGCAGTGGCTTCGCTGGTCGGGCTGCGACAGTTTTCGCGCTATGAAGGCGAGGGGGCGATGGCGCTGGAATTTGCAGCCGATGCTCGCTGCCGACTCGCCGCAGTCGGCAGCGGATTACGCCATCCCCCCCCGCTTGCGGGGGGGAGTAATGGGGGGCGCCAATACTGCTGTCAATCATCTGTAGTTGACAACCAAATGTCCCCGGCTTCCGAGAAGCCAGGCTACATCTTTGACTTAGTTGAGTCTATCCCTATAAACGCTGCGAAAGCAAAATATCCTGCCTTTACAGTTGACTGGACGCCGGTAATTGAGCAAATTATAAATGATTTAAAAATCTATCGACCAGTTGCAGAGATTTCGCATTGCTTTCATATTGCACTGGCGGAGGTAATAGTTAAAATTGCCGAACAGTGCAGATTGGAGAATGTGTTGTTGACCGGCGGATGTTTCCTTAACCGGCTTCTGACTGAACTAAGTGTCGAAAAACTAAAGAAAGCCGGTTTCAAACCTTATTGGCATCAACGCGTCCCACCGGGCGACGGCGGTATCGCGCTCGGACAAATAATGACTCTTATAAATGATGATGATGGTGATGGTGATGCTGATGGTGATGCTAATTCAAATCCAAAATCTAAATTCTAAATTCCAAATTCCAAATTCCAAATTCGTATGTGTCTTGCCGTTCCCGGACAAATCATAGAAGTCGTATCTGAAGGCGAACTCGACCGCTGCGGTAAAGTTTCCTTCGGCGGTGTGGTGCGGATGGTCAACCTCGCCTTTGTGCCTGACGCTGGCTTGGGCGATTGGGTGGTCGTTCATATCGGCTATGCGCTTGACAAAATCGACGAAGCCGAAGCGCTTGAAAGCCTGGAATACTTCCGGCAAATTCAAGAACTGGAAGAGCAAATCAGCCCGTCGGTAAAGGGCGGCTTCGATGGCTATATTCAATGAAATTTATCGACGACTACCGCCGACCGGAAGCAGTTGCGGCGCTGGTCGATAAGATAAAGCGCGTCGCCGCGCGTAAGTGGATGCTGATGGAAGTCTGCGGCGGGCAGACGCACAGCATTCTCAAATTCGGCTTAGACCGACTATTGGCGCTGGAAGTGGATTGGATTCACGGCCCCGGCTGCCCGGTGTGCGTTACGTCAGTCGAACTCATCGACGCGGCCGTCGAACTGGCGCAACGGCCGGATGTAGCCTTATGTTCCTTCGGCGATATGCTGCGCGTGCCAGGCTCTCAGCGCGATCTGCTGACCGCCAAAGCCCTCGGCGGTTTTGTCCGCACGGTCTATTCACCGCTCGATGTCGTCAAATTGGCAGCGGTCGATGCGTCTAAAGAATGGGTCTTTTTCGCGGTAGGTTTTGAGACGACCGCTCCAGCAACCGCACTGGCTGTCAAGCAGGCGCGCAGTTTGAAGTTAACAAATTTCTCAATTCTCGCAGCGCACATACTTGTCCCGCCAGCGGTCGAAGCGATACTGTCTTCGCCGGCTAATCGCATTCAAGCCTTGCTCGCGCCGGGACATGTCTGCACGGTCACCGGTCTTAAAGACTACGCGCGGTTATCTCAAGATTTCAAAGTTCCTGTGGCAATAACCGGCTTTGAGCCTTGCGATATCCTCTATGGAACGTTATCCTGCCTGGAAATGCTCGAGCAGAACCGATATGACGCTGTCAATTGTTATACACGAGTTGTTAAGACCAATGGAAATCCGGCGGCGCAAAAAACTATATACGAAGTCTTTGAATCCTGCGACCGCAACTGGCGCGGCATAGGCGTTATTCCCAGCAGCGGATTAAGACTGAAAGCGGAATGGAGCGATTTCGATGCAATAGAGAAATTCGCATTGCAAACTGTCGAAGCAAAATCTGAAAGCGAGTGTATCGCTGGTTCCGTACTGCAAGGTGAAAAGAAGCCAGATGAATGCCCGGCGTTTGCCATCCGCTGCACGCCTGACAAACCGCTCGGCGCGCCGATGGTCTCGACCGAAGGCGCCTGCGCTGCTTATTTTAAATATCGATAACAGATTTAATAATAATGTAAATGCAAATGCCATCCAAATACTATGCAGTGCGTCGGAAGCGGATTCGTGCTGTTATACCAATTTGCATTCAAATGAATAATAAAGGGATGCAAAATTAACAACGGATTAAACGGATAGAACGGATAACATAGCGGCTTTACAGGATTATCCGTTTCATCCGTTTAATCTGTTGTGAATTTGTTTTGACATTTATCATCCGATTGATTGCAACTTGGTATTACAAGTGTTATGCTGAAAGCAGTGAAGCATCTCGTCCCCGCTTTCTGACTAGTGTTATGTGGATTGTGCAATGTCGCATGTCATCCTGAACGAAGTGAAGGATATCGTCTGGATAAGTAAGTGCTTATCCGTAAATAACATCTATCTTACGCCAGTTAATAATAGCGCAAGCCAGGTATAATAAGGCAATATAACTAGTGCTCTGACCCTTAATTAGCTACCATATATTTTCTTACGGCTTCAGCCGCGGTTTTCACCCATTTGAAGGGCACAGGATGCTCGTTCCAATCTTTGATATAATCATAAATTGCTTGCTGTAATTCTTTCTCACTATTATAACTGCCCCGTCGTATCCGCTGACGAGTCAGTATTGAAAACCAAGTCTCAACTTGATTCAGCCACGATGCCGAAGTCGGTGTGAAATGAAGATGATAACGTTTACGACGCGCAAACCACTTTTTAACCTTCTCCTGCTTGTGCGTTCCATAGTTGTCCATAATTATGTGGATTTCGCCCGCCGGATATTCTAAATCTATCTGACGCAAAAAATCTAAAAACTCTTGATGTCGATGACGCTTTGAACAACGGCCGAGGACTTTCGTTTGGGTCAAGTTCAACGCGGCTTATAGCGTAGTCGTGCCATTTCGATTATAGTCGTGCGTGCGGGCTGCCGGACGCCCCGGCCCCAAAGGCAATATAGGCTGTGTCCGCTCTAAGGCTTGAATTTGACTCTTCTCATCCACGCATAGAACTATGGCATTTTCCGGCGGATTGAGGTATAATCCAATAATGTCGATCACTTTTTCGACCAGCATCGGGTCGCGGCTGAACTTGAAAGTGGTCTCGCGATGCGGCTGAAGGTTATGGGCTTTCCATACTCTTTGAATGGTTGATTTGGAAATCCCCATTTTCCGGGCCAGTCTTCGGGCGCTCCAATGCGCAGAATGTTCTGGGGGCGTCAAAGTGGCAGTAATGATGGCGGCTACTTTGTCAGCGCCATAGACAGCTGATCGACCGCGTCCAGGCTGGTCATTCAGACCTTCCATTCGTAGGCGGTAGAAGCGCTTGCGCCATAAGCCGACGGTGTGGTTGTTGCAGCCTAACATTTGGGCGATGAGCTCATTACTCAAGTTGTCCGCGGCGGCCAGCACGATGCGGGCGCGTAAGACTTGGCGGACTTGGGCTGAGGGGGAACGAACTATAGTGGTCAAAGAACGGCGTTCATCTTCGTTAAGAATGATGGGGACGGGACGGCGCATAGCTTACTCCAAAGTTAAGGTTTAGAATAAGATACAACAAAATTACTTAAATGTCAATATTATGTTATACTATTAAGGGTCAGAGCACTAGGGGATGGATGGTGGTGTTGGGGTCGCGGGGGTCGTGCAGGTTTTCAGCCAGGTATTGGGTGATATGAAGCCGCTGGTCAATTTCGCGCAGGATGACAGCTCCGCCGTCGGCGGAGAGTCTTTCTTCGCGGGT
>VGIO01000176.1 GCA_016867855.1 Calditrichota bacterium
CGTGTCGGGGGATGTCGGAGAGAAGGTCGCCGCCGGGCGCGGCAAGCGCATCGTATGGGATGTCTATCGGGATATGAAGCGGCTGGCAGGCACTGTCGCAGTGCAGGTTACAGCTGCCAAACCCAGCGTCATTGCGTCCCCAGATCGCGTCATTGCGAGCGAAGCGAAGCAATCTCCCCTCCCCGAAATGACCTTCGTCCTCATCCCCGGTGGGTCGTTCCTGATGGGCTCGAACGACGGCGACAGCGACGAGAAGCCGGTGCATCGGGTAGAGGTCAAGGCTTTCTACATAATGACGACGGAAGTAACCCAGCGGATGTGGCAGGCGATTATGGGCGATAATCCATCCTATTTCAAGGGCGACGATCTGCCGGTGGAGTGCGTCAGTTGGAACGATTGTCAGGAGTTTATCAAGAAGTTAAATCAGCGCGACCCTGGCAAAGGCTATCGGCTGCCGAGCGAAGCCGAGTGGGAGTATGCCTGCCGGGCGGGAACGACCACCAAATACTACACCGGCGACAGCGAGTCGGATTTGGCGCGGACTGGGTGGTATGACGGCAATTCTGGCTCAAAGACTCATCCGGTCGGTCAGAAGCAGCCCAATGCCTGGGGACTTTACGATATGCACGGGAATGTGTGGGAGTGGTGCGAGGACTGGTATCATGATAGTTACAATGGCGCGCCGGGGGATGGCCGGGCGTGGACTTCGCCGGCGGGGACTTACCGCGTGTTGCGGGGTGGTTCCTGGCCCTATTTCGACTGTGCCTGCCGCAGCGCCTCACGCATCTGGGACGAACCTGCCGAACGTAACCTTAACTACGGATTTCGTGTGGTTCGCAGTCCTTAGTTCTGAATCCTGTTATTCTTTTCAACGCTAAATTAACCACAAAGAACACAAAGAACACCAAGTTTTTCTTTGTGAACTTTGTGCCCTTTGTGTTTCAAAAATGAGACCCACAATGAACCCAATTCCTGAAAATCTAAATCGTATTGCTCATGAAATCGTCGATGCCTCCTATAAAGTTCACAAGACGCTTGGCCCCGGTCTTTTGGAATCCGCTTACGAAGCCTGTCTGGCGCACGAGATGAGTCTGCGCAATCTCGCTTTTCGCACGCAGGTTGTGCTGCCGGTGGTCTATGAAGGCGTCAAACTCGACGCCGGTTTCCGGCTCGATATGTTAGTCGAAGAACGGCTCATCGTCGAGATGAAAGCCGTCGAAAAGATAATCCCACTCCACGAAGCGCAATTATTGACCTATCTGCGACTTTCCAATTTGAGGTTAGGTCTGCTTATAAACTTTAATGTGCTGTTAATCAAAGATGGAATTAAACGGATGGTGGTTTAGTTAAACACAAAGAACACAAAGAGCACAAAGTATTTCTTGGTGTTCTTTGTGCCCTTTGTGTTTCAAAAAAAGGCTTCAATATGAAAAGTCTGTCAATTATTCTGTTATGTGCTGTTGCTCCAGTCGTATGGTCTCAACCGGCGATTACCGGCAAATCGACTGCCAAGCCGTTGAACCTCACTTACGCCGAGCCTGCCCTCGTCCTTTCCGCAGCATTTGTCGATGACGATGGCAGCCGGTCGTTGGACGAGGGGGAAGGCGCGACATTGACTATCACCATCGCCAACAATGGACAGGGGAAGGCTTACGAGGTCAAGTTGAGCGCCTCGGGGACGCTGCCCAACGGGATAACGCTCGACAAGCGGGAGGAATCGGCTGGACTCATTCCATCAGGGGAGAAGCGCAATATTGCTTTTCCTCTGAGTGCCGGGGATATCTTAAAAGACGGCAAGTTCGAACTTACCTTCACCATCTCTGAAAAATTCAATAAGACTCCCGCGCCGCTGGCAGTAACCATACCTTACCGCGCTCCTATCCCACCAGAATTGACGCTTGCCGACTATGAAATCAACGATGGACAGAGCGGAATGGCTTACGGCAACGGCGACGGCAAGCCGGCGGCTGGTGAGACGGTCGAATTGAAGTTTTTAGTGCAGAATGTCGGACAGGGCGGGGCGTTGGATGTGAAGACGGAGATTGTGTTGGGACAGGAGTTGATGCCCGCCGGGCAGATGAAGTTTAACCTTGGCGACTTGGGAACAGGTGAATATAAACAACTTGCAACTGGACTCGCTATCCCGGATAACTATAATAAAGCCGGACGCCTGCCGATTGAAGTGAAGATAACCGAAGCCAAAGGACGCTATGCGAAGACCGTTCAACCGGCTATAGATTTCAATGCGGTTTCCAGTCGAGGCGGAGGGCAGTTGCAGCCCCAGCGCGTCGAAATTGCCGGCCGACAGCAGACTTCCGGCGGGGCGGCTATACCGGTCGTGACTATATCTGCAGATATTGAGAAAAACATTCCCTCTGCTAAATCATCCAACAAAGATGCCGTCGCGGTCGTGATGGGCAACTGCAAATACAGCAAGGATATCCCTTCCGTCGAATTTGCCATCCGCGATGCAGCGGTGATGAAGGATTATCTGCAAAAAGCGCTGGGCTATCAGGAAGGGAATATCCTCTATTACACCGACGCCGGATTGACGGCGTTTCGGGATGTGTTCGGGACGCGGGAAGAGCCGCAAGGGAAGTTAGCGAATATGGTCAAAGCCGGGAAGTCGGATGTGTTCGTGTATTATGCCGGGCATGGGGCGCCGGGGCGAGAGGCGGGCAGGGACGCCCGCTCCACCGATAATTTGACGGGCAGGGACGCCCGCCCCACCGATAATTTGACGGGCAGGGACGCCCGTCCTCCTGAATGGAAAGGCTACTTTGTGCCGGTGGATTGCGCGCCGGACGCAGTGGACCGGAACGGCTATCCGATCGAACTGCTCTACGAGAACCTCAGCAAGTTGAATGCGAAGTCGGTTACAGTGGTCATCGACGCCTGCTTTTCAGGCGGCAGCGAAGGCGGGAAGATGCTCATCGCGCAAGCCTCGCCGGTGGGTATTCCACTCATCGACCCGACCGACGAATGGACAAACGGCGCGCTGTTCACAGCAACTACGAAAGACCAAATCGCGTCCTGGTATCCCGATATGAAGCATAGTTTGTTCACCTACTTCTTCCTCAAAGGCTTACAAGGTGCAGCCGACGCTAATCAGGACGGCTCTATCACAGCCGGGGAGATGCACAACTTCCTCGCCGACCCGACCGAAGGCGTGCCATATTGGGCGCGCCGGCTGCACAACGGACGCGAACAAACGCCGGAATTTAAAGGCGACGCAGAGAGGATTATTAGATGATGGCTTATTTAAACACAAAGAACACCAAGAACACAAAGCATTACACTTATATTCTTTGTGCCCTTTGTGTTCTTTGTGTTAAATTTACCTCCGCCCAGGAATGGCACACCGGCGAAGCGGTCGTTCCTATCGTGAACATCACACCGGAAAATGCCCGCGCCAAAGCCCTGGCTCAAGCCCGGCAGAATGCGCTCGAGCAAGTGCAGTTAGAGGTTGTGGGCGCGACATCCAGGCTGATTAAAGATGCAACTGAAGGAGAGGCTTACGACCAGTTCGCTAAATTCACCCGCAGCGTCACCCGCGGGAAGATTATCGATGAAGAGATTCTGCTCGACGACCAAATCAAAATGAACAATATTTGGCATTATAAAGTTAAACTACGCGCAAATGTTGTAATGGACAAAATCGAACCGGATGCAAATTTCAAGGTCGATATTACAACGGATAGAGCGTCGTATCGCGATGGGGAATATATGCACTTGACGATAACAGCAACGAAAGGCTGTTATATAACAATTTTCAATATATATTCCAATGATTCGATATTAGTAGCGCTACCGAATAAGTTTATGGAAAATAATTTCATCTACGCCGGGGTTTCGATGACAATTCCGCCTAAGGATGCCAAATGGCCTTTGCAGGTTAACCTTGTCAGTGATAAATCTGAAGATATTGAGGGCTTTTTAATAGTAGCGACTAAAGAATTTGTTCCATTTATAAGTCAAGGCGAGTTGCGTCAGAATCTGTTGTCGTTTGATGGCGGATTGATGGCGCTCAACCGCTGGTTAGTCGATATCCCGGCTGACCAACGGACTGAAAATTGGACAACATATCGGATAATTAAATAAACACTAGAACACAAAGGGCGCTAAGTTTTTCTTTGTGTTCTTTGTGACCTTTGTGTTTAAAACTTTCAACTCAATCAATTTGCAGTTCTCCGACTTTTAATAATTCATCGCGAACAGCCTTAAAAATCCATCCGATAATTTGGCGATGAAAGCATTCGAACTCAGACTTGCCAGAGTAGTAAAAACTACGCCAATAATTATCGATCCCATCGCCAATCCTTTGCCGACATCCTGCCCGCGCAGCGCCGCGATGGCGCTCTGGTCTTTCGATAGATAAGCCGACGCGGCGAATAATTCCTCGCCGATGAGGGTGTAGTCGCAAGCCGCTACAAAGAACGGCAATTGGGTCGGCATAGCCGTGCCGGCTATTTGAATCGCGCCGACATGGTTGCCGGTTTCGGCTAAAATTAGCGACTCGGCGAAGAAGGCGCCCAAATAGAAACACGCCGCCGGCTTCTCGCGCACCATAATGCCATCGACCGCCGCCACATAACCGAACTGCTCGTCGGTGATGTAATGGACAATACCGTCGTTGTAGAAATCGGGCCGCCCCACCGATAGATAGGCTTCCCGCACGACTTCCCGACCGTTGGACATAACTAACGAGCGCGACACCGGCACATCGAGTTTAGTCTCATATTGCGCTGTGAGTTTGGCGACTGAGCCGAGGATAGTTAGTCCGGCGATAGTCTGCACATCGTCGAGGTCTTGAATGCCCGGCACGAACAGCACCGAGCGTCCCATCTCGGTAGCCCGCCCGACTGCCTCATCGACCGCTTGCAGTCCAGCGATGCGGCGGATGAACATTATCTTGCCCTTGCCAACGCGCAGCACAAAGAAGATTATCGCCGTTATGACCACAGCCGCGATTACCGCCAGATTAATCTTCGCCATATTGAACCAACTCGGATGGCAGACGATATTCATAATCGGTTTCGATTCTAGAATCACACCGGGACCATAGCCGCGCAGCATATAATTATAAGGCTGTTTGTCGCGTAAACCGCTGTTGGTGAAATTTGCAGCGCTGCTCTGAACCGCGCCGACTAATTTCCAACCGCTTTCGCCGGTGGAGTAACGGTAAATTTTCACTTGGTCGAACGGTTTGGCTGGGTCGGCAATTGTCCATTTTAGGTCGATTTGCCCGCCGTCGTCGTAAGGCGTGTCTTTGGCTTCGACTTTCAAAAAACCGCCCTGATGCGCTATGAGCGCGTAGGTTTCCATTCGGTCGAGCATTGTCTCGTTGTCGAAAGCCTCCAAACGATAGCGCACGGTCATCATTCCCGGATCGGCGGAAGTCTCAAACTTACGCTCGCCGCCGGGAATCTGGTTCACGGCCAGGGTATCGCCCGTCGCGCTTAAACGAAATAGTTTGAAATTCAGACCGGACGGCGGGAGACCGGCAAAGCCCCAGTGCAGTTCCAACCGCGTTATAATGCCCGGCGCCGTCTCACCGTGAAAATTGGTGATGAGACCGGTCGATGTTTGAGTTTGTCCGCACAACGGCACAGCCGCCGAACAAAGCAATATTACAACGACCGCAATTCGGATGAACATCGTCAAATCCTGTTGAAAGTTAGAAAGTTGAAAAGGATATCATTGTTAGAAACTAAGCGGCAACGGCTCTTTAGTCTGTCTCGATGATTTCATACTGTTGATTAGACGGTATTTAGGGTCAATTTTCCCGCGTTCTAAACGATCGACGATTATGCGATGATATTTTTCGTCGATTTCAGCGGTGATAAAATGCCGATCCATTTGTTGACACAAGGCGACCTCGGATCCGCTGCCGCCAAACAGAACGAGGACGACATCGCCTGGCTTAGTAGAAGCATTTATAAGAAGTTCGGTTAACTTCTGTGGAATCTGACATGCGTGTATTGTTTTTTCTGAACTTACATTTTTTACCAGATTATAATTCAACCAATCGTAAGGCATTCGGCCTTTTGAACCATTTTTAATATTTTGCTTAATCCGGCGATCTTCAGGATTGAGATATGGTTGCGCGACTTGATCTTTGTAAAATTGATTATTACTCGATAACCGGCAGTGTAAAATCGAACGATGGGCCGTCGTGAACCGGTTGTTTGAATGCCCTACATTAGTATTATACACCCAAGCATAATCGTGAACATCATAA
>VGIO01000177.1 GCA_016867855.1 Calditrichota bacterium
GACAGTCATCATCGCGATATAGGCTGTCATTTCATTGTGGCCTAATCCACTTACGAGCGCCTGCAGCACTTTGGAAACTTCCTGCCGCTTTCCAGTCATTACATCATAGTAAGCCTTGGCGGCGGTTGGTCCCCAGCGCCAGCTATCTTCAAACGCCTCAATCTGCGCTTCACTTGCCGCCCCGGAAGACTCTCGAAACAGCACATTATATGAACGTTTGGAATTGAACGGCGGGTCGAGATAGATTAGGTCGATGGACTCGTCGGGGATGGACTCCCGCAAAATGTCCAGATTGTCGCCGTAATAGAGGAGGTTGGTTTGGATGTTACTCATTACTTATTCTGCAATATATTTATTATTCCAGCGCCTTCATGTTTCTCGCGACCGCCTCTAATTGCGTCTGGCAATCCTCTAACTTCTGCCGTTCATACTCTACCACTGATTCGGGAGCCTTTTCAATAAAATTCGGGCTGGATAATTTAGTTTGCGAACTTTTAATAAGCCCCTGAAGACGCGCGATATCCTTCTCAAGACGGACTTTCTCCAATTCGATATCAATTAAGTCTTCGAGAGGAATATATATCTCCATTTCATTCAATACCACAGATGCCGAGTGAGGAGGACGAATATTACCAAAGGAGATATTGGATAACATCGATAACCGCATAATATCTTTTGTGTTAGACTCAATTATGGACAATTTCTCAGCCGGACAATTAGCGATTATAACATCTGCTTTCTTGTCCGGTGGCACGCGCATCTCCGAGCGGACCGTGCGAATTGCGGTTATCACTTGTTGCACAAAATCCATTTCCTGCTCGGCTTCTATATCTTGAGGGTAATCTTCTGTTTTAGGGTAACATTGATTGACTATTGAATTTGGAATTTGGAATTTGGAATTTGGAGTTATTCTGCATTCTGCATTCTGCATTCTGCATTCTCTAATCATCTGCCACATCTCCTCAGTAATGAACGGCATTCCCGGGTGGAGAAGCCGCAAAGTTGCTTCGAATACATATAGAGCCACACTCATTGCCTCGTTTTGTTCCTCAAATGGTGTATCGGGTGTTAATCTTCCTTTGAGAAGTTCGAGATACCAATCGCAATATTCCTTCCAGAAGAAGTCATAGATTGTGGTGAGGCATTCGTAGAGGCGATATTTCTCTGCCGATGAATGCGCTTGTTCTGTAGTTGAATGCAGACGACTCACAATCCAGCGGTCAGATAGATTTTTAAACACAGAAGGCACAGAGAACACAGAATTTTCCCTCTGTGCCTTCTGTTTCTCTGTCTTTAATCTATCGGCATTCGTCATTAGGAAGCGGTAAGCATTCCATAATTTATTGGCAAAATTCCTCCCGCCTTCAAATCGCGAAGGGGTTAGTTTAATATCCTGTCCTTCAGTTGCCAGTGTAACAAGCGTGAACCTCACCGCATCTGCGCCGTATAATTCGACCATTTCCGCCGGGTCGATACCGTTCCCCAATGATTTTGACATCCAGCGTCCTTGTTCGTCCTTTATCATACCGGTTATATAAACTGTGTGGTAAGGTATTTCTCCTAAGAATTCCAAACCCGCCATTATCATCCGGGCTATCCAGAAGAATATAATATCATAGCCTGACACTAAAACATCGGTAGGATACCAGAACTCCAATTCTTTAGTATTATCCGGCCAGCCGAGAGTGGAGAACGGCCAAAGCCAAGAGGAAAACCAGGTATCTAGCACATCTTCATCCTGTTTAAGATTGGCGGAGTTGCACTTGGGGCAAATATCAGGAGCCTCTTCTTTGACAATTAATTCGCCACAGACTTGACAATACCACACCGGAATCCTGTGTCCCCACCATAATTGACGGGAGATACACCAATCCCGCACATTCTCCAGCCAACTATAATAGACCTTCTCCCACCGCGCTGGATAAAACTTGATTTTCCCATCGCGAACAACTTCCAGCGCCGGTTCGGCCAAAGGTTTCATTCTAACAAACCATTGGAGTGATATGTAAGGTTCTATAACGGTTTTACAACGTGAGCAATGTCCTATTGATGTCCGATAAGGCTCTATTTTCTCTAATAGTCCTCTCTCTTTCAACGCCTCCACAACCGCCTGACGCGCTTTAAATCTATCCATTCCTCTGAATTGGGGCGGAACATTCTCATTCATAATCCCACTTTCATCCATAATTACGATATTGGGGAGATTATGGCGCTTACCCATATCGAAGTCGTTGGGGTCGTGCGCCGGCGTTACTTTGACCTGACCGGTGCCGAAATGCGGGTCAACGAAATCATCTTCTATGACCGGAATCTCGCGTTCGACTAGTGGCAGGATGACAGTTCGTCCGATTAAATGCTGAAGCCGCTCGTCTTTAGGATTGATTGCTATTGCTGCGTCACCAAGCATAGTTTCAGGTCGAGTGGTAGCAACGATGATATAATTTTTAAACACAGAGACACCGAGAGCACAGTTTTTACTCTGTATTCTTTGTGCCTCTGTGTTTAAATCCTTCAACGGATATTTGAAATACCACAGATTACTGTCACATTCGCTATGCTCGACCTCCTCGTCGGATATTGCCGTGTGGCAGCGGGGACACCAATTGACGATGTAATTACCGCGATAGATAAGCCCCTTGTCGTAAAGATGCGCGAAGACCTTGGCTACAGCCCTGGACAGTCCCGGGTCAAGCGTGAAACGCTCACGGCGCCAGTCCGGCGAGTCCCCTAACATATATTTCTGTTGCAGGATGCGGCGGCCGTATTTCTCGCGCCACTCCCAGACTTTAGCTACAAATCGCTCCCGGCCTAATTGCTGGCGTGTAATACCTTGATTAGCAAGGGATTTTTCGACCACATTCTGGGTCGCGATGCCGGCGTGGTCAGCGCCGGGCTGCCAGAGCGCTTCGAAGCCCTGCATCCGCTTCATTCGGATGAGGTAATCTTGAATAGAGTCCTGCAAGCCGTGCCCCATATGCAGTTCGCCGGTGATGTTGGGCGGCGGCATCATTATGCAGTAAGGCGGCTTCCCGCTGTCTGGATCGGCGCGGAATAAATCGTTGTCTAGCCAGAACTTATACCACTTCGGCTCGACGGCTTTAGGGTCGTAGGTTTTAGATATTTCGGACACTGATGTTGAATGATAGTTGATTTGGAATAACTTATCAAACTAAATACTAATCCGCTTAATATCAAGTCATTCAAACTAGAAATAAGTCGACTTTGACAATATATAGTCCTATGAATATCTTTAGACTCATCTCAGCAATAAAATTCAAATATTTTAAATTATTCTGTTATTTTCAAAATCACTTGATAAACGGATTATGTGCATTACATTTTCAGGTAAAGTTGAGAGGTTTGCATAAATAAAAAAGCCAAAATTCAAGGCCAGGTCTAAACTTAAAAGTATCACCATCAGTTTGAAAATAACCGAAATGAAACTTAGAAATCCAAAAAGTCATCGTCCGAACTTGCGGCTGCCCGACGGAATTCTCCCGGCTTCAAGAAGTCGGGATACAGCGCTGAATAATAGTCTCAAAACGCTTACATTAGGTTAAAATCTTATGTATATTGGACTGTAAAATAAGTCATTGAAATTTATCGATGTCTAAAATCAAGAATTACAGAGATATAGGCGGATGAAGGGATTGGCAGAGAAGATAACCGGCATTCTCAAGGGCTTAAAGGGCGGGCTTGAGAAGCGGCTTGGGCTTGGATCCGAAGAGCGGATCTGTGCTTGCGAGGCAGGCTCGATAGAGTCAGACGCCCCGAGGCTTTGGCGCGCGTGCCAAAGAACGGGGCGTTTTTGGGTTTTGGCAGGATTTGTTTGGATTATCGCATTTGTAGTGTCTATGCTTTTATACGGTGGAGCCCAGGCTGATACTACTTGGGTGCGCGAGATGAAATCCTATGAAGCCGGCTGAACCGGTGATTATAATTTTGCGAAGATCTTTTTGACTCTTTATCAATATAGATCCTTTTTATTAGAGCTAATTGCAAAAGTGATGATTAATCCAGAAAACTCAGACATGGCAAGGCGGACGCCCTCGTCCGCCTTACCATCAGTTAATAAATCCAACACTTTTGCAATTACCTCATTAATTTGTTCTTTTGGCAATATCTAAATTACAAATAAATGCGCGTAGCGAAGCATAAAAGTCCAACACTCCATTTCACTGTCAAGTCCTTTGTGACTCAAATCGATATGACCGTTTATTCGGACGGCCAAGTTCTTCATTGGTTGACTATCGACTAAGACTTCGAAGAACCGGTTAGTTCGGACTTGGCCGCTCGGGAAGGATTTATATACGGGGGTGCTGCGCACTCTGTAGGGTTCGATTAGCAGCGAATTATCACCCCAGCGGCGCTGACCGAAACTCATCTCGACTACAACCGGCTGCCGAAATATCAGCCGCGCTCCTATTTGAATTAAATCCGCATCATTGCCTATAGAATTTCCGAGATATTTTCCACGGCTGACAAAATTCGTCCAACGATGGTTATGTTGCGTGGTAAAGGTGCCTATGGATACATAATCAACAAGCGCAGTCAAGACGACTGGATGTCGGATTATCGTCCACCCTATATGTAATTGATAGCCAAGTTGGTCCTGTGCTTTTTTTCGGTCGGCGGCATCTAATTGGAAATCGTCCATTAGCAGCGCGCCGGCAAGCCGCAGATTTTTCAACGCCAGCCAATCTAAATTAAACACCCAGAGAGCGTTTTCATCATTAGTCGTCTGATTGTCCCGCTCATTTTGTTCCACTTCAATATGCAAGGCTAACGGATTTAAGAAAGCCCAATCGATAGAACGCTCCCACCCGGCTAAAATTGATAATTCAGTCAGCCCAATGACCAAATTGTGATGATTGTTGTATTCCAGGGTCTTTCCAACTATATACCGTTGGATATTTCGTCCGCTATCGCTGAGCGATTCCAAAAAACCATAGAAATAGCGATAAGCGTATCTTCGACAATGGGCTTGCAGAACTAATCTTTCAAAGGCAGGCGCCCCTCCTGAAACCGCCAGATTGTCTTCAGCCATCGGTCCGATAATTTCCCGTCCGCGGCCAAATTCTACATTCGCCCAATCATTTTTATAACCCAAGGCCAAACGGTCGAACTCCGCCGTGTTGAAGCCCGCCCGGGCGATATCGCGGGTGATGCCGGTATAATGGTCGAGACTTCGGGCTTCGTTAGAAGACCGTAGAACAAAATCGGCATACCAATTCCGCTTAAAACCAGCCTTTCCCCAGATAAATGGTGAAATAGCGGTCTTCGTGTAAAGCCGGTCCGGACCGGTTTGTCCGCGAGCCTCTATACCCCCTTGACCGATAATCCAGCCGTGTTCGGTCGTATCAGATATGATTGAATTATATCTATCTGAAAACAACATTAGTTGACGGTATAATTTAGGTGAAATTGAATAGGTGGTTGTATTAGAGATATTATCAGGCTGCAGGGATAAAGGGTGAAAGAGGCTGTTGGATTCCCAGCAAAGCCCGGCGTCGATTAGATAGTTAAAGCGTTGGGGAAAGCCGAAGTCTTGGGGGAAAGGCAAAGCAAACGCTAAGGAAGGAATAATTACATATAGACCTAAGTTAAAGCAATTCACCAAATTTAGAGTATTTCGACCTAGCAATCTGATCTCTGTAACATAGTCTTTTGATAATCTAAAATGACAATTCTAAAAACAATCAAAATTAAAGTCTGCTACTACTTGGTTTGATAAAGGCTATATAATGACTTCTCATTAATGGTATATATTCAATTATTTCACCCAATAACCATGAGATCGGGACAATTATCCTGGCAATTTGTGGGATTAAGACTGCTAAATAAAAGCCTATATTACAACCAGGGAAAAGTTCTCGAATCTCTCTTTTACTTATACCTCTAGAATAATTGTTGCCGGGCTTCGAATATCTTTGGTCACACCATATGATAAGCCCGTCTTTTTTCACGACCCTGAGCATTTCCTTAGCAATCTGGCGTTTCATATCTGCTTGTAAAATCACGCAGAATACTTTAAACTGAGTCACAATATCAAAATAATTATCGTTCCAAGGTAATTCAGTTGCACTTCCAACAAGAAAGTTCCCTTTAGGTATTTTATTGAGAGCCTCACAAATATTAGTCCCATCAAGGTCAATTCCATATGTATCACTTGGATTTATACCCAATCTAATAAAATCCATCATTCT
>VGIO01000178.1 GCA_016867855.1 Calditrichota bacterium
TTCGATGTCTATTCCTGGGTAATGGTCAGCATCACGGATAATCAGACCGTCAACGGCGGCGACCGCATCGATATATGGCAGGTTGACACTTATAAAGAATGGTTCAATCTCAATTGCTATGAAGGTATGTTGAATCCCGGCGCGCAACAACCGCTGGTTCTATCCTTCAATACCGCCGGTTTGCCGGATACCCTGTTCGAAGGCTGCATTGGTTTTACGAGCAATGCCGCCCAACGCGAAGTGAGAATAAATGTCGCCTGCAATGTGCATATACCGCAAAGATTGACGCCGTTTATTCTGCTAACGCCGCCGAACGGAGATACATTACAGATATCATCGTCCGGCGGCGAACCGCCTGCTTTACCAGCGGTGGAATTCTTATGGTCGCGCTCCATAGCCCCGGAAGAAAACGACGCTGTAAATTATGTTATCTATCTCGCTTCCCGCAATCGGACAGTGTCCTATTCAATCTTGGATACGACCGTCATCCTTAATATCGATACCCTCGGCTTTAATGAGTTGGTAGGAGCGCAGTTCCAGTGGTGGGTAAAAGCCTGCTGGCGCGGCGATACGCTTGAATGCGTCCGCCGTTTCTATTTCTGGATTATGCCTAATATTGTATCCAATCTGACCGCCGCGCCAACCGCTTATGCTTTGCGCGCTCTCTATCCCAATCCTTTCAACGGCCGGCTGACCGTGGATTTCTGCCTCGAGCGCGACGGCTGGACTTCGCTGCGTTTATACAACAGCGCGGCTAATGAAATAGCGGCTGTTTGGGAAGGCTATGTCCGGCGCGGTGAACATCGCATCGCGCTAAGCGCCGACCATCTGCCATCGGGTGTATATTTTCTCAAATTGACCAACCGCAACCGCAGCCTCGCCGCCAAAGCCGTGCTGATTAGATAGACGCATAACCGAAAGAAATGGTGAAACGGAACGCCCTCAGGCTTATCTATTTAATTAGAGGTAATTGCAAAAGTGTTGGATTTATTAACTGATGGCAAGGCGGACGCACTCGTCCGCCGCATTCTATGCTTGGTTTTCGGCGGACGAGGGCGTCCGCCTTGCTATGGTCTGAGTTTTCTAGATTAATCATCACTTTTGCTATTAACTCATTATACCAATTTGCATTCAAATGAATAATAAAGGGATGCAAAATTAACAACGGATTAAACGGATAGAACGGATTAACCTAGCGGCTTTATAGGATTATCCGTTTCATCCGTTTAATCTGTTGTGAATTTGTTTTGACATTTATCATCCGATTGATTGCGACTTGGTATTAGTTATAAATTCACCTTCGTCTATAATAGAAACGCCTGCATTGATTGCAGGCGTTTTAATATTTCTATACATAACAGCAAAATTATCTGTCATTACTCTGAAAATAGACGCACTTTCTCCCCCCGCTTGCGGCTGTTGCATGCTTCTCCCCCCGCTTGCGGCTGTTGCATGCTTCTCCCCCCGCTTGCGGCTGTTGCATGCTTCTCCCCCCGCTTGCGGGGGGATGAAGGGGGGTGTATTTTCATCTTCGGTTGCACCGCGCAGCGGGATGATGATTCCTTCGCAGAGTTCATCCCCGCGAAAACAAGGACAGGAATCCAGTTAAGTATTGAAATATTAAAGATATGTCTGAATTCCAGCCTTCGCGGGAATGACGATGACTTAGGTCGTCGTTAATAAATTTAAAAACTTGCGAAAATATCGAAACATATTGTTGCATAAAGACAACACATACGCTAAATTGTCTATATGTTCGGTGAAAGATTAAAGCGCCTGCGACGCGAGAAGGGCTTGCGGCAGGAGGAACTTGCCAGCCGCACCGGCATCAACCGCTCCTACCTCTCCATCTTGGAAAACGACCGCTCCTCGCCAACGATGGAGGTCGTCGAGCGCCTGGCGCAAGGCTTGGGTGTCAGTATTTGGACGCTGATTTCCACTGTCGACGAGAAACACTATGCCTATGACGCTGACGAGGACATCGAGATGTATGAGGGTTTGCGGGATTTTCTCGAAGACACCGATGAAATGCTGCTGGCGGATCCGACTCCAGCGGAAATCGATGAACTGCGCGGTATCCGCTTCCGCGGCAATATGCGCCCCGATAAACGGTTCTTTAGGGATGCATTATTAGCGCTGCGCAGACGTGAAAAGGGAAAGAAATAGCGAGTCCCCTCGCAAGTATGATAATTTTGAAAATCTACTACCGTCCAGTTAGCCCCCGGCGCTCCCTGCCAACTTACTCCTGCATCTTTCTAAATTGAATTTCGCATCCTCATAGTCCGATTTTAAGCGCACAGCCGTCGCAAACTGCTCCTCGGCGTTGACCAAATCGCCGATGTTGGCATAGTAGATTCCCAATTTGTTACGCATCGGTGCGTCATTGGGATTGATTTTTATCGCCTCATAAGCCGCGCTGACCGCCGCCCGGTACTGCCCTAACTTCGCATAAGCCAGACTTAAATTGTAGTAATCATCCGCCAATTTTTTATCCTGCGCCAAAGATTGATTGATGACAATTGAATCATATTTGGCTAAATCGGCTTCGCTAACGCCGCGCTCAAGGGCTTCCTGCGCAGCGCGCAGCGCCTCCTCATCCTCGAGCGAATAAGTTGCTTCGCGCAGCATCTCCCAGTATTGATTAGATAGCGTCGGGTGGGCGTCGATAGCCCGCAGCCAGGCATCGACCGCGCCTTCATAGTCGCCCTTGGCGGCTTGCGTCTGGGCGATATTACGATAAACCGCTGTCGCCCGCACATTCAACTCTAAAGACCTAAGAAACATCGCAATAGCCTTGTCCCACTCTTTCCGTTTGCCATGAACCATTCCCAAATTATTATAAATCAGTTCCATTTTGCGGGGTTTTAATTCCAGCGCTCTGGACATTAATTGCAACGCTAGGTTGTCATCGCCCTGTTTATACGCGATGATGCCGAGGTTTAAATACGGTTCAGCATAATCGGCTTTAATCTTTATGGCTGCGCCAAAATAGCCTTTGGCATTCTCAAAGTCGCCTTGTTCCATCGCCGTCAATCCAAAGTTCGCATTGTTGATGGCTTCTAACAGCGCGCCAGCGCCTTTTTGCTCGGCAACCCAGCCGTAATTCTCGGCGATGAGAACGACGACAATAATGCACAAAGGGATGAACAGCGCCAGCCAACCAAGAGGCAGCAGCTTTTTACCGGACGGCTGCGGCGGTATGAATAATTCGACCGCCGATTGCCCCTGAGTCTTGATTTCAACCGTCGGAAGACGCGGATGTTTCTTTTGTTTCTTTTTCATTTGCGCTTGAGTGTTATGTTATTAATGGGGGCGGAATACAGTTTGCACTGATTAATAAATTAACTATTCTGATCTCACGCTTCAGCGCGCAGCAGGTTGCTTTAAGAACACGCTAAAGCGGTGAACTCTGAAAATTCACGCGCTATAGGTAATTCATAAAATTTAATACAAGTCTTTCGACCTCTCAACCGATAGATGCCCATTAACTTTTCAATGAATTATACCGACATCGAGCCGCTATTGTCACAATCATCATCATCATCATCATCATCATCATTCACCCGCTGTGTCGAACGCTTCGCGTGCGGCAGCGGCATTGGCGGCGGCTTTGGACGGAACCTCTTCTTCGATGGCGGCGACTACCGAGTCGATTTTCACGACTCGCAGCGCCTTCGCTACTGCTCCGAGGATAGCGGTATTTACAATCGGCTGGGTCACTGAGCCGAGCCCGTGTTTGACGGCGATGGCTGAAGCATCGATTGTAACCACTTTGAAGCCATCGGCAAATGGAAAGGCTCCCGGCGGTTTATCGGTATTTATGAGAATAGTCCCGCCTGATTTTAGACCTTGGGTCACATCCTCCATCAGAATCAGACTTGAGTCGAGAATGATGATATGGTCGGGATTATAGATTTGGTTGCGGATGCGGATGGGATTATCGTCGATGCGCACAAAGGCTTTGACCGGCGCGGCGCGCCTCTCGACGCCGAAGGTCGGAAAGGATTGAACGAACCGGCCTTCCTTGAAAACAGCGACGGCCAAGAGTTTGCCAGCGATGACGCCGCCCTGCCCCCCACGGCTGTGAAAACGAAGTTCGAGCATAAAAGTTAGAAAGTTAGACAATTGAAGAGTCGTTGAGCGAACATTATAACAATGAATGTTGCGTCGCGGATTCGACAGATTCGCTGAATAATCTGCGAGCGCGAGTAGTCGTCTTGCGACCGCGTGACGTGCGTTCCAAAAAGCCCTGCTGAATCAGAAACGGTTCGTAAATTTCTTCTATAGTGTCGGTCTCTTCGCCGACCGCGACGGCAACGGTGCTTAAGCCCACCGGACCGCCGTTGAATTTATTCAATATAGTTTGTAAGATACGGATATCCATATCGTCGAGACCGTTGGGATCAATTTCGAGCCGTTCGAGTCCGTGTCGGGCTAGTTCGAGGTCGATTTGCGCTTTGCCGGCAACCTGCGCGAAGTCACGCAGCCGCCGCAATAAACGGTTGGCAATGCGCGGCGTGCCGCGCGAACGATGCGCGACCTCAGAAGTAGCGTCCCCGTCTATTTGCACATTAAGCAGCCGGCCCGAGCGCTGCACGATAAGTTTCAGTTCATCCGGCTGATAGTAATCCAATCTGGCTGTTACACCAAAGCGCGCCCTCAGCGGCGCCGTCAACAGCCCGGCGCGAGTCGTCGCGCCGATTAATGTGAACTTCGGCAATTTTATTTGAATCGACCGCGCCGCGACGCCCTTGTCGAGCATTATGTCGAGGTTATAGTCTTCCATTGCCGGGTAGAGATATTCCTCGACCACATTGTTTAAACGGTGGATTTCGTCTATGAACAACACATCGCGCGGCTGGAGGTTGGTCAGCAGCCCAGCCAAATCCCCCGGCCGCTCCAGCACCGGCCCAGATGTTACACGAATTTCAACGCCCAATTCGCGGGCTATCAAGAAAGCCAAAGTCGTCTTGCCCAGGCCGGGAGGCCCCGAGAAGAGGCAGTGGTCGAGGGCTTCGCCACGCTCGCGGGCAGCGGTCAGAAAAACCTTGAGATTATCCACAACCCGCATCTGGCCGACAAAATCGCTCCACTGCACCGGACGCAGCGATTTTTCTTCATCCACTTCGCCAGCCAACGGCGCCGGGGAAGTGAGCCGTTCACGAATTTTCGTATTCAAATAACCATTTATGATGTTATCCCGGCGGCCAAGTCATTCGCCGCCCGCCGAGCAAGTGCAAATGTAAATGATAGATTTCCTGTCCGCCATCGACGCGGCAATTGAATACCAAGCGGTAGCCTTTAGGCGCGATAAATTCCTCATCTGCCAAACGGTTGGCGCTCAAGACCATTTTTGCGATTAATGCGCTGTCTTCATCGGCTAAATCTTGAACGGTCGGTATATGCCGCCGCGTAATGATTTGAATGTGCGTCGGCGCCTGTGGATTGATATCCCTAAAAGCCACGATATCTTCATCTTGATAAACAATAGCGGAAGGAATTTCGCCGGCGGCGATTTTGCAGAATTTACAAGTTGACATTGTGAATCCGATTTATTAATCTAATTAATATCATTCGAGTGGTTCGAGTTGGCGCGCGAAATCGTTAGGCTGGGCGAGATGTTCGAGTTCGTTCAGACGGAAAGTCAGCGCGAGTAATCCCAACGCCGGCTGCTCATTGCGCACAACAAATCCGGACGGCGCCGTGAGTCGAACCGATGTAAAGTTCCAAACACCCTTGATGCCGGCTTGAATTATGCGCTGACAGGTTTCGTAGGCTGATGCGGCATCGGTAGTGATGACGGCGAGATTGACCATCTGCCGGTGGGCGAATTGGGTCAATTCATCCGGATGCATTATTTGTATTCCCCGCATTGTCGAACCGATAATGCGCGGATTGCGGTCGAAAAGACCTACTAAACGCAGGTTGAACCGTTCGAAATGGGGATATTTGGCTAAAGCCGTGCCTAAATGCCCTACCCCGATGATGACCATATTCAATATATGGTCAACGCCGAGTATCTTCTCAAGGACGCGGATTAAAATCTGCTTGTCATAGCCGCGTCCCGGCTGCCCAAATCCGCCAAAATAGTGAAAATCCTGCCGAAATTGAGTTGGCTTTATGCCCAAAGCCAGACTGATTTGCTTTGAACTGACGCGCA
>VGIO01000179.1 GCA_016867855.1 Calditrichota bacterium
CCTGTCGAAAATCCCCAGTCATTTAATACCATTTAGACTAAAATCTAAACTGTTTTTCGGTCTCCATTCGGATTGGGCGCTGCATTTCATAGAATACGCCATTTTGGCGGTTTTGCTGTATTTCACCTTAGCGTCCTGGTCGGTTTTGAATAGACGGTCCGGGCTTTGGCTGGCAGGTATTTGGGCGGTCAGCGGAATAATCGGCATTATAAATGAACTGCTGCAGAACGGGACGCCGGGCCGCACGGTAAGTTTTGACGATTTAGCCGCTAATTTAATCGGATCAGCCATCGCTCTATTCATTATTTTTGTAGCAATGCAAAGAAATACCGGAAAAATTTAGCAAACTATTCAATAGAGGATTCCAAATGTCGCGAGGCATAAATAAGGTCATTCTCATCGGTCATTTAGGCCGGGATCCAGAGTTGACTTACACACCGTCGGGGATGGCAGTGGCACGATTCTCGCTGGCTACATCCGAGGGTCGCCGTAAGAACGAGAATGAGTGGGAAGAGGTCACACACTGGCACCGCATTGTCTTATATGGCAAGAATGCTGAAACCGCCGGGCAGTATCTCGCCAAAGGCAAGCAGGTCTATATCGAAGGCAGCATCCGCTATGGTTCTTATGAGAAGGACGGCGTCAAGCACTACACCACCGATATAATCGGCAACCGGATGCAGTTATTGGGACGCAAAGAGGATGGCGGACGCGAAGGCGAAGAACCTTATTACGAACCGACGAGCCGCACAGCGGCAAGTCCGGCGCCGCCGCCCGAACCAGAAGTCGAGGATGACATACCTTTCTAATAATAAATACAAATTACTCCTTCTATTTTTCTCGATTATCGGGCTGAAGGCTTTCGAGCCGGTCTTTGGGCAGCCGGACAGTTTGGTGTTGTCGCTAACCGGCTGCTTTCGCGGCCGGGTCGAAGGCTGCGGGCATTGCCTGGTGGGTCCGCGCGGCGGACTGGAGCGGCGGGCGACGTTGATGAAACAGCATTTTAAGAACTACCCGGTCATCGGCTTGGACTGCGGGCAGATTCTCGATTTAGATCCACTCGGCGGCGAACTACGCAGCCGCTGCACTATCCTGGGGCTGGCGCGCTTCGGGCATCGCGCGGTTGGCGTCAGCGCCAGAGATATGTTCTATGGCCTCAAGATGTTAGTCCGCTGGGCGGATGAAGCCGGGCTGAAGTTAATCAGCGCCAACATCGTTACATCCGACCTAAACCAGCCGCTGTTTGCCGTCTGGGATACCTTCAAGGTCAAGAACAAGATACTAGCGGTATCGGCTTTATCCGAAGTGCGCATCGGCATCCGCATCGACCAGCCCGGCGGCTGGAAGGTTCTTACACCCGACAGCGCTTTGAAGAACATTATCGCGTCAAAACCCGACACCGCGGATATCTATATCCTGCTCACCGATATCGGCGAAGCCGACCTGCGCCGAATGCTCAAAGATGTTAAATGCTTCAACCTGGTCGTCAGTTGCAGCCGTCAGATATTTACCGCTGCGCCATTCACGATTGGAAATGCAGTTGTATTTCATCCCGAGCCGGACTGCCGCGCTCTGGATGCGATGCTGCTGCCATTTGCCGATTTGAATCCGCTGAAAGCCAGAATAATAAGCGAGATGATTAAAGTCGAAACGCCTGCCGACACGGCGACTACCCGCTGGCTCGGCGACTGCCTCGGCCGGCCGCCGTTGAGATAAGACTACCTGTTCAAAATTAATACAGTTTTCAGAATAGTGTTTATTATGTTCTAATTTGGAACAGTTATCTAAGAATTTTGCTGATTAGTTTTTCATAAACAAACAGAATGATTTATTATTTAAATACTTACAACTTTGGCACATCTATTGCGAAAGAGTGTTTCGAAACTGATAATAAACTGTCCAAATAACAAATTCAACAAACAGAGGTAGTCAATGCTATCCGCTTTTCGCAGTGACAAAGGTTTCACCCTTGTCGAACTAATTATGGTCATCGTCATCATAGGTATTCTCGCATCAGTCGCGGTGCCCAAATTTGTCAATTTATCCGACGCCGCCAACAAGGCGAAGTGCAAATCGAATCAAGGCGCGATTAACTCAGCGGTTGCGATGCAATATGCTGCGACCGTCGCCGCCGACCCAACGCAGGCAGACTGGATGGAAACCATCGACGCTATCAACCAGGTTCTGGCGGCTTGGTTTGCCACCGGCGCTGTTCCGCAATGCCCGATTGGTCCCACAGCATACGCTATTACCAATGGCATTGTGGCTTGCGCGTCGGCTCAGGCAGCCCAACACAACGCGCCGTAGTGAAACACATCTGTCGTTTCAATTAAGTCCGGAAATAAGGCCGGTCGCGTAATGCGCGGCCGGCTTTATTTGTCTTACACCAATTTGATATTCTAAATAATCTCATTGTTATGCGTGCAGTCAGGGATAACAACAGAGGTAATTGCGAAAGTGTTGGATTTATTAACTATGGCAAGGCGGACGCTCTCGTCCGCCGCATTCTATGCTTGGTTTTCGGCGGACGAGGGCGTCCGCCTTGCCATAGTCTGAGTTTTCTGGATTAATCGTCACTTTTGCAATTAGCTCAACAGAATGATAGTTAGTTGTCGAAATGGATTTTACCCTCTCTCCCCGCTCAGCGGATAGAATTGAAGATGGAGCCGATTAAATCCAACAATCGAATGCCCCCCATATCCATCCGCGGCACAGCGGAGAAGATACGGATAATAAGGACCAAGTATAATTCAATTCGATAATCAATATCGATTGCGCGGCGGTAGGCTCGCGCGCTTTTTCGATTCATTTTTCGTGCTGCGCCCGACTTTGATTTTCCCGCTCTGGACGATGACTTTAGCCGGCTGCTGGCTCGCTCTGCGCGCGCCGAACCACTGGCTTCAATGGAGCGGTTTTTTACAGAGCGGCCGTGGTATTGCGAGTTGGCGCTGGCTGCTGCTTTCGATATCTATTACATCAATGTATGGTTTAATCTATCTGCTGAATCAGATTAAAGATATAAAGACTGATAGCATCAACGAGAAATTATTCTTAGTGGCTGAGGGCGCTTTAAGCCGCCGACACTTGATAATCGAGGCGGGGATATTAACGCTGGCAGTTGCTGTATTTTTATTCCTATCACGCTTTACGCACTTGGGTTTGTTAGCCCTCAGTATTTTCGTAATCATAGGCATTCTATATAATTTTACACCGCTGGCGCTTGCCGGAAAGCCTTGGGGAGGCCTAACCGCTTATTTAATCGGCGGCTGGATGGCTTTACAGTTGGGCGAAATGATTTATGGTGAAAGCATTTCATTGCGTTGGGAAATTCCCTATCTTATTGCGTTTGTATCGAGTTGTATTGTAACTAATCTGCCCGATAAACCCGGCGATATGTCTGATGGTAAAATGACCTTCGCTGTCGTTCACAGCGAGCGAGGCACTTTAATAGTCGGCGCGGCAGGATTTTTTTTAGCCGCTGTCGTCGGTGTTTTCAATCGCGATTGGGTTATAGTTCTGCCAGCAGCAATGACGACGCCGGGAATGTTAGCCGCGTATCTTAAACAGAATGTCGAATTATCTATCCGAGTCAATAAATGGGCAATATTTTTACTGTCCGTCAGCGTCGGCGCGGCCTTCGGATTTCCAGTCTATCTAATTATCATCGGTTTGTATTATCCTTTTGCACGTTGGTATCATCGTAATCGATTCGGGATGGCCTATCCATCGTTTCGTTGTTAAACTCTTGATGGATTTTAATCCACTCACAGCAAGTAGTATTAACTGGGGCAGAATATAGTTTGCTGTGTGATTGTCATTTCCCCCCGCTTGCGGGGGGGAGTAAGGGGGGGTGTTATCAAGTAGTCTTTACACCCCCTTTCATCCCCCCGCAAGCGGGGGGAGAGGGGACACTACATACTGACCCCTTAATAATGAGCCAATAATTTCTATACAATCGCTTTATTCACGCAACTACGGCTATACGCTCATCGAATTAGTATTGACGATGCTGATTTTGGGCATCATCATAGCCGTAGCCGTGCCGAAATTCATCGCTCTAAACAACGAGACCGCCCAGGCGCGCTGTGCCGCTGAACGCAGCGCGATAAATTCGGCGCTTATAATAACCTATAATACGCTCAACCTGCGCGACCCGGCTAATGCCAATTGGCTCTTGCTAGTTCATTATGAAGATCTAAACGATACGATGTTCACCGGCCGGCGCATTCCAACCTGTCCGGACGGCGGGATATATACCATTGTCAACGGCGAAGTCGAATGCTCAATTCACGGTAAATGATATGTCTAATGCAACTGCAATTCATTGTGAAAAATTAACTAAACATTATTTTATCGGTCTGAAACGCCAGCGCATAGAAGCGGTGAACGATGTATCGTTCGAGGTCAAGTCTGGCGAAGTATTCGCCTTCCTCGGCTTGAACGGCGCCGGTAAGACGACGACGATTAAAATGCTGCTCGACCAGGCTCGTCCGACTGCCGGCCGGGCGTATCTTTTCGGCGTTGACGCCGCGCGCCCGGAAGCCAGACTCAAGGTCGGTTTTCAGCCGGATTTGCCAAATTTCTATCGCTTTCTCACCGGATATGAACTACTCGATTATTTCGGCCGTTTATTCGGCTTGCCGCGCCCGGAACGCAATAAGCGCATAGAAGTTCTTCTCAAACAAGTCGGTCTGGACGGCCGGAGAAATGAGCCGCTAAAGGGCTTTTCGCGCGGGATGTTGCAGCGCATCGGGCTGGCGCAAGCGTTAATCAACGACCCGCAAATGTTGATTTTAGACGAACCTTTAGGCGGGCTCGACCCGGTCGGCAGATATGATCTGCGGCATATTATAATGGACTTGAAAACCCAGGGCAAGACCATCTTCTTCAGTTCGCACATCCTCGAAGACGCCGAGCGGATTGCCGACCGCGCCGCTATCATCCATCAGGGCAAAATGCTGGCTTGCGGAACGCTTACCGAACTGCAAGCCGTTGAGTCCGGCTGGCAGGTCGAAATTGAACCGGTGGATATTCAAGAGACCAACTGGCTGCTCGACTCGCGCGGCTGGATGTATAAAACCGAAACCGGAATTAGAATAATCGACATCCCCGATCGAGAGGGCATGAATGAAATCGCGGCGCGCGCCGCAGCCGGCAGCCTGCGCCTTATATCGATTACGCCCAAACGACGCACCCTCGAAGATGCGTTCTTAGCCAAGGTGGAGGGATAATGGCTGGACGCATCCTCGCCGTTGCGCAGACGACCTTCCGCGAGACCGTGCGCAACAAGGTGTTGCTGCACATCCTCGGCTTCGCGGGCGTTATGTTAGCGCTGTCTTGGATTATCAGTCGTTGGTCGGTCGGCGAGCCGGAGAAAATCGTGGCGGACATCGGTTTGTCGGCAACTACTTTGGCGGGTGTGGCGATAGCCTTGTTCAGCGGTATTGCGCTAGTCTGGGGCGAAGTCGAACAACGCACCATCCTGCCGATTTTAGCCAAGCCTCTGCCGCGTCGAGAATACCTTATCGGTAAATTCCTCGGCTTCTCTGCCGCCGTGCAGGTTGTCTATTTGGCAATGTGCACGGTTTTAATCTTGCTGCTTGCCATCGTCGAGAGTGGCATCACACATCAACTATTTGCAGCCATATATCTTTCGATGTGGGAGGTCGAAATCGTCGTCGCATTGGCGCTTCTCTTCTCGACTTTCAATACCCCGACGGTCAGCGCGCTCTATACAGTCATTCTGTTCGTCGTCGGACGCTTGAGCAGCGATGTGCGCATCTTTGTGGACCGGTATCCGGAGACAGCCGCCAAACCGCTCTTAGAGGCCGTGTATGCTATAATCCCGCATTTGTCTTATTTCAACATTCGCCGGGCGGCCGTGCATACTTTGCCATTAGATTGGGACAGACTGCTTTATTCAACCTTTTACGGCGCGCTGTATTGTGTTATATTAATGACAATCGCGATTTTGGTGTTTAGAAGAAGGGATTTGGCATAGATGGGCGCGCTGAGGAAATGCCCCCCCTTTAATTCCCCCCCGCAGAGCGGGGGGGAGAAGGATTGTAATTCAAAGCCGCAGAGTAGGGGGGAGAAGGATTGTAATTCAAAGCCGCAGAGCGGGGGGGAGAAGGTTCATAA
>VGIO01000180.1 GCA_016867855.1 Calditrichota bacterium
TTCCTTCACGCTTCGTCACAACTCCGTCACATCGTATCTCGTTGCAGTGCCTTGAAATAATCCTGATATGTGACGATGTGACGATTTTTCTGCATATCAAAGTGCAAGGCTGCTTCCCACTACCGACCGCCTGCTCAACTGCCTTAAATCATATAATCTAATACAGAAATCAGCGAAAATCAACCCTCTTCGTCTTCCTCGGTTGCCAACCGCGCCTCGACTTCATCCAACCCAAAAACCACCGCCCACCCCTCTTCAGGCGGCTCTTTGCGCAGCGCATTTATAAATGCCGCCGCAGCCCCGGCTGGCAAGCCTTTTTGGACCTCTCCCCACTGGATTTTTTCCACCCCCCATTTCCAGTGTCCCACTGGCGATAACAGATTGTCTTTGTGCGACTTAACCGCCTTTGAACTATCCTCTTCCGCCAGCCCAAAATAAACTTCCCGCTGCGTGAAATTTTTTAAAATGTAAATATTCATTTCATTGCCGTTATTTTAAATATTTATTAATTCTATAATTCGCTTTGTTGTTCTAAAAAGCAGGTCTTCTCTAAAGTCCTGTGCAATCAACTGCATCCCTATCGGCAGCCCCTTGTCATCCGAGCCAATCGGCAGCGAAATCGCTGGGACCCCTGCCAAATTCGCCGACGCCGTAAATATGTCCGACAGATACATCGCCAACGGACTGGCGATTTTCTCCCCAATTTTGAACGCTGTCGTCGGCGCCGTCGGCGTCATTAGTAAATCATAATTTCTAAATGCTTCGCTGAAATCCTGCCGTATTAACCGCCGCACCCGCTGGGCTTTTTTATAATAAGCATCATAATATCCCGCCGACAAAACATAAGCGCCAAGCATTATCCTGCGCTTGACTTCCGCCCCGAACCCCGCCTGCCGAGAGGCGCGGATGATATCCTCTCCGTTCTCGCCCTCAAATCTTGGCCCATAACGAACTCCGTCGTAGCGCGCCAGATTGGAAGACGCCTCGGCGGGCGCAATTATGTAGTAAGTCGGAATGGCGTATTTCGTATGCGGCAGGCTGCATTCAGATACAACCGCCCCCGACCGGCGCAAAACCGCGGCTGCTTTTTCAATAGTATTTCGAACAGCCGGCTGAATCCCCTCGCCGAAATACTCCACCGGCAGCCCAATTCTTAAACCTTCCAGTGCAAATTCTGAGAGCGCTGAACAATCCGGCACCGGCGTCGGTGAAGTTGTATTATCATTTGCATCACATCCCGCCATCGCTTGAAAGATATGAGCGGCCTCTTCGACATCACTGGACATTACACCGATTTGGTCCAGCGATGAGCCGAACGCTGTCAAACCATAACGCGAGACTCGGCCGTAAGTCGGCTTCAAGCCTAAAATACCGCAAAATGCCGCCGGCTGGCGCACGGATCCACCGGTCTCCGACCCCAACGCCGATGTTACAACTCCCGCCGCAACCGCCGCTGCCGACCCGCCTGACGACCCACCCGGAACACGCTCTAAATTATGGGGATTAAGCGTTACTCCGTAAGCGGAATGCTCTGTGGACGAACCCATCGCAAATTCATCCAAGTTCGTCTTACCGATGACGACCGCGCCAGCGTCGATTAGCCGTTGCAACGCTGTGGCTGTATAAGGACTGATATAGTTCTCAAGTATCTTCGATGCGCAAGTCAGCCTGACGCCTCTCAGCGCAATGTTGTCCTTGACTGCTAAAATCACGCCCGCTAAAGGCGGGTATTCGCCATTCAGAAGCCGCGTTGCAACCCGTCCGGCTTGTTCATAAGCCAATTCCGACATCAAAGTGATAAAAGCGTTAAGATGCGCATTGCGACGCGTATGCTCCAACGCGACATCGACAAGGCTCTTTATATCCAGACGGCCGGATTTAAGCGCGGCTTTTCTTTCGCTGAACGATAAAGACATTGATAATTTGGAATTTGGAATTTGGAATTTTCTTACATAGTCTTATGACTGAAGAGGGACGCTTTATTGTTGTTCGATTCGGGTTGTTCTAAAGATTCGTTTATCCGGCTTTCAGTCGCCTTAGATATTTTAGACATTTCGCCGGTTTCGTCAAGGTTCATCTGCTGCCTGATGTCCAGCCATACCCGTTGCATCTCGCGGTATTTGCGGCCCCAGGCGCGGGCTATCTCCGGCAGGCGTTTTCCCCCGAACAGCAGCAAAATTGCCACTAGAACAACGATTATCTCCGCGCCGCTCATTTGAAAGGCTCCTTATTTTCCCTGCGCTTATGAGCCAGCATCGAGGCTAATATACCCACTTCGTATAGTAAATATAATGGAACGCCTACGATTATCTGCGAGAAAACATCGGGTGGCGTGATGATGCCGGCTACGATAAGTATGGCGACAATCGAATGTCGGCGGTATCTGCGCAATTGCGACGGTGTTACGATACCCAACCGCGCTGCCGCATAAATAAAGAGCGGCAGTTCGAACACTATCCCAAACGCTAATAGAAATTGCAGCACAAAATTGACATAACTAGCCAGCGACCAATGGGTCTCAATCTTCCCTACGGTAAAAGAAGCGAAATATTCCGTCGCAAAAGGTATTACCTGCCAGCCGAAACCTGCGCCGATTAAAAACGCCGCTGCTGAAAAAAATATCACCGGGGTGATAATACGCTTCTCATTTTTATATAGTCCGGGACTGATGAATCCCCATAATTGAGCGAACCAGAACGGCGAAGTTAGAAATAGACCGGCGACAAACGAGGCTTTCAAATGAACGATAAAACCTTCAGTCGGATTGAGAAGGGCGAGTTTTATGAGTTCGGATTTGGAGGCGGGCGAGATGAGGAATTGAATAATATGTTCAGAAAAGTAAAGACTGAGCGCTGTTCCAGCAGCGATGAAGAGGATAGCCCGTATTAGACGAAGCCGTAGCTCTTCGAGGTGTTCGAGGAAGCCCATCGTCTTGCGGACGATGCGGTTCGACTTCACTTCCGGCGCGCCGCCGGGCAAGGCCAATTCTCCGTGATGTGATGGATGGCGGAACTAAAAATACCGCGTCCGTCCGGCGAACCGAGCAACGCGTCGCAACGCCGCTCGGGGTGCGGCATCATCCCCAAAACATTACCGGCGCGATTAATGATGCCGGCGATATTGTTCAGCGCGCCGTTGGGATTCGATTCGGGCGTAACTCTGCCCATTCGGTCGCAGTAGCGGAAGACCACCTGACCATTCGCTTCTAACTCTTCAAGTTCAGCCGGCGGCAGGTAATAATTGCCTTCGTTGTGCGCGATAGGTATCTTTAAAACCTGTCCGACTTCTAACTGTTTAGTAAAAATCGTATCGCTGCGCTCGACGCGCAGATACACTTCACGGCAGATAAATCGCAAGCCCACATTCCGGCCTAACGCGCCTGGCAGCAAACCGCATTCTGTAAGAATCTGAAAACCGTTGCATATTCCCATCACAACTTTGCCGGATTCGGCAAAGTTGACGACCTCGTTCATCACCGGGGCAAAACGAGCCACAGCGCCCGAGCGCAGGTAGTCGCCGTAACTAAATCCCCCCGGCAGAACGATGCCGTCTAATTCAGGCAGCGTTTCGGAGCAATGCCAAATCTCTTCGGCTTCCTGCCCGCAAAACTGTTGCAAGGCGATGACTGCGTCGTGGTCGCAGTTCGAGCCGGGAAATACAACTACCCCCCAGCGTGTTATTCGATTAATGCCTTCAGCGCCCATCGACTGCAATTTCGAATGACTCCATAAGCGGATTAGCGAGCAACTTGTGGCTGAATTCCTCGGCTCGAGCGCGGACGGTCGGTTCATCCTCGCCTTCGACATTTAACTCGATAATCTTCCCGATACGAACATCTTTAACTTCGCTGAAACCCATTTGTTCTAAAGAATGTTGTATAGTTTTGCCTTGCGGGTCGAGGATGGCCGGCTTCAAACGGACTATGACGGTAACTTTCATCTGTTCCTCCGGCGGAATGGCCGCCCGTGATAAGGCGTCGGCGTGCCGTCTTTGGTGTCGTCTTCGATTGGTTGTTCTTTGCGCAGCAATTCTGCGAGCCAACCGGCTGGGCCGGTGAAAAGATAAATCGTCATCACTGGAAACAGAACCTTCTCAGGTTTGAATATAAAGCAGGCAGCAATTGTGCCTATGAGTGCAATGGTATGAAACGGATGTTTGGCGCTGGGGATGGCAAATAGCGGTATGCGGCGGTATTCGAACAGACTAATTTCCAGCGTCGCTACAAGGGGAACTAAGGCGAACCATATCGGCAAAGTGGACAGCCCTTCCGGGTTATGATGCGAATAGAGATAGAAGCCGACGATAATCAACGCCCCGCAGGGAATAGGCATTCCGATAAAACCGCGAAAATCGGGATGCGCTTGATGGATGAGGTTATAACGCGCCAGGCGCGCCGCGCCAGCGGCAAGCAGCATAAACGCAAATATCAAACTATAACCGTCGACCGATTGGAATAAAAGATGATATACCAGCAGCGACGGCGCGACGCCGAATGACACGACATCAGCCAGACTATCCATCTCGGCGCCGAACCGGCTGGATGATTTTATCAATCTGGCAACGGCGCCGTCGATGCCGTCGAGTATAGCCGCGGCGACAATCAACCAAGCGCCGGAGGTAAAACGCCCCTGACTGATTAACATTATCGCCCAGTAGCCGAGAAATAGGTTGGCAAAAGTGATAAAATTGGGCAGTATTGCCCGCTCAAAGCGCATTGGTAAATTCTCCTATAACCGTCTCGCCTGCGGTCACTATTTGACCGAGTCTCACCCGAATGTCAACGTTGTCTGGAATAAACAGGTCAACACGCGAGCCGAACTTAATCATCCCCACGCGCTGGCCGGCGCTCAACTTGTCGCCGGGTTGGGGATGCAATACTATTCGGCGCGCCAGGTAGCCTGCAATTTGTTTGAATGCCAATTCGCCGTAAGGCGTATCCAATATTGTCAGCACTTGTTCGTTTTCGCGTGTGGCTTCCGGTTTGAAGGCTGTTAAAAACCGGCCGGATTTGGGTTCGACTAATCTTACGATACCATGCGCCGGGCTGCGATTCACATGGACATTGAACGGCGACATAAAAATCGATACCCGCTGTCCGGGGGGATGAAATGGACTGTCTAACGCTTCGCCGATAGAAATGACTTTGCCGTCAGCCGGCGATAGCACAAGACGCTCGCCTTCCGGCGGAAACCGCTCAGGATCGCGGAAAAATTGAACTACTAAGAAAAACCATATAGCCGCCAGCGCCGGCAGCCACAACAGCCGGCCCTCCTTTACATAGAAAGACAACACGACCATCAGAACGACGATTATCGCGCTGAGGGCGATGACATCGGCGCCTTCCGGCGCTAGATGGACTTTTGGACGGCGGCTCAAATTAGAATGTGTATTTATTTTGCTACAAGTGTTATCATCGGACCGCAGCTTATTTTGTTATATCAACACTGCACGGCTGCAAGTGATTCTGACCTCTATGCAGACCGGAGAAACATCTCATCTGATAAGTGGAAGAGGGTTTCTTCACTTTGTTTAGAATGACAACCGCGCAGGTTAATATGGCGTTATGCTGCTAACTAATCCGTTCCAGCACTTCGACATAGGCCTTTTCGACATCGCCCAGGTCGAAGCGGAAGCGGTCCTTGTCCAGTTTGCGGCCGGTCTTGCGGTCCCAAATCCGACAAGTGTCTGGGGAGATTTCGTCGGCTAAAATCAGTTCGCTGTCATAGCGTCCGAATTCGAGTTTGAAATCGATTAGGGTCATTCCGCGCCGTTCAAAATAGGCTCGCAGCACAGCGTTGATTTTCGCCGTCAGCCGGAACATCGTGCGAATTTCCTCCGGCTTGGCGATACCGAGCGCGAAGGCGTGATGCTCGTTGATGAGCGGGTCACCGAGTGGGTCGTGCTTGTAGTAAGTCTCAAAAATTGGATAGTCGAGCGCTTGACCTTCATTGAAGCCTAGCCGTTTAACCAGCGAGCCGGCGGCGACATTGCGCATCACAGCCTCAACCTGCACGATTTCGACCTTTTTAGTCAACATCTCGGTGGCGTTTATCCTGCGCACAAAGTGCGTCGGAACATGGTAACTCTCCAAATACTCGAAGAGTATAGTT
>VGIO01000181.1 GCA_016867855.1 Calditrichota bacterium
AATGGAATTTTGCTTTTATTCCAATATAATTCACCTCTCTGCGGAACTCGCTAATATCATTTAAACATCTTACGCCTGAATCCTATTTTGGACAGGTGTGATTTGTGAAATAAGATTTTACATAAAGAGCTGTCTCTAAGTCATAAACTGGTCTGGAAGCCCGCCTACGCGGGCAAGACGCATTTCAACTACCCACACCAAACAGCGAGGAACCAAAAAACTCACGTCAAAATACTAAAACCGCTCCTGATAAAATCAGGAAATCTGTCCAAAAAGAAAGGAAGACACACAATGCGTAGCACAAAATTATCAAAATACCATATGATAACATTTGTCGGTCATCGAGACCCTTGGGCTATTGACCCAGACCAAAGTGAAGGGGCAATCATTACAGCTTGCCGCGAATATCGTCCTCATTCAGTGACGCTAATTGCAACACCCAAGACTTTTGAAGCCGCAGAATCTACCAGCAAATTCCTCATAGAACAACAGATTGGTTTAATAGAACGCAATCAGATCGAGATTAAAACTCTAAATTTGGACGATCCGACTGATTTATCAGAAATATATCTTCAAGCCGGCAATATATTAAAATGGGTATCAGAACGGATAGTATCAGAGGGAACTAGATTTTTAGCTTGTTATGCAAGTGGAACACCACAAATGCGACAGGTGCTAAATACCCTTCTTGAGGAAGGTATATTACCCAATGTTCAACGTATTGAAGTTCGTGATCCTCGTTATTCAGGACCCCGAGTTTACGCAACACCATTAAATTATGCAGTTGAATCAAGAGCCATTGCCTCACTTAAACAACTATTTGATAAATATTTATTTGAAGATATTGTCCGAAATTTTCGAACTATTTCAAGAATAACGGCAAACGACAATCGTCAGAAATCAGCAAATATATTAGCGAGTTTGTTTCTAATTCTTGAACGCTGGGACAAGTATGATATTAAAGCGGCATATCAGTCGATCAAGAAGTTAAATAGTAGTGATTTGAGCGAATTGAAAAAAGAATGGAAAAGCACATTAAAAGATCTTCATAGAGCCATATCTGAAAATCGTGAGAATACGACTTACTTGCTGGATTTGTATTTTACGGCAATTCGTCGACAAATGACAGGTGATTATATAGGCGCCATGGCACGATACTGGCATTTATGGGAGTCAATTATGAGTTATATCTTGTTAGTGAATTATGGAGTTTGTAAGAAATTATCAAAATCAATTAACAAGACCAATGCTAAAAAAGTAAAAAGATATCTTGTCAAGAATAGTTCAGATTTTATCTCTGGTTGGATTACAAAGAAAACACTTTTAGAAAAAGAATTCATATATGAGCCGATGATTAAATGGCTAAAGAGTAAGATACACATTGAAGATGAGAATTTTCAGAAGGAGATATCGGAGTGGATCGACTATATTTGTAAAAAGAGAAATGAAAGTATCGCCGGTCACGGAATGAGTGCCATCTCAGAACGAGATACTCACATAGCAAAGGTAATACTGACAAGCGCAATGACAAATTTACAATTAGATGACTTAGAAAAAGAAGATTTAGATCATTATCCGTTAAATCCAAAGAAACTAAATCAATTGTCAGCGTTGTTTTTAAAATTGTAACCATATCATAAGGAGGAATAAATGCCTATCGATTGGGAAAATCTTCTAATATCTTATCTGCACGACCCACCAGATAAAGCGCTCGATATAAGAAGACATAAACATAGAGCCGCACGGTATCTTACGATTTTGTTGAAACGAACCGTTGATGCAGATGTAGTCCATCGTGCTACACGCATCGAAGATTGGTTTGCCTCAGATTACGAACGGATATATCTGCCTAAAGCAGGCGCTCATAAGGAATATGCCGTTGATCCGCAAAATGGCAAACTGCGGATCGTTCATCCGCTGTCGGGAACAGAGTCGGCGCTTTCGGTTGACAACATCACCGAGGATGCAATAACTTGTCAACAAAAAAAAATAGAATTGAATTCTGTGAATCCCCAGGAAAGGTTTTTAATTATCTGGCGTTTTCTACGCGAATACCTGTCACAAATAAATCCGGATATTTCTTTCTTACCGGCGGATACACGCCTTCCGGACGCCACAATCTGGAACCATCTTGATATTTCGTCCGGATTTCGGGCAGTTCAGACAAATCGAGCGACCCGCTATGCGTTACTCGCGTTTGCATTGAGCCCGGTGCAGGGATTCATTGCCAATTCGAGGAGTTTAAGAGATCTATGGGCGGGCAGTTACATCCTGTCATATTTGACATTCGCCGCCATGAAACCGCTGATAGATGAGTTTGGGCCATCCGTCTTTGTTTATCCGATGTTGCGAAACAATCCCTTATTGGACAACTATCTATGTAAAAACTATCAAACCTATAAGGAAAGTATTAACCAGGATGCCCTAAATGAGTCGCTAAAAATCGCATCGATTCCCAATAAGTTCTTCGCGCTGGTTCCGGGGGACAGTTCGGATGAATGGGTTGCCAGGATCAAACAAGCAGCCGAAGATGAATGGCAGAGGGTCGCCAGCGATATTCATAAAGCGATTAATAAGGAATTTACAGATCTTCCTCATAGTGCAAACTGGTCCGCAAAGTGGGACTGGCAGGTCCAGAATTACTTTGATATAACGGCTATCGCGCTTCCGACTTCGAATATAAATGACAGGGATATTGCGCAATGGTTAGATGGAAAAGATTGCCTGAGTGAAGTCTTCGAATCAATTCATAATCTGCAGCGACTACAATCATTAATTCCAGTGGCCGATCGATATACCGGAATTGATAATATTCCTATATTGAATAACCCGGGATTATGGCAGGCGGAAAATAAACTGACCAGTCGCCTTCTTGATGCAATCAGATGTGTCAGACGAATACCAGATAACAGTCCCGCAAGGCTGCAGACGGATATTTCTGGTATGTGCAGCATATTCGGAGTATTTGAGCAGATGGGACCCTCAAATCTCGCTGACTCAGCCAGGTTCTGGAAAGAAGCCGCACACAGACAATTCGTTAAGAAGAATGAGCGTCTATCGGCTCTGGGACTTATAAAGCGGAATATTCATAAACTACCAGGGTTTGATTTCATAGGTTCCTTTCCGGACACGGCGACTATAGCCGCAACTCTCTGGCTTAATGACACCGGAATAAATCCGGATGATTACTGGAAAGAAGGCTACTGGAGCGGGCAGTGGTTGCACTGGCAGAAGATTGATGAGGAAGAGGATCAGTCGCCGGGTGTTGAACTATTTAAGAGAATTAAAGACCAGCGGAAGAAGTGTCCAGTCCCGACCTATTATGCGGTTATTATGCTAGACGGCGACCATATGGGACAATGGATACAAGGTGAAAAATCACCGACTTTGCGAAAGATACTGGATCCCAAACTGATTGAGTATTTTGACAAACGTCGTAACAATCCCACCGGAACTGATCTGCTTAATACCCGTAAACCGGTATCGCCCGCATTGCATGCATCGATCAGTGAAGCCCTGGCTAATTTCTCGCTGTACGCTGTGCCAGATATCGTCAAAGAAAACAAAGGAACACTGGTATATGCCGGCGGCGATGATGTTCTGGCTTTCCTGCCGACAGAAAAGGTTATTGAATGTGCAAGCGCTCTTTATAGAACTTTCCGGGGTGAGGATTCAGTCCCGCCGGGTTACTACTCAAAAGGTAATAAAAAATATCTTATGATGGGAAAAACAGCGACCGCATCAGCCGGAATTGTTATAGCGCATTACAAGGAGGACTTGCGCGATGTGTTAATCGAAGCCCGGCGGGCAGAGAAGCGCGCCAAGAATGCCGGTCGGGATCGTTTCTGTCTATCCATAATGCGTCATTCGGGGGAGCATTCCACAGCGATTGCCAAATGGGAATTTGCGGGTGCTTTAAGTAAATTTATCCGCGCATTTAAAAATGGAGCTTCCGACCGGTGGTTGTACAGGTTACGTTCCGATGTCCCGGTGCTGGAACAATTTGACAGTGTAGCATTTATCAGTGAAGCGTCGCGGCAGATCGCTCACAGCGGCGATGAAACGACAAAGATACAGCTGGGTGATCTGATAAGACCGGCTTGGGAACAATTCAGTTCAGACAGAAGTAGCGCCGGTTCAATAGCAGAATTTCTAACATTACTGCAATCGGCTTCATTCTTAACTCGAGGGCGAGACTAATGACCAATTCCGAATCAGGTTACAAGCGTCACGCATTCACATTATCACCTCTGGATGTGCTGTTCTTTCGGGACGGCAAGAACTTCACGGCTTCCACCCGTGCGTCGGGATCAGGGCAGCCGTTTCCACAGACGCTCTATGGGGCTTTATTTACAATACTCCTGCAGAATGCTGATACGACGATCTTCAAGCGCTGGAGTAGCATTCGGCGTGAAAGTCAAGACTCAATTGATGCAGCGCTTAAATCTGCAGGGTTACCGGACTGGATCGGGCAAATGCGTTTACGAGGCCCCTGGCTGGCGCGAATGCAACCGGATGCGAAAGAACCGGTGAGTGTATATCTGAAAGTGCCGGCGATACTGTCTAGAAGGGAAATAACGGATAACGCTCCGTCCGTAGTCAATAGATTTGCACCGCTGCAGAATTCCCCTCCGGGCTGGAAGGCTGATTTTGCACCGCTGTGGAACCGGTCAAAGGATGTCGGAACAAGTATTTCTGGTTATATAACACTGGATGGAATGCGGCGTTTCCTACACAGTGAAACGTTAAATGAATGTGATTTTATTCTGCCAGGCGATATTTACGATAGCGATAACCGGACTGGAATTGAGATAGAGTCTGCCAGAAACATTGCCAAAGAACATCAGATCTATGCTTCTTCATTCCTGTCGCTGGCGCCGGGTTACTGTTATTATGCTGAAATTGACATTCCTGACAATATCAAGCCAACTGAACTGTTACCGCAAAACTCAGTATTGCCTTGGGGCGGTGAGGGTAAATCGGTAATTCTTGAGTGGGCTAAGGGGATTACCTGGCCCGCATCAAACCAGGATACTGAGAAATCGCTGATGGTGTTAATTACGCCCGGCATCTTCACCAACAGCAGAAAACCTGATTCGATCGACTCAAATCCATATTCAGCCATGCTGCCCGGCTATGATGCGGTTTCCGGATGGGATATGGCTAAAAATGCCCCCAAACCATCCAGATATGCGGTTCCCGCGGGCTGCGTATATTTCTACGATCAGAATATTAATCTACCCCTAAACAACAGTCTCTGCACCCGTCCGGAAGATATTCGGCAAGGGTGGGGACTAGCCTTGAAAGGAAATTGGAACTATGCCTGACACATTCGCTTATCTTTATCTTCACGCTTTGACCGGCTTACATCCCGGCTCCGGAACCGCAATCGGAACTGTCGATTTACCTGTGCAGCGCGAGCGACACACTCAGTGGCCGATGATCCCGGGTTCAACCCTCAAGGGTGTATTACGGGATGCTATGCGACAGAAGCTTGATGATACCAGTTTGTTCACCACCTTTGGACCTGAATCGCCGGACGCGGACAAACATGCAGGCGCATTCTCAATCACCGACGCCCGCATACTTGCCTTCCCGGTTCGGTCGCTGAACGGCGTATTTGCCTGGGTTACCTGTCCGGCAACACTTTCACGTTATAAACGTGACCTTAAACTCAGTAAAGTCAAGGTGAATTGGAAAATTCCATCTATTGAGGCTGATGCCCTGATAGTTGATAAATCACCGCTTCTTATCGACGCGGAACAGATTATTCTGGAAGAGTTTGACTTCACTTGTAAAGGCGGTGCGCAGGACATCGCGGACTTCATCGCGGATAATGCTATTCGGGATGATGCGACCCGGGAGACTTTCAAGAGGAATCTCGTCATTGTGCACGACGACCAGTTCACCTATTTCGTGCGCTACGCTACCGAAGTCAACACACGCATAGCGTTGAACTACGAGACTAAAACCGTCAAGACCGGCGCGCTGTTTAATCAGGAGTTCCTGCCCGCTGAATCTCTGTTTTATGCACTGGCGATGATATCCAACAGTCGGAATCCTGATAGTAAAGCTACCGCCAGTAAGATATTTTGTTGGGTGAAG
>VGIO01000182.1 GCA_016867855.1 Calditrichota bacterium
TCGAAAATGGCTTTGATTAAATGAAACACTTTAGGTAATTGCAAAAGTGTTGGATTTATTAACTGATGGCAAGGAGGGCGCCCTCGTCCGCCGCATTCTATGCTTGGTTTTCGGCGGACGAGGGCGCCCGCCTTGCCATAGTCTGAATTTTCTAGACTAATCATCACTTTTATAATTTACTCACTTGATTGATGTATTATTCTTTGGTATATTAAATCATATAAAATATCTAATGAAAGCAGTAAGGAACTTAAATGGCAAAAACCAAAACCTTCGCCGAAAAGATGCTCAAGAAGTTGAAACCGCCGGAAGCATACACCTACTATAAGGTCATCCGCCCGTCGATGTCGCCGAAAGGCACGGTGCGTTTCTCTTCCAAGCATATCAAAGTTCACAAGGATGAAAACGAAGCAGCGAAATTAGGCATATAAGAAAATTGACGGTTATCCCCCGCCGCTTGTTTGCCGCCACACATAACCGCGATAAATTGCGCGAGATACGTTCCATTCTCAAAGATACCGGTTGGAAAATTGTCGGCGTGGACGACCTTCCGCCCTATCCGGAGCCGGACGAAACCGGTGCGACGCTCGCCGCAAACGCTTTGCTCAAAGCCCGCCACGGTTTTCACCGCAGCGGGCTTTTAACTCTGGCTGACGACAGCGGATTAGAAGTCGAAGCCTTGGGCGGGCGCCCCGACGTGCATTCCGCACGCTATGCCGGCGCAAACTGCACATATGCCGATAATGTCCGCAAATTACTGGCAGAGATGAAAGATGTCCCGATCGGGCGCCGCGCCGCCCGTTTCCGCTGCGTTATGGCGCTGGTCGGTCCCGATTTGGAGACCTGGACGGAAGGCATTGTCAATGGCTGCATTACAACTTCACCGCACGGCTCAAACGGATTCGGCTACGACCCCGTATTTTATGCAAACGAACTCGGCAAAACCTTCGCCGAAGCCTGGCCGGAGGAAAAACATTCCATCAGCCATCGCCGGCGGGCTTTAGAAGGCATTATAACAATATTAAAAACCTTAAAAATTACATAATGCAGCGCATCTATTTCGACCACAGCGCGACCACGCCCGTCGATGAACGGGTGGTCGTGACGATGACAGAATATATGCTTGAAAAATTCGGCAATCCGTCCAGCGCGCATTCATTCGGTCGGGAAGCCAAAGCCGCAATGGATAAAGCCCGCGAGTCGGTCGCGTCGATGCTGAACTGCGATCCGGCAGAAGTGTTTTTCACCAGCGGCGGGACTGAAGCCGACAACCTCGCTCTCATCGGCTATGCCCTCGCCAACCGTCAGCGCGGCAATGAAATCGTCATCAGTAATATCGAACATCCCGCAGTCAAAGCCGCCGCAATAGAATTGGAAAGCCTCGGATTTAACATAAAAACCGCTCCTGCCGACCGATATGGCGAAGTTACGCTCGAAGCGCTTAAAAGCCTGCTCAGCGGGCAGACACTCTTAGTGTCGATTATGCATATAAACAACGAAATCGGAACTATCAATGACATAGAGCGTATCGGCGAACATCTGTGCGAACGTAATATTACTTTCCATTCCGACGCAGTGCAATCCTTCGGCAAAGTTCCTATCGATGTGCGCAAGATGCACATCGATATGTTGTCGCTGTCCGGGCATAAAATTTACGGTCCAAAAGGCATCGGCGCGCTGTATGTTCGCGACGGTTTAAAACTGCATCCCCGCCAGTTCGGCGGCAAGCACGAAGCCGGTCTGCGTTCCGGCACTGAAAACCTGCCCGGCATCGTCGGACTCGGTGTTGCAACCGATATTTGCCGTCAAATTATAGATGATGAAGCCAGCCGCTTGACAGAACTACGCGATGAACTTTTCGCCAGATTGGATGAAAAATTGGACGCTATCACCCTCAACGGGCATCCGAGCCAACGACTGCCAGGGAATTTAAACATCACCTTCCAAGGCGTCGAAGGCGAAGCGTTGCTGGTAGCGCTAGACCTCGAAGGCATCGCAGTTTCGTCCGGCTCGGCTTGTTCCTCCGGCAGCACAAAACCTTCGGCTGTGCTATTGGCTTTAGGTATGAGTGAAATAGAAGCGCAGTCCTCTATCCGCATTACCCTAGGCCGCGATAATACGCCGCAGGATATCGACTATGCTTCGCGCATCATCGTTGACAGCGTCGAGCGGCTGCGCCGAATGTCGGGAAACTAAAGGTAGAAAGGGAGAAAGTGGACGCATCGTCCACCTTCTCGCTTTCTCCTTTCCACCTTCTAAATTTCGATCTTCAACCTCGCCTTGACTATCCCCCCCAAATCGAAAATTGCTGTTGCGATGAGCGGTGGCGTTGATTCCTCCGTCTCAGCCGCGCTTCTGAAAAGAGCCGGACATAATGCTGTCGGCTTCACCCTCAAACTCTGGAACGCCGAACAAACCCAATCCGTTCCGAGCCGTTGCTGCTCGGCCGAAATGGCGCGCGACGCAGCACAAGTCTGCAGGATTTTAGATATCCCCCACTTTACTCTCGATGTGCGCGCTGAATTCCAAAATTATGTCATCGACAATTTTAAATCCGAATATCTCGCCGGCCGAACGCCCAATCCCTGCGTTATATGCAACACTAAAATCAAGTGGGGCGCGCTGTGGCGGAAAGTGCAAAGTTTAGGCTTCGAATATCTAGCCACCGGACATTATGCGCGCCTTGAAGCCGGCCCCGACGGAACAGTAAGGCTTCTCAAAGGTATTGATATATTTAAGGACCAGTCTTATTTTCTCTGGCGGATTCCCGCTGAGTTGCTCACTCATACTGTATTCCCTTTAGGTAATCTTACTAAGACGCAAGTTCGGGCTTTGGCACGGGAGTTTGGCTTGCCGGTGGCGGAAAAATCTGAGAGCAACGAAGTCTGCTTCATACCTGCTAACGATTACCGCGCCTGGCTCGTCGCACGGACGCCGCAACTGGCAAACAGCGGACTTGCCGGCGATATAGTCGATGAGAACGGACGCATCGTCGGCAAACATTCCGGCTACCCGCTTTTTACGATTGGGCAACGTCACGGTTTGGGGCTGGGCGGCGGACGGACAATATATGTTACGAATATCGACGCGGAGACCAAACAAGTCCATATCGGCAGCCAATCGATGCTGATGCGCTCCAAATTTAGAATTGAAGATATTAATGTATTTACGAAAGATATTTATAAACCAAAAATGCATTGTAAATTGACCGTTAAAGTTCGTTATCGCGATGCCGGCGCGCCGGTCGAAAGTCTTGTATTTGACGAAGATTATGTCGATATTAAATTAAAACAGCCGATCGCGGCTATAACCCCCGGTCAATCGGCGGTCTTATATTATGGCGCTGAAGTCGTCGGCGGAGGGATAATTCAAACAGCGCTCTGATAACTATAGGATATTCAGGATTAACGACAGATTTAACGGATTAAACGGATAGAAGTCTCAAGATTGTCTGCTGAATCTGCTGTGAATTAATATTACTTTTATACGAATGAGATAATTGCAAAAGTGATGATTAATCCAGAAAACTCAGATATGGCAAGGCGGACGCCCTCGTCCGCCGCATTATATGCTTGGCTTGGTTTTCGGCGGACGAGGGCGTCCGCCTTGCCATCAGTCAATAAATCCAACACTTTTACAATTACCTCGAATAAAAGCATTTTGCTATTACTCGCATTATATCAAATTCCTAACTTTCAAACTTTCTCACTTCCTAACTTTCTCTCTATCAATTTATCGGAGTCAAAATGAGTCTTCGGCTGGATGTAAATATGATGCTGTCATCCGCAATCGGGACCGATGGCGGCATCGACGCCAACGATTTGGAAGCGGTTAAATATGTCTTCCGCGCCGTGCGTTCCGATTTGACAGCGCGGCACTCGACTGGATTATTGCCGGTTCTGGACCTGCCATTCGACCACGAACTCATCGCCGCCGTTCAGAACTATGCCGGTGAAGTCAAACAAAACTTCGATGATTTTGTGCTATTGGGCATCGGCGGGTCAGCCTTAGGTCCGATAGCCCTCCACGCCGCGCTCAATCATCCCCAGCATAATCTCTTGCCGGCGGATAAACGCAAAGGCTTGCGCTTCTTCTGCCCGGATAATGTTGATCCAGATTTAATCGGCGCAGTTTTGGATGTCGCCAACCCGCACGCCACGCTCTATAATGTGGTCTCCAAATCCGGCGGGACAGCCGAAACCGTCGCCCAATTCCTGCTCATCGTTGACCTCTTGCAAAAAGTCCTTGGCCGCAGTTGGAAAGAACATCTCGTCTTGACCACCGACCCTGAAAAGGGTTTGCTGCGCGAATTCGCTTCGAAGGAAGGCATCGCTGTCTTTCCCATTCATCCCGGCGTAGGCGGTCGATTCTCACTGCTGACGCCGGTCGGTTTGCTGCCAGCCGCGCTCACCGGCGTGGATATTACCACCTTATGCAGCGGCGCGCGCGCCGTTAACGATGTCTGTTTCAAACCTGAATTAGAACAAAATCCCGCCGCGCTCATCGCCGCCTGCCTCTATATCGCGCAAGCGGTCAAGAATAAACCCATCCATGTTGTCTTTGCCTATTCAAACCGGCTCTATTATATTGCCGACTGGTTCCGACAGTTATGGGCTGAATCACTCGGCAAACGTTTCAACGTGGACGGCAAGGAAATTTTCACAGGACCGACGCCGGTGAAAGCCGTCGGCGCAACCGACCAGCATTCGCAAGTCCAGCTTTACGTCGAAGGACCGCCCGATAAGGCTTTCCTAATCTTAGGCACGCGGCGGTTCGGACGCGAGTTGGCCATCCCCGATATTCACCTCGACGCGCCGGCTGTGGCTTATTTGCAGGGCGCGGATATGGGCGACCTGTTGAACGCCGAGCGACGCGCGACGGCTTATGCCCTGGCACGCGCCGGCCGCCCAGTGATGACGCTGGAATTGGACGCCATCGACGCCCGGCATATCGGCGCGCTGATGAACATCCTGGAAATCGCCACGCTCTACGCCGGCGGTTTTTACCGCGTTAATCCGCTCGACCAGCCCGGCGTCGAAGCCGGCAAACTCGCCACTTACGCCCTGATGAACCGCCCCGGCTACGAAGCGCAAAAAGTCGAAATGGATTCTTTTTACCAACAGCGCTGCGGCAAAACATTGGTCGTGCATATTTAAAACTGAATAAACTTAAGCGCTTAAGCGCTCATATCTATGAATTTACGTCAACTTGGAAATTCCGGCCTTTTCTTGTCCGAACTCGGTTTCGGCGCCTGGGCCATCGGCGGCGACAATTGGGCTTTCGGCTGGGGTCCGCAGGATGACAACGATGCCATCGCGGCTATACAAACTGCAATAGATTCCGGCGTTAATTGGATCGACACCGCCGCGGTCTATGGTCTTGGTCACAGCGAAGAATTGGTCGCCCGCGCCATCAAAGACCGACGCAACCGGGTCATCATCGCGACCAAATGCTCGCTAATCTGGGATAAAACCGGCAAAATTTCCAGCTGCCTAAAACGCGAGAGCATCCGCGCCGAATGCGAAGCCAGCCTTAAACGACTGAATACCGAATACATCGACCTGTATCAAATCCATTGGCCCGATGACGAAAAATACATCGAAGATGGTTGGGAGGAAATCGGCCGGCTGATTGAGGAAGGTAAAGTCCGTTATGGCGGTGTGTCGAATTTTGAAATCGCACACCTTAAACGCACTCAAAAATTGCGCCCCATCACATCGCTCCAGCCGCCTTATAGTCTGCTGCGCCGGGCAGTCGAAGGCGACATCTTCAATTACTGCCGCCGGCAGAATATCGGCTTGGTGGCTTACAGCCCGCTGCAGTGCGGGCTTCTGACCGGCAAATTCGACATCCAGCGCCTCGCGGAGAACGACTGGCGCCGCCAATCAATAGAATTCAACGAGCCTAACCTGTCTGAAAATCTCTGGCTGGCTAATGAACTTAAGAAAATCGCGGCAAAATACGGCAAAACCCCCGGTCAACTGGCTGTGGCATGGGTGTTGAGACAGGATATCGTAACCAGCGCTATCGTCGGCGGGCGAAGCCCAGATCAAGTGAAAGAAAATATCGGCGGAACAGGCTGGAAAATT
>VGIO01000183.1 GCA_016867855.1 Calditrichota bacterium
GCCCTGGCTCTTGACGCCAAGACCAAATATAGAGCGCATAATCCCGCCGATCATTATATTGTTATATTGACTGCTTGTGATGCCTGCCGAGCCGACCGCGCCGATGGCGCCGCCATTCGACAGATATATCATCCGCTCCGTCCAATATATTGTATTCATAAGATGCTCGCCGTAATCGCCGGTGTTGCAGGTGGCAAGAATCACAAACGGCAGCATCCGATCGTTGCGCAGCTGGTCGATATATTCGGCTCGGAAGCCGTTCAAATAGGCTTCGCCGCGATAGATGAAAAAGTTGATGCCGGCATTAAAATTCTGTTGGATGAAATTCGTCGGATCCACTTCTTGTTGGTTGGCGGTGAAGAAAAACTCATTAACCGGATTATAACCGTTGCGGCGCAGGAGGTTCGCCGACCATTTGCAGACATCGATGGAAGAGCGTCCGCTGCGGGCGGCGGTCGCAGTTACAGCGCCACGCAACTGCCAGTTGACTTGATTGCCTGCGCCAATGAAAGGACTGGATTCATATTGGATGATTTTATTCACAATTCCCCGCAGGCGGTCGATATTATCGTAAATCAGCCTGCCGACTGAGGCTTCCGGCAGGATGTCGTCGCCCTCCAATAAGCCGAATAGATGGTCGCTTTCATAAGCAAAAGCCGCGCCGCGCCTCATATCGAAAAAGCCGATGGGGAAATTGCCGTCGGTATCGCCGCAGATGACGATGGCTTCCGGCGGAATTTCCCAATTATCGTAAGCGGCTTGGATTTCTCTTTTGACAGCGGCGGCGTCGCTCGGAGTCTGAACGCGCAGGAATTCGGCTTGCCAGCCCATCCGCCGGCGCCATTCGAGCAGCGGCTGCAGCGCATCGCGGACCTGGTCCCAATTCTGCGCGGCGCCGATGACATAGATGACCGCGCCGTTCTTCTGCCCGATATCGCGGCTGGGCGCCTCGGTGTTCAACGTTAAAGACTGAACCATTCGGTCGATATATTTCGATGGGCGCGGGCGATCCGGTCTATGGAGGATATTTTCGCCTTCGCCGCTGTAGTTCAGGCTGATTTGCGCGGTTTCGTTTATTTTAATCTTTTTTCGTGCGGCGTCGTATTGGACGGGAAAGAAGTCGATTTTAGCAAGTCTATGACCGCGCATAATCGCCGGACGGGAGACGACGACCGGCTGCGGCGGCCAAAATCCCGCCGGCAACCCAGGTTGACGGTCGAGGTGGTCCTGTCCCGGTTGGTCGATTTCCATCTCAAAGGCGGAAAAATCCTGCGGTATAAATCCGTCGATTTCCTGCGACTCAAGCCCGTCGATGACGAGTTCAATGCCGCCAGCCGGCGGCAGCATAACAAAGCGCGAGACAACCGGCAGGGTTAAGCCGTTATCGAAGGTTATGCATTCTTCATTGGGCAGCGCCAAAGCCGAGGTGGTCTGCCCGTCCGAAAGTAATTCCTGTTGGATTTCGATTTCGCGGGCGTCGTAGAGGATTTGGGTGGAAGACGGACTATGAGCGAAGAGAGTGGCTGCGTTAGAGGCGCGCGTCGAACCTCCGGCGGAAAGACCGGCAGCAGATAGATTTGACACCAGCGCTGCGCCTAAAAGAACTAGAGCAAGGTTGACTATAATGGGGTGAACAGTTGAGCGGCTAAAAGCCAGAAAGAAGATAAACCGGCGCATAGAAACTCCCAATATGGTAATTCTACCGATTTGATAATCACTATATAATGTAATATAAATGCAATAAAGACCAAATGCAAGACTTTGGGCGATAATATTGAGACTTAATTCAGCGCTAAGGTTCGAAAAGGACCATACTGAACGAAGCGAGGAATCGCGCTGGTTAAGCGGGGGTGACTATCACTTCGTTCAGTATGACTTTATAATTATGCGTATCTATCTGTGTGCTATGCGTAACTTATTTGACCACAATAATCTTGCCCAGAAAGGTCTTCTGCGGTGTTTGAAACTCGGCGAAATACATCCCGGCTGCATAATTCTGAACCGACAAATCGAACCGCTTCTGCCCAGCGGGCGAACTGCCCTCAAACATCCTTTCGATTTCCCTGCCGCCGACATCCAGAATCCGCAGCGAGACGAAGGCCGCCTGTGGCACATCCAGCATAATATTCACCGAGTTGTTACAGGGCGTGGGAAATATTCTGTTCATTCCAAACGCGGACGGCAAATCGCTTATGGAAATATCTGATAAAATTATTCCGTTGCCGGTGATGACGACCTCAAAAGGCGTGCGATAAATATCGTTGCTCTCGACGGAATAGATAACTCTGTAATTAGCGCGTAACAAGGGACAGAAGGTGATTTCGGTCGAATGAGTGTCGCCGGACGTCAAATTGAAGGCGCCGCCGCCGCGGCTGATATAGATGAACGGCGGGCCTTCGATATACCGGATAGATTGCGTCTGGACGCGCAACTCCCGCTCGCCTAAATTGGTCAAGTAGATCTCTGTTGTCTGATAAGTGTTCAACGGCACATCGTTGAGAGTGATTTCAGCGGCGTCAGCGGCGATATGCGGCGGCGAGCCTTGATGGAAGAAATGGACGCCGATGTCGGTGCGGGTGCTGTCCAAATCCAGAGGGAAGTTCGGCGCGCCGGCGTCGATACAGGGCGAACGTGTGGAGTCATCGACTGGAAAATTTGTCCATTGCAAGTGGAAATCGCTGGAATCGGGGTTGACAAAGAGTGGATTGCGATTGATGTTGCCAGTTCCGGTATATCCGCCCTGCACATTGCTGTAAGTTACCAGCAGCGTCTCCGGCAGCGCGGTGGGAGTATTGTTCCAGATGATACTGTTGACTATTTCAGCACGGGCGTTGTTAAAGGAATATAGTGCGCCGCCGAGTTGAGCAATATTGCCGAATAGAACGATATGGTCGAATTTTGGACGGGCATTCTGGGTGCAGTATATTCCTCCGCCGTTGCGATTGGCTTGATTGTTCCGGATAATATTATATCTTAAAATTGGAGAAGCGGCATTTACATAAACTCCGCCGCCCCAGCCGGACAGACCGTTGCGAATTGTAAAGCCGATCAGTTCGGCGCGAGAGGTCTCGCTAAGGCTAAAAACTACTACGCTGCGCCCGTTGCGGGCGCCGTCGAGGATGGTTGAGTCGATATCAGTAGGGTCGCGGCTAAATATAAATTCGCTGGCAATGACAATATTGCGTCCGCGAAATTCCAACGGACCGGGATAAACGCCGCGTGTGACTAAAACAGTGTCGCCGTGGTCGGCGGCATTGACGGCTTCTTGCAACAAATTGTAATCCGCCGGCACTCGGAACAGGCTGCGTCCGCTCCAACTTTGCATTCGTTCGCAGGCAAACCTCGCTGCCCATTGCGCGGCTTCAGCCATTGCATTCGAATCCGGCAGTTCTTGCTGCCATTGGCGCAGCAATTCTTCGGTAGTTTGGAATATCGAGTCCATCGCCGGTCGGGTAATAGTGAACAATCCGCCGCCGCGGCCATCGAGAAGTTGATAGGTGTCAAGAGCGCCTTCATAGACCAGCGGATTAATCAGCCGTTGAGCGATGCGGTTGGCGATATCGCATATAAGCGCGGTCGGATTGCCGTCGACTTCGCGCGGTATTGAGCCGGCGCGAATCCACAACGGCACGGGAATAGTCGAAACCGGCTGCCCGAGGCCAGCCCAGAGCGTCGTCAAAGCGGATGTATCGCCAGGCGCCACCCCCTGAACGACGATGCCAAACGGCGTTATGTTGCGGTTTATGGCGGCGTAAATCGATATATAACCGTGCGGCCAGCTGCTGTCCGGATAGACGCCTTCAAAGGGCAGCGGATAAGGGTCGAAGTCCCACGAGGCTAAATCCGGCGCCACATTCTTTAAAACATAAGCCGAGGTCAATGCGTTGTTTTCGATGGCGGACATCAGCAGTGCATAGACCCGGTCGTGTCGGGAGCGCCCAGCGCTGCCGGTATCGTTGCCGCTGTAAGCAAAGTTGGCGCGGACGCACAAACCGTCCGGCGCTTCTGCTGTATCGGCGGCGTCGAAGCGGGCGTAGGTTACCGCTGCGCATTCGAAGAGCGCCGCGCCGCCATATGCGTCGATGACCCCATAATTGCAGGTGCGCCGCCGTCCTATGACACTTGTGCTGTCGAGCAGCGCCTGAAAATCTTCGACCGTCCCGCAAATCTGCAGGGCGCGCTTCATAATCAAACCGTCATCATCGGGACCGGCAACTGAGTCGATAAGATTGTAGGCATTGGCGTTGGCGATACCGAAGCCGGCTGAATTAACGCCGCCCCAGACTTCATCGGTTGCGCCGGCATTCACCAGCCCGATATAAGGGTAGATGCCATCGTTGAACAGAACCGCTTCCTGATTGGGAAATTCCCGTCGGTCGCGATTCTTCCAGAGCATCGGGTAGCCGTCGCGCGTAACCGTGCCGGATATCAACGCCATCGTCGTCTCATTCGAGCCGGTTTGAATAGCGCCGACATCGTCGATTTGATTAGGATTCTTAATTATATCAGGCGCTAAAGCCTGATGTATCATTTGAAACATCAACGGTGCAGACAGTAGTCCGATGACGATTAGGTATTTGAGCAAGCGTGTTGCTCTCAAGTGAGACCTCGCTGTGATATAGAACTTAGGTTGGACAATAGGGACTTTTAACTTATCAGACTGTTCGAGAATGAGTTTTTACTGACTTGCGTTGTCGGCAACAGAAGTATCTAATGGACAATGTTCTGCCGTCGACCACAGCGGGTCGATGGCGGGTATTTTCGCATTCTCGGACAATCTTTATGGGTGATGTGGACTATAATGGATACTTAGGTGCGGCTGGATTAATGCGCCAGCAGTATCTTTTGGACGCTTGTTCGCTTGTCGCCTTGCAACCTTAGAATATAGAGTCCGGATGTTAAATCCCGGCTGTCCAAAGTATAAATGTATCTGCCTATGGCAGCATTGAAGCGATACAGTAAAACTAATTCGCGGCCGGAAATATCGAATAGAGACAAACTGACAACTTGAGCTAAGGGAACATCGAAACATACTAAAGCATTTCTATTGAATGGATTGGGATATATGTTAGTTATTTGGAATTGAGCTGGCGGAGTGGAGATATTAGTTAGAGCGTTAAGTGTGTGGGCGGTGATAGGAATGCCGAGGCGTCCTTCGTTGGGGTCGTTTGATTCAATCCAAAATATCGCGCTATAACTCGCCTCGATCCAGGGTTGAAATACGATTTCGGTCAGATGCGAGTCTTGACTTGCGAGGCTGAAAGCGCCGCTGCCCTGGCCGATAGTTATAAATGGCGGGCCTTCGATGGTCTCAATGCGTTGGGAATTCACACACAGGTCGAGCGTCCCGATATTGAGGATGACGATTTCAATCGTTGCAGTTTCGCCGGCCGGCACATCGGTAAAGGTGATTTCCTGCGGAGCGACGAATATATCGGGATAGATGTTTTGATTGAAAAACAGCGCGCCTATATCGGCGCGGGTCGTGTCCGGGTCGCGTGGGATGTCTGGGCTGCCCGCGTCTATACACGGCGAGCGGCTGCTGTCCTGCTGGGGAAAATTCTCCCATCGCAAGCGCAAGTCACAAATTGTAGTATCTCGGAACAGCGGAAATGCAGTTATAATACCGGCGCCGGCAACAACCACGCCGTAGTTATTCGTGCGGATGGATTGCGTTCCGCCTTCGATATCGCTATAGGTTATCTGCAGACGGGATTGATTAGCGCCTAAGGCGAAGTAGCCGTTCTCTGGGCTGTTTCGCCAGAGGATGCAGTTAATCATTTCGGCGCGCGCGCTCCGGCAAAATACACCGCCGCCGCGGCGCGCTATATTGCCATAAAGCGTCGAGTTGAATATCAGTGGATTGGCGTTGTTGGTGCAACTCAAGGCGCCGCCGTCGATATCGGCATTGCCATTGCCGACGATGAGGCAGCGGCTGATGGTCGGGCTAGCACCGTTGCAGTTAATCCCCTCGCGTAAGCCGGTTATAGCTAGTCCTGTT
>VGIO01000184.1 GCA_016867855.1 Calditrichota bacterium
CACAACCTACTGGCAGCATCCTACTCGCTTTGGACGATTGGCGGTCGGTTACCGGCTGCAGAGCGACGACTATATAGGACGGGATTTGCGGCGCGGAAGTGTGGCGGTCGGCGTCGGCAACGGTTCAGCGAAGCGGGTTGTTCAGCAGTTGGAAAGTTCCTGGCGCTGGACGAAAGATTGGACATCGGGCATCTTAACGGCTGAACCGACGGTTGAGATGGAGCGGATAGACAATCGGGGCTATCCGGATTGGACGCTGATTACGGCTTCAGGCACATTGGGTTGGGAGCAGCCCTGCGGCGCCGGTCGACTGTCAATTAACACTGGTTGGGGTCGAATCCTGACGCCGCCGGCTTTCAACGCGCTCTTTTTAGTCGAAAATATGTTCGCTGTCGGCAATCCGCGTCTCAAGCCCGAAACCGGCGAAGGCGGTCAAATTTCGATTTATTACAATCTGCAGAAATCACTGGCGGATTTTAGTTTTAGCGCGGCCGGTTTCCATCGTCGTCTGACCGATATGATAATCTGGCGGCGCGGCTCTTTCAACAAATACTATCCCGCCAACATTGCGCGCGCTAGATCGACCGGCTATGAAATTTCAGCGCAAATTGCGATTTGCAATAATCGTTTTGGAATATCGAACATTTATATGTATAACGATAATAGGAACGATACGCCGGACGACATCAATCGCGGCCATTTCGTTCCGTTATCGCCGCTGCACAGTGGGAATGCGGTGGTTTCGGCAAATTGGAAATCGCTGCATCTATCCTTGCGTTCGCGCTGGGCGAGCCGCCGCTACTCGACTGAATCTAATATGGATCCCATTTCGACAGCCGGAATGGGGCTGCCGCCCTATACCTTGTGGGATGTCTCTGTTTCGTTCAACCGCGATATTTGGCGAGTCGAATATGAAGTTGATATGGGGATAAACAATCTATGCGACCGAGATTACCGTATCGTCGAGCGCAGCCCGACGCCGGGGCGGATGTTCATCGCCGGCGTCGAATTGAAGTTTGGACTTTGAATACAACGGATGATAGGCAAGCGGCTCGAATCAAACTTTATAACAATTTGCGGTCTAATGCACAGTAATTCTCAGATTATGCCAAGCCGCAATCAATCGGATGATAAATGTCAAAACCAATTCACAACAGATTGAACGGATGAAATGGATTGAAGGCTTAACAGGATGTCCGAGAATGCTAGCGCTATGTCAAGCGTAAGATGTCTTCGTCCTGAACGAAGTGAAGGATCTCGTCCTAAAGACTTACTTATCCAGACGAGATCCTTCACTTCGTTCAGGATGACATGCGACATTGCACAATTGACATAACACTAGTTTCCAATGCCAATCCGCTGTGGTAGGCAACTTTAGGCGACCGTCCCAGCCAGCCAACTTTGAATGAGCATCGACTACGACGAGTCAACAGCGGGCATTTTCACATTCCTGGACAGTCTGATAAATCTATCGGTATGCAGAATCCTTTGCGGCAACGATTTATAAAGGCAATCCTTACTCTATCCGGAATAAAAAACCCACAAGGGCTGGCTTCACCGCCAGCCCTTGTGGGTTTGAACTCTATTGCCTGCCTTATAAGTTACACACTAAATGCAAGAATTCTCACATATCCGCAGCCTTGGCAATTAAGTCCACCACCCGGCAGCTGTAGCCCCACTCGTTGTCATACCAGCCGACAATTTTCACTAACCGCTTGTCCTGCACCATTGTCAATAACGAGTCAAAGATGCAGGAATGGCTGTTGCCGACGATATCTGACGAGACGATTGGGTCGGCGCAGTATTCGAGGATGCCTTTCAAGGGTCCTTCGGCGGCGGCTTTCATCGCCGCGTTGATTTCTTCGACCGAGGCGTCCTTAGCGACCTCTGCGGTTAGGTCAACAATCGACCCGTCCGGCACAGGCACGCGAATCGCAAAGCCGTCCATTTTCCCCTTTAGATCGGGGATGACCAACCCGATGGCTTTAGCCGCGCCCGTCGAAGTGGGAATAGACGACAGGGCTGCCGAGCGCGCCCGCCGCAGGTCGCTATGCGGCAGGTCCAGCACCCGCTGGTCATTAGTGTAAGCATGGATAGTGTTCATTAAACCTTTAACCACGCCGAATTTCTCGTGCAGCACTTTAGTCATCGGCGCCAAACAGTTAGTAGTGCAGGAAGCATTGGAGATGATTTTATGTTCGGATTTTAGCATCCACTCGTTGACGCCCATTACGATGGTCGCATCGATTTCACCTTTCGCTGGGACGGTCAGCAGCACTTTTTCAGCGCCGGCATCGAGGTGCCAGGCGCATTTCTCGCGTTTGGTGAACACGCCGGTGGATTCGACTACAAAATAAACGCCGAGGTCTTTCCACGGCAGTTTCTGCGGCTCGCGCTCGGCGGACACCTTGATTTTCTTTCCGTTCACAACGATGCAGTCGCTTTCGACCGACACTTCGCCTGGATACTTCCCGTGCGTCGAGTCGTATTTTAGGAGGTGACCGAGCGTCTTGGCGTCGGTGATGTCGTTGATGAGTGCGACTTCAAATCCGCCGCGCCGCATCATCTCGCGGAAGACCAACCTTCCAATCCGGCCGAAGCCGTTGATTCCGATACGAAGAGACATTGGAACTCCAATGATTTTGGATTTTTATTTTATGTTTTTGAATTTTAATGACTAAGTCTTATGATATATCAGGTCGTGTTCTATATCATCACGCAGAGCGAATTGAAGATGCCTGTTTTTAATTCCGAACCGAATGCTGCACGAAGTTCATCACAATTTGATGTTTGGTATCAAACATAGCATTTGGATTATTTCCACTATTTTTAATATATAACCTGCAGTTCTACTTGTCAAGCATAAAATTAACTGCAACTCAAGCCGATGGCTAAACCTCAGCGGTCATCTGCTAAATCCATATAATTTTTAATGGAAAAATCATACTCTCAATTTCATTTATGCAAGAGAAGCGTTAGTGTTATGTCAAGCGTAAGATGTCGTCATCCTGAACGAAGTGAAGGATTTCGTCCTAAAGACTTACTTAACCAGACGAGATCCTTCACTTTGTTCAGGATGACATACGACTGGTCAGTCCCGTAAATAGATAGTAATACCAAGTCGCAATCGATCGGATGATAAATGTCAAAACAAATTCACAACAGATTAAACGGATGAAACGGATAATCCTGTAAAGTACTATGTCAATCCGTTGAGGTAATTGCAAAAGTGTTGGATTTATTAACTGATGGCAAGGCGGACGAGGGCGTCCGCCTCGCCATGGTCTGAGTTTTCCGGATTAATCATCTCTTTTGCAATTAGCTCCGTTCTATCCGTTTAATACGTTGTTAATTTTGCATCCCTTTATTATTCATTTGAATGCAAATTGGTATCAAACAAAAAATAATTAGGGGGACGGAATGTCCCCCTTGCCGGGCGATAAACACCGAAGTCAACTATTATCAGCGTCGAATAGTCGTCGGTATAAGTGTTAATCTTGATATTTGGGATTTATTTCTTGCCCCAGCCGGGTTTATATGCGAAGTCAGCGGCAACCATCGAGGGCGGGACGGGATAAACTCCAGCGCCGGAGCAGACCGGGCAGGGATTCTTATCGACCTGACGGACTTCGATGAGACCGGTGCCTCGGCAGGCATAACACTCCTTGCCTCCGGCGTCGAAGCCTTTGCCGTCGCAATATCCGCAGCGATGGGCGTGGTCAGGCGTGATGCAGCGGTTGTCCACCCAGCCGCGTCCGCTGCACTCCGGGCAGGTCTTAGGCGGACCAAATTTGGAAGGGATTTCTCTTTTTTCGGTTTGCATTTAGTATCCTTTTTGAAAGTCTGTTTTGGAAATTAACCAGCAAATATCATTCGGAACGAAGCGAAGGATCTCGTTCTTGTTTTCGGACGAGATACTTCACTGCGTTCAGTATGAGCTTTTAGGAGCAAGAATCTTTTATCCAGTCTAACGCCTTTTGCACCACCTCTGGCACAACCATCGCTACAGGTTCTGTCAGCGCTTCTTTGAGCGTGGTCACATCTTCGGCTTCGACTGCCAGCACATCGATTTTATCCGGCATTGGAATATCCATCATTCGACCTAATTCAAGCGCGGTCGGCAGGTTAATTTGATGGCTGGAGGTCAATTGACGGGATGGCGTTAGATGGCCAGCCGGAAAGAAGTGAAGCGCGCCGGGCGGCGCGCTGCCGGTTATGATTGCGTCCACAATCAATACCCGCCGCCGGCCGGACAGCAAATCCAACAGCCTAAATCCCGCTGCAGGTTCAAACAGTGCTTCAACATCCTCCGGCAGCGCACATTTCGATAATCTCAGCCATATTTCGTAGCCCAGCCGGTCGTCGCTCACGACCTCGTTGCCAAGACACAATATAAGCAAGGGTTGAACATTTTTCAAGGATTAAATATTCCGGCTTGCCGTTTGCAGAACTTCGCCTGATTCAGCGTTATATACTATGACTTCCAGCGGCATTTGCCCTGGCAAGGTATGCGTAGCGCAGCCAAAGCAGGGGTCGTAGGCTCGGAATGCCATCTCGATGCGGTTTAAAATGCCGTCGGTTATTTGCACGTCCTTCTTTATTAGACCTTCCGCCGCCTTCTTGATGGACATTGTGATAGGCGCGTTATTGTTAGTTGTGCCGACGATTAGGTTGGCTTCGGTGATGAAACCGTTCTTATCGGTCTTGTAGTGGTGCGTCAGTGTGCCGCGCGGGGCTTCGACGATACCGATGCCTTCGCCGACGCATTCGGTCGGGACATTCTGGATTTTGTCGGATGTGATTTCGTCATCTTTGGCAAGTTCCAGCGTGGCTTCAGCTGCATACACTAATTCGACGACTCGCGCCCAGTGGGTAGCCAGTGTGGCGTCAACTGGAATTTTGCCGTTCTTATCGCCGGTCAAAGTTTCGTAGAATCTCTCATATTCCGCTTGTGCAAGCGGGGTTGCCATTCCGTCGGAAACATTCAGCCGCGACAGCGGGCTGGCTTTATATACCCCTGAATCAACACCATCCACAAAGCCTTTCCAGCCGATCTTCTTTAGATAAGGATATTTAAGATAAGAATAGGGTTCAGTATGTTCGGCGACGAATTCGAGGTAATCTTTGGGTTCATATTCGCAGTGAATCTTTGCGTCTGGACCGCGCACGCGCACTTTGCCGTCGTAGAAGTTAACCTTTCCGTTCTCATCTACCAAGCCCATATTATAGGTTTTATGAGCGAACATATCCGAGAGTATAAGGTCAACATAGCCTTTGTTTGCCAGCACAATATCGTTAAGCGCTTTGATTGTGAATTTGGCGAATTCGACCATCTCTTCGCCGATTTTAATCATCTCGGTTTGTTCTTCTTTAGAGACGCGTTTGGCTTGGCCTCCGGGAATGGCGGTAACGGGATGGACTTTTTTCCCGCCGATGATTTCGATGATGCGTTGGCCGCGGGCGCGCTGAGCGATGACGGCTTTGCCGGTTTCGAGTCCAACTTTGGCAATCACGCCAAGCACATTGCGCTCGGCAGCAGGTGCATCGGGTCCGCAGACAAAATCAGGTCCGCCGAGGGCGTAGAAGTGGGTTGTATGGTCGCCGGCGAAGAAGCCGTTATAGAGCAGGCGGCGCAGTTTTTCGCCGGCCGGCGGCGGCTTGACGCCATAGACAGCGTCTGCGGCTTTGGCGGCGGCTAAATGATGCGCATCCGGGCAGACGCCGCATATACGGGTGCAGATGCGCGCCATCTCTTCGACTGGCCGACCTACACAGAACTGCTCAAATCCGCGTAATTCCGGTATTTGAAAATAACAATTTGCCAGCGAGCCGTCGTCGTGAACGAACAAATGTATTTTCCCATGCCCCTCAAGTCGGGTGATGGGGTCTATGACGATGCTTTTCAAGGAAACTCCAAATTTTGGATTTTGGATTTTGGATTTTGGATTTTGGATTTTGGATTTTAGATTTTGGATTTGATTAAGTGAATTCTGGATTA
>VGIO01000185.1 GCA_016867855.1 Calditrichota bacterium
CCGGTCTGGTATTTCCCTTTTCCACTGCTAATCCACTATGGTCAGCAGCCATTAGATGTTCCACTGTCAACCGCGACGGGTTGACAGAAGGTAATTCTGATAACTCGGTGGAGTTATTATGCTTGGCAGATGCCTGTTCACGTCTGTAGGCTTCCAATACTTTATTCACATAAGCGGTAGTTTCTTTGTAAGGCGGGACGCCAGCGTAGCGGTCAACAGCGCCAGGACCGGCGTTATACGCCGCTAAGGCTAGCCTGGTGTTCCCTTGATAGCGATCGAGCATCCGGCGCAGATAGGCTGTGCCGCCATTGATATTCTGTCTAACATCGAAGGGATTGCGCACGCCAACCTCGGCAGCGGTCGAATCCATCAACTGCATCAAACCTTTAGCGCCCTTATTGGATATGGCTTTGGAATTGCCGCCCGATTCGACTGTGATGACGGCCTTGATAAGCGCCGGGTCAACTTGATGATGTTCAGCCGCGCGCGCTACAATCGAATTCAGCGCTACGTCTTCTTTCAGATATGGAACACCAGCGCGGCTATTCAGTCGCGGCAGCGGTTTTGCCGGCTGCAGTTCCAAAGGCTGTGCTTCGCTGATTTGACGCTCATAATGCCGCTTGAGAGCATCAGCGATTCCTAACGGCCGGCTTTCGCTCAGCCGCAGCGCCAACTGCCAATCGAACAGTTCTTGATAGGGATTGTCCCAGCCCAGCCCCATCCCATCTTTCTCATCTTCATTTATGATAGATCCCGACTTGCGCATAATCTGGAGCATCTGGTTGAGAAACATCGCCTCGAACTGCCGCGCGGCTTGCTGCAGACGCTTCTTTTCCGCAGCCTCGGCCGCATCCTTCGACTTGACGACCGGAATGCCGTTATTTAGATTAACTTCCAATCTAATTTGGAATTTGGAATTTGGAATTAATTTCAATGTTAATGCTAACGCCAATGCTAATGCTAATGCCAATTTGCATTCATAATGAATAAAAGGGATTCAAATTTTACAACGGATTAAACGGATAGAACGGATTAACATAGCAGATCTGCAGGATTATCCGTTTCATCCGTTTAATCTGTAGTGAATTTGTCTTGACATTTATCATCCGATTGATTGCGACTTGGTATAATGTTAATATTAATGAAGAATCGGGAGGTATAGTTTTGTATAATGAGGTGTCAGATTCGCTCTCAATCCAGCCAGATTTTAACTATTTCATATTATTCCTCATTAGCATTGGCATTAGCATTAACATTAGCATTAGCATTAAATAATTACAAGTTCCGCCTGCAGCGCACCGGACTGTTTCAAGGCTTGGAATATCGCAATGATATCGCGCGGGGTAACGCCAAGCCGGTTGAGCGCGGCAGCGATGTCGCCGACGGTGGTCGTGCCAGGAATGACCACGACGCCGGTGCCGCGTTGTTCGACTGTAACTTCCTGATACTGCTCGGTGCGGGTTTCACCCCGCGAAAATGGCTGCGGCTGGCTCACCATCGGCGTGGCTTTGATGGTGATGGACAAGGCGCCGTGCGAAACAGCCACGGTCGATAGATTGACATTTTCGCCTATGACGATAGTTCCGGTGCGCTCGTTAATGACCACCCGCGCGGCAATGTCCGGCTCAAAGGTAACCGCCTCTAATTCAGCGATGAACAGCACGATGCTGTCCAGTGAGGCGTAACCTGCCGGCACTGTGATGCGCACCGAGACCGGGTCGAGCGGCATAGCGACCAACTCGCCGAAGTGGTTGTTCACCGCTTTGGATAACCTGCGCGCGGTGATATAATCGCCGTGATTTAGAGTGTATGTGAGTTGCGTTGTATCAGCCGATTTTGTGCCGAGGTCAAAAACTAATTCGCCACCGTTGGGAACGCGGCCTACGGAGGCATAATTCTGTCGGACGCTGACATTGCCGGCTTCTACATTGAAGCCGCCGATGGACAGCGGTCCGGCAGCGACGCCCCACACAGCGCCGGAAATATCGTTTAAGGTGGTTTGCAGCAAGACGCCGCCTTGCAGCGATTTGGCGTCGCCCAGCGACGAGACGATGACATCGAAACGTGCCCCGGCGCGGCTGAAAGGCGGCACATCAGCGTTGACAATCACCGCCGCGACATTGCTCGCGCGCACTCGAGACCCGTCAACTGCGATGCCGAACTTCTCCAACATATTTGCCAGCGCCTGGTTCGTATAGAGACTCTTCGGACTGTCGCCCGTGCCTTCCAGTCCGACCACTAATCCGTAGCCGATGAGCCTTAAGGCATCCGACCCGGCAATCTTGCCGACATCTTTGACCCTGACCGCGCCTTCCAGCGCGCCGGCTAAAATCAGTCCGGCTAAAATCGGAATTGTGATATTTATCGACTTTTTCATTGCGAATGACTAATGAAAATGACTAATGCTAATGACAATGATAATGCTAATGCTAATGACAATGATAATACTAATAAAGAATTGGAGAGATATAGTTTTGTATAATGACGATGTCGGATTCGCTCCAATCCAGTCAGATTTTAACTATTTCATATTATTCTTCATTGGCATTAGCATTAACATTGAAATTAATTCCAAATTCCAAATTCCAAATTCAAAACAGCCAATTTATGAACCGTAGCAGTATTCCCGGTCGCTGGGCTTCATCGACGACGCCCTTACCTTTATATGAAATCGCCGCGTCAGCGATGAGATAACTATATACGCTGTTATCTGATAGGATGTCGCGTGGTCGGACGACGCCGGTGAGAATGGTCGTCTGTTCTTCGCCGTTAACATTAATACGGCGCATACCTTCGAGGCGGAGGTTGCCGTTGGGCATAATTTCGACCACCCGGGCAGCCATTTTACCGCGCAGTGTGCCGCTGCGGGAAGTCCCGCCGCGCGCCTTCTGGTCGCTTGATAACCCCGCCTTCAGTCCCAGCGCGGGAATGCTGGCGAGCGAACCGCTGCCGGCGTTGGTGGCTTCTATGAGATGCTCAAGATCGGCGTTGGTCGAGGCTTCGTTAGAGCCGGTCGTGTATTCCATCAGCAGAATAGTGACGACATCGCCCGGGCGAAAGGCGCGCTGGTCGGCGAACAACGATGTCGGCGCCGGTCTAGAGGCGCTAACGCTCGATACAGCCGGCGGCTGGGCTAAGGTCAGGCTGGCTAACAGACACATTGAAAGCAGCATCAGCCAAAACAATAATTCGCGGTCGTCCTTTTGACTCATTCGACTATGACCTCTCCGTTGGATGCAATTTTCCCGCGCAGCCTAAACCCGCTGGCGGTGTTCAAAACGCGGATGTTCTCGCCGACGCGGCCGTCTTCGAGCGCTTTGCCGGCGGCTTTGGCTTCGATGCGTCCGACTCGTATGACCAAATCTACATTTTGTCCGAGTGTAACTGCCGGCTGGGGAACAATTTTACGGGATGTTAAAATCGTTCCGGCAGGGATGCGGACTTTCGCCCAGCCAATGGCTAATTCATCGGCGCTTAAAATATGCGCCTGCCCTAAATGACCGGTCGGCATCTCACGCCATTCGACCAGATCAAGACTTAAAGGCGTGCGAGGTTGTATATCTATCGCAGCGACCGGTATTCTTTCGACGGTCTTCAGCGTGATGGTAACCGGAATTTCACGGCGTTTGCTTTTCTCTTCCACTGCTACCCAGCATACCCGTGCGCCGCGCAGGGCGACATTGTCATCGCTGCGCACCGAGAGGATTTTGACTTCCTCCGATTTCAACTCCGGCACGCGACGGAACTGCAACTCCCAACTGACAACCTTACCGTCGAGCAGACCAGCGTAATGATTTTGCACCGCGGCAGCGATTCGTTCCTGGACGGTGGATCCAAAAGTTATGACCACCGATAACATTAAGTATGTTGGAATATTAAACATTCTTAATTTGACGAACAACAAGTTCTGAGGCTTTAGGCTTTAGGGATACAAATACTCTGATTTTACTAATAGTAGTAGAAATAACAGGATAAGGCGCAAGGCGGACGCCCCCGTCCGTCGAAAAATCGTGCTTGAGTTGTGGCGGACGAGGGCGTCCGCCTTGCGCCTTATCCCAAAGCCCAAAGCCCAAAGCCCCGGCTCTACCGCTTCAGGTTATTGGCTATCGTCAACATCTCTTCAGCCGTGCGAATGGCTTTGGAAGCCACCTCATAAGCACGCTGCGCCACAATCATCGCCACCATCTCCTCGACAATCTGCACATTGGAGGATTCGAGGAAACCCTGTGAAATTAGTCCCATTCCGTCACTTCCGGGATTGCCTAAGATAGGCGGTCCCGAAGCGACCGTTTCTTTATATAGATTCTGCCCTAGGCTGTGCAAACCAGCGGGATTGACGAAACGCGCCAGTTCAACCTGCCCGAGCGTCTGCGGCTCGGTCTCACCGATGAGCGTTACCGACACCGTGCCGTCGCGGGCAATCATAACATCGGCAGTGTCGGCTGGTATTGTAATCGGCGGTTCTATGTTATAGCCATCGGAGGTGACGATTGCGCCGGTCGGCGATATTTTCAGCGAGCCGTCGCGGGAATAGACGACCGTCCCGTCCGGTTTGGCGACTTGAAAGAAACCTACGCCGTCGATGGATAAGTCCAGCGGATTGCCGGTCGGCAGAATATTCCCTTGCTCGAAAGACTTCTGGATGGCTATCGGCCTGACGCCGTGACCGATTTGCAATTCGGTCGGCAGCACGGCTTCCAGTTCGGATGAGTTGCCGCTGCCCTGAATTGTCTGATAGACCAAGTCCTGGAACTCCATCTTGGCGCGCTTAAAACCGGTCGTGTTGACATTGGACAGGTTATTGGCGATGGTATCGATGTAGAGTTGCTGCGCATACATACCCGACGCAGCCGAACGCAGAGCGCGTATCATTGCTTATTCCTTGTGTTCATAGGCTTTGGGCTTTAGGCTTTGGGCTTTCTTAACTACTCATTTAAGAGCGCAACAACTAATGACTAATAAAAGGGTTAAAAATCAATAGACTTTTATTATTAATATTAGTATTAATCTTTATGTACCTAAAGCCTAAAGCCTTATTATTTGGCGATTTCCAGCACTACCTGCCGCAGAGTTTCATCTTGAGCGTGGATGGCTTTCTGGCAGGATTCGTAGTTGCGGTTTAATTCGATCATATCTATCATTTCAGCAATAGGGTCAACATTGGAATTCTCAAGAAATCCTTGCCGCAGGTCGAATCTTTCGGCTTCTTTCGGGTCTTGAGGCGGGAAGGGGGTGAAATAACCCCAGCCATTGCGGCGCAATTGGTAGGGTTGTTCGAAATCTGCCAGTTTCAGAGTGCCGGCAGTTTTGCCGTCCACGACCACCGCCCCGTCGGCTCGAATGACAATGTCCTTGCCGCTTATGCGGATAGGGCCTTCCTCGCCCATCACTCTATGACCGCGGATATTGACTAATTCGCCAGCGCCATTGACGGCGAAATTGCCGCCGCGCGTGTAACTTACTGAATCGCCTGTCTCGATGACGAAGAAGCCGTCGCCGTTGATTGCCACATCCAGCGGATTGCGGGTTTCGGCAAATGTCCCCTGCGAAAAGTCAGTAACCAAACTAAACTGAGACTCAGACAATTTGACCGGCTGGCCATGCTCGCCGCCTTGCAGCAACTTGTTGTTCAACTCCGTGCGGAAGAATCGTTTGTCAGCTTTAAATCCGGTCGTGTTGACATTTGCCAGATTATTGCCGACCGTTTCCTGCTGGTTCATTCGCGGCAGCATCCCCGCAGCCGCATGATAAATGCCTTTGATCATCTCTTTTACGGTTTTATCCCCGCAGTATTGCACGCAAGCCGCGTGCCAGAGGAACAATTACATTATTTAATTTATTTTTAAGGAGTTAATACTTGATAGGAGGCG
>VGIO01000186.1 GCA_016867855.1 Calditrichota bacterium
ATTTTTCGCCGGAGCCGCCGCCGGAGCCGGACCGCAAAGCCGGTTATGTCTGGTCGCTGGACGAATACGATGTCTATACCGTCAATCGCGACGGCAGCGATCTGGAGCGCCTGACCGATACGCCCGGCTACGACGCCGAGAGCGCCGTTTCTCCCGATGGCAAACAAATCGTCTTCACTTCCGTGCGTAATGGCGACCTCGACCTCTATACGATGGACATCGACGGTAAAAATGTGCGGCAGTTGACGCGCACACTAGGCTACGACGGCGGTCCGTTCTTCTCGCCGGACGGGAAATGGATTATCTTCCGCAGTCATCTGCCTCAAACCGACGAAGAGGTTAAACGTTACAAAGACCTCTTCGACCGCCGCCTGGTCGCGCCGATGCGCTTCGAACTACAGATAATGCGCCCCGACGGATCTGAACGCCGCCAGATTACCGACCTCGGCGTAGCGTCTTTCGCGCCTTATGTCCATCCTGATGGCAAGCGCGTGATTTTCTGCTCGAACTATGGCAGCCAGTCTGAAAGAGGCCGAATGCCCGTGTTCAACTTATTTATAATCAACACCGACGGGACGGGTTTGGAACAAATCACCTACGGTTCGATCTTCGACGGCTTCCCGATGTTCTCGAACGATGGCAGGAAGTTGATATGGTGTTCCAATCGCTGCGGACCGCATCCACATTCGACGAATATATTCATTGCCGATTGGAAGGATTGAGATATATTAATTGCAGATTTAGCAGATTATATATTTAAGTCATTATCAATCAGAATAGACTTAAAAGACAGGTTGGAAACCGTCGCTCGCCAGTATTATTTCTCATAAATTCGGAATGTCGATCAAATCCAAAATAGAACAAGCCTTATCGACCATTCGTCCGGCGCTGCAAGCCGATGGCGGGGATGTCGAATTAGTCGATGTCAAGGATAATAAGGTTTATGTCCGTCTTAAGGGACATTGTCAGGGCTGCCCGTCGGCGACACAGACCTTGAAACACGGCGTTACCGCCGCCGTCAGAAAAGAGGTTCCTGAGATTAGCGAAGTGGTCGAGGTCCTGCCGGATGGCTCGCTGCGCTCGACGAAAACCGCTCCCGACGACCCTTGGGCGGAGCAAAATCGGCTGCCGGATGTAAAGTTAATCATCGCCGTAGCCTCCGGAAAGGGCGGCGTCGGTAAGTCAACAATTGCCGTGAATCTGGCTTTGGCATTGAAGGAAGCCGGCTTGGCAGTCGGGCTGCTGGACGCCGATATTTACGGACCATCGGCGCCGACGATGCTCGGCGTGCGCAGTGTTCCTGATACGCCGGGCTTAAAAATACTGCCGGCTGAAGTCTTTGGTTTGAAGGTTATTTCCATCGGTTACTTCGTGCCGGCCGATTCACCGATGATATGGCGCGGACCGATGGTGATGAAAGCGGTCGAACAGTTCCTGCACGATGTTGACTGGGGAAGGTTGGATTGCCTGGTAGTTGACCTGCCGCCGGGCACCGGCGACGCTCAATTAACTTTAGTGCAGAAAGTCCCCGTCGATGGCGCCGTCATTGTAACTACGCCGTCCGATGTGGCGCTCATCGACGCCCGCCGCGGCTTGCAGATGTTCAATCAGGTAAAGGTGCGGGTTTTAGGCATTGTCGAAAATATGTCCTACTTCATCTGTCCGCATTGCTCGCAGCGAACGAATATTTTCTCATCCGGCGGCGGCGCGCTCACCGCCGACCGACTCGACGTCGAATTCCTCGGCGAAATCCCGCTCGACCCGCTGATTCGCGAAACCGGCGACAACGGCTATCCGGTGGTCATTGCCGAGCCGGACTCGCCTCAAGCGTTAGTATTTAAAGCTTTCGCCCGCAAAGTCTGGGCTAAAATGATCGAATTCATACCGCAATGGAATCTGTCAGCGTGCAGTAAATTAGGAGCGGTGCGATAATTCATATGTAATCTACACAAAAATGCTCGATTGACTTAAGTTTAATCCATCCCGATTTCAACGATAAATGTTCCAACCGCGTCGAATGCAGGTTCATCATAACCCTATAATTTACAATTTCAATTTACAATCCAGTCTGGCTTTTCTACATCCTGACCATACGGTTAACGGCGCGGTGGAAAGCAATGCGCTTATTTTCAGGTTTTAACTTCTATGTCCAACTGCTACTAACCAGCGCGCATTCTGGTCGAACGGCTCACCGCTCAGCCCGCCGTAGATATCGACTTTACTGAAGCCGACGTTCAGCATTTCGGTCTTGAGTTCGACAGCCGAATAGATGCGCAGGTCGAAGATGAATTCGGTCTTAATACCTTCGCGGCTGATGTGTATCCAGCGGTTGTGGATGCCGCTCCAATCCGGATGAGGGGTGCGCTCTTCGAGTTTGAACTCGCCATTCACTTCTTCCCAGCCGCGCGGCTGGAAGATGCGCGCTAACCGCTCCTTGCAGTTCATCTGCAGCACGGCTTTGCCGCCGGGTTTCAGCGAGTCGAACAGATTCTTCAGCACCCGCCGGTCGTCTTCAATATCGACGAAGTAGCCGAAAGCAGTGTAGAGGTTCACTGCGACATCGAAGGCTTCCTGGCGAACAAAGTCGCGCATATCGGACTGCACGATTTCGAGCGGCAAATGCTCATTATCTGCGGGGGCTTTGAGCGCGGCGAGGTAGCGTTCGGTGCGGTCCACGCCGGTAACCTTATACCCGCGCCGTGCCAGTTCGAGCGTGTGCCGTCCCGGCCCGCAACCGAGGTCTAAAACCACTGCACCAAACTGCAATCCGGTCAGTTTGACGACGCCTTCGACCTCACCTGCGGCAGCGGTCCAAAACGCCGGCGGGAATAGGAACGGCTCAAGCAGCGACCAGAAGCGGTCGTCGTCGTAGAAAATGGGGGAGGACATATCAATTCGGCTATTCTATTAAATTTACCTGGCTTAGATTTCTCGATAAGTATTCACCATATTCATCATTGCGGTCAATACAATTATCGAAAATTTTCTCGCTGTCGGCTCTTTCAATCCGGTTTAAAATCATTTGAAAATATTCAGGATTAATCTCGTAAGCAATATAATGTCTTGAATTCAATATGCAAGAAATCACGGTAGTTCCAGAACCTGCGAACGGGTCGAGGACTACTCCATCTTCCGGTGAGCAGGACAGAACCATTCGGTCGATGATTTCGAGAGGCTTCTGGGTTGGATGGTCTTCACGCTCGGAATGAATGCGATGCAGACGAGACACTGTCCAGACATCTTTGGGATTGTAACCTACCTCTAGCCACTTTTTCCCGATGAAAATTGACCTGGTGCGGGCTTTTTTGGTTTCCGCATCATAGGGAATGCGAACTGCATCGAGGTCGAAATAGTAGTTCTTGGATTTAGCAAAGAAACCGATAGTATCGTGAACCGAACTGAACCGTCGTGTGCTGCCGCCCATACTCGGCACCTTCCGGTCCCAGATGATTTCGTTCAGCATTATCATTTTTGTCTTTAAGAATGAAAATATCTCAGGATTAAAACGCCAGGTCGTAAAAATGAACATACTTCCAGTGTTTTTTATCTTAGGTATGACAAGTGACAGCCACTTTTCAGTCCATTTCAAGTAATTGTGTGGGCTGAGTTTATCCGAATCGTTGCCATAGTCCTTGCCCAGACCATAAGGCGGGTCAGCAATCACCAAATCAATGCTGTTGTCGGGAAGGTCGGGCATTCTGCAAAGAGCGTCATCATTGTATATTTTATCGATTTCAAACATAAATCACTCCAAGACAATACTTGTATTTCACTTTAGTCAAGACCATACCGAATAGACAAGTAATTTCTAATATCACCGAGATGATCACTTAATGCAGGATAAACCTCTTGAATAGTTGAATAATGAAACCTGTCATTTTGCACGACATTTTTCCAATTATCAAGTTGAATGTATTCTGACCTATTAATTTTTATTGGTCGTTTTTTAATTACATCATTACGACCATCATATATTACAAGAAAATCACATCGTTTGCTGTCTCTCTTCTCTATTAAATGCGCCATTAACTGGTTACGCATTAATTGATATCCATCGAAACGAAATGGGCAGAGAGTATCGATTGTTAGAAATTCATTTTTAAGAATACCAGGATTGTCCTTGATTATTGACCAATAATACTGAGGTTTTGTTGAATTACATTCTAACGGGCAGACTTTCGGATTTATCATCAATTTCAATCTTGAATCGCATCCAGCTTTATCAGAAATTGAACATTCACCAAATGGTAGTTTGGACGAAGGTCCTGTTCCTTCTGTAAACTTGAACTCGATTAATAAAAGACAATCCTTGTTGCCATATTGATATTCAATCTTCATATCAGACGTGGTTTGCTTATAACCACGAGTGCCGGTAACTTCATTAAATATTTTTGTAACAATTTCTTCGTCATTCCACTCAAATTCAAGTCTATGAATTTTCATATATTCGTGGCCATTTAATCCCAAAGTTTTAACGATGAATTCTCGTAAATGTTCGGGGTGCGACTTGAATTTCCCAAAAAGATTCAAACAGAATGCTTGTGAACTTAGTAAATGTCCAAAAAAATCATGCGGACGAATACCTTCATCACAAAAATATTGTTTGACTTCTCGCCTAATACTTGGTGCGAGGTTAAACCATTGATATCGAATCGGCAATACTAAAGGATGAGTATTCCCATTAAATCCCGGACCAAAGGGGATCCAGCCAGGATTTTTGGGTTCAATTGGAAGTCGATCGTTTTTCCATTCTTTTGCCAGATAGTTTTGCTTCCAGTTCTCTGCATATTTTCTGGCTTCATTGTAGAAGCCTTTGTCGGTGTTTGTTGCCATTCCTACATCCCCCCATACTTCGGCCCGCCGCCGCCCTCCGGCGGCGCCCAAGTGATGTTCTCATAAGGGTCGGCGATGTCGCAGGTCTTGCAGTGGACACAATTCGATGGGCTTAGTTGTAGTTTCTTTTTGCCGTCTTCGGTCTTGACCATCTCATACACCTGCGCCGGGCAGAAGTGCTGGCAGGGATTGCCGTATTCGACCGCGCAGCGCCCGCTGCAGATGTCGAGGTCCAGCACCTTCAGATGCGACGGTTGATGCTCCTCGTGCTTCGTGCCGGATGCAAAGACATCGGTCAGTTTGTCGAAGGTCAGCACTCCGTCGAACTTGCGAGCGATAGGCCGGCGCAGGTCGGGCTCCTCGGTCAGTTTGCGGTAGCGCTTGTGATCAGCCTCGGCGTGGTAGCGGTTCTTGACGCCGCGCCCGGCAGTCATCATCTGCAGCCCGGTATGGAACATCCCGTTGAACAAGCATTTCTCGTAAGCCTGATGGAAGTTGCGCACGCGGTAGAGTTCCCGCGCCGCCCAACTGCGGTGAAAGCGCTCATCGTAACCTTTCAACACCACGGCGGAGTAGTCTTCCTTGCTCAAGGCTTCGAAAGCGGTCTCAGCTGCCATCATACCCGACTTGAGCGCCAGGTGAATGCCCTTGAGCCGCATCGAATTTAAAAATCCTGCCGACTCGCCTACTAACATCAGCCGGTCGGCGTATATCTGCGGCATCGCCCAATAACCGCCTTCGGAGATGGTCTTGGCGCCGTATTTGACCATCTTGCCGTCCTTCAGCATAGCGCTGATGAACGGATGGGTTTTAAAATCCTGCAGATGCCGGTGCGGGTCGTTGCGCGGGTCGCGGGCGTTCAGCGCCGACGCCACGCCAAGCGACAGCAGTTCGTCTGACATCGCATAGATCCAGCCGCCGCCATATAGGTTATATCCCAATGGATAGCCGAGCGTATGCCAGACCGTCCCGGCGGCAATCCTCCCTTTAGGAATCTCCCATAAC
>VGIO01000187.1 GCA_016867855.1 Calditrichota bacterium
GCGTCCAGCGAGTAATCGGCGCTACGCGCAATAACTGGTTGGCGGAAATTTTACCGGGCAATTGTTCAGGTGTATAACCCAGCAGAGCAATGATCTGTTCCTGCGAATGCCCGCGGTCATCTTCGAATGTGATGATAATATCTGAAAATTGGCTCCCCCGCCGACGCTCGCTTTCGACAGCGCCAGGAGCATCCGCCGGGGCTAAAACCCGTCCACCTTGTTCGGCTGTCAACCGCAGAGGTTTGCCGGTCGCTGTGCTTTGCAGTTTGAGACGCACCTCCAGAGGCTGGCCGGTGAGCGTATCGGTGACATTCGTCCAGGCGCTGCCGTAAATGAAAGGCTCTATTTCCGGCGGACTGAATTGAATCCCGGCTTGACTGACCTGAAACTTTAAATCCAGCAGTTCAATCGTTCCCTGTGTCGAAGTCAACTCGCCCTTGAGCATTAGCGAGTCCTTGACCACGCCTTGAAAAATCAATCCGACGGGATTGTCGTCGATTTGCAGGTCGAGGTGGAGTTTAAAGTCAACATCGATATAATCTGCGCCGACGCGTTTTTTTAACGAGCCTAAGCCCGGTAGTTCGCTTAAGCCCGATACTTCACGCATATAATGGCAGCCGCGTTCGGGAATTATCTGCGCGTCCCAGCGCATCCGTTCCAATAAACCGACTAATTTCAGAGTAAAAGCAGAAGGCAGCGCTTTTTCATCGACTAAGAACGGATAAGTAAAGGTGGCGTTGCGAAAAGCGACCTGCCCGACGCCGGAGGGATTTTCGGCTGGACCTTTGAATTCGAAGGCGCCCTTGCCGTCCAACCCGCGCATCCGGACGTATCCCCCCCAGCCCTTATCCATTAAACCCGGAATGACCGCCCAGAGTCCTTCGCTGCCGGTGGCGAATTGCAGAATCCCTAAGTCGAAATCGCCAATTTGGATAGATTCCTCGCCGTCTTCGCGGCGCGGCGTGCGGTTGGAGATAAAGAACGGCTGGTCGTCGATGCGGCCGGTCAGTCGTTCGATGCGGACGCGGCCGTTGTCGTCTAATTTAATCGAGATGCGCACGCCTTCTACCCGCCGGAATACATCCGCCATTCTAATCCCGCTGTTGTGCAGTTCAAATCGGCCATAAGTCAGGCGCGGCCGCTCGAGAGCGCCGCCTAAAGTCAAATTTAGGCTTCCTTCGCCTTGCGGTCGGCTGAAAAAATCCGCATCCAGCCGCGGCAGCAGACTGAATAGGTTGCCGGATAAGGTCGCAGCAACTTCCAGCGGTCGAGACTTAAGAAAGGGAATACAGCCCTGCAAAGTTGCCTGTGCATCGCAGAAGTGGACTAAGGCCGTGTCGATGAAAAGACGCGGATCTGGGCCGCTCAAGTCCTGCAAGTCTAAAGCGAGGTTTAAACGGTCGAAGGTCAAATCGGCGATAGCGCCGGATGCAACCGACAACACCAGGCGTCCACGTTCGGGCGTCGATTTTCCATCCAGTGTGAATTGCAGCCGCCCTAAGCCTTTAACCGGAATATCCCGGCCGGTTAAAGCCCAAATCAAATCCATCAGGTTGGCGTCATCGGCGTCGATGCGATATTGGCAGCGCTCTCCGTTCAGGGCGCGCCTACCCTCAATTCTGAACAGAGGGCGTAGATTCTTACCCAAATCCCCGCGCTGAATGTAATGATATCCATCTTGGCCGGTGATAATCTGCAGGTTTGCCCAATAGCCCGGCCGGCCAAACAGTGTACCGTTTAGAATATGCATATCGGTCGTCAGCCGCAGGCTGTCGAGCCGGCCGTCGGCTTCGAATAGACTATTTAAACTACCGCCGAAGCGCGCTTCCAACTGCGGCAGACCGACCTTAAAGGCGCGCTCCAAGGGAAATTGTTCGCAGCGAATAATAACATTCTGCAATCGTTTATCCTGCTCGCAATAACGTCCGCGGGCAGTCAATATCGCCTGGTCCGAGCGCGAATCAGTCAACATCAGGGTATCGATAGCATACCAACCTTGCCCGGCGGCGCCGCGACCCGAAGCTGCAAACAGCGCGTCATCGGCAAATGCCAAGCGCAAATCGACACTCCACAGAAGACTATCGCCGCGATAATATCCCTCAGCGTCTAAACGCCCATCCAATGCCGTATCGATTTCTAATTCCAAATAGCGCGCCAGACTCGCCAACGGTAAATTGCGCAGATTGAAATCGAACTGTTCGACTTTGCGTCGGGCGAGGTCGTAAACGCCGCGTCCGAAAAGATATCTGACGCCGCTCTTAGAATAGCCCGTCAGCGAAGTCAAGGTTATTTTATATTTAACGAGTAGTGCGTTCAAGTCGAAGCGGATGAGTCGGTTTTCATCTTCGTTGACATCCAGCGACGCGTTCAGCAGCCATTTGCCGTTACGGCGAAGAGCCTCGCCTGAAGCATTCAACCGGCGGTTGTCGGAAATCGAAAAAATTTTGGCTTCCCAAAGCACATCCTGTAAATCGCCGCGCAATTCCAGTTCGCCATCGAAATCGTCGAAGAAGGGTGGCAGCAGCGCATCCAAATCAATGATATCCTGCGCCAGCGGCCGGATATTATGCACTGTCAAAATCAAGGGTTTGACAGCCTCCGGCGTCCATTTGAGGTTCAACGCTCCGCTTTCCAGCCGCGGTGAATGCGATTCCAAAATAAACGAATCGCCAACTGTCTTGAGTGACGCCGTTATTAACGGCGCGCCTTCTGCTCCAACTAAAATGGCATTCCCTCTACCTTGCCAGATTTTGTTTACTCGTTGAACGACTAGTTCGGCGGTTAAAGACGGGGATTTGGATTTAAGCCAAGTTGGGCATTCCTCCGGTGTCCAAGAACGAATGAACTCACCCGACAGCGCAACACCCCCGCCGGCGAGTGCGATTACGCCGTCCAGGTCTAATTCGCCGCCCCAAATCCTGGCGAATAATTTTTCGCAATACAATGTATCTTCGTTGAGCCGCAGCGCTAATCGAACATCGGAAAAATCGAGTGTGTCGATGGCCAACTTGGCGGAATTCAAATTTAATTCAATATCAATATTATCATTGGTCCCGCTCGCGACGGCCTCGAAATCGGCTTGTCCTGCGATTTTCGGCAGCGCGAAACGTCCAAAGTTCAGTCCTGCCAAATCGACATCCTTGGAAGATATTTTAGCCTGCCATCTTCTCGCCAGGATATCATCGGAACTTGCCGCGAGATCGACCGGGACGCCGTTGAGTCTGGCTGCGCCGGTTAGCGCCAAATTATTCCCGAACAATCTGCCGTCAAGGTTCAAGTCGGATAGATTCACCTTGCCGGTCCAGTCCGCCACGCCATTGTCCACTTGCAGGACGCCGCTCAAGCGTAATTCAGCTTCGCCGTGCGCTTCGAGGTCGAGTCGAACCGCGCCGCTTTTAATCTCCAAACCTTCGATATGAAATATTTCCGGAATGTTAGTCAAATCCGGTGCTTCCAGACAGACGGCGGCTCGAAAACCGCCCACGGCGGTACTGCCCTGGGCTTCAATCCGCAGCGCCGCGTCTTTGAATTGTGGCAATTGCGCCAGAACAGAGGTTGTAATTTCCTGTTTATCATCGATTTCGACTCTGGCGTTCAATTCGGAAATCCACTTGACGCCCGGCGCGCCGGCGACCACCGACCCAGCCTCGATTTCTACGCGGTCTAAGATATTCAAGGCTTTGAGGCGTGTGAGAGGATGAGATTCATAGGTTAGACGCCGCAGAAGGCTGTCGGAATTAGTCGCCGCTGAATCTGAACTTGGGCGCAGCCAAAGGCGAGGCTCGTAGATGCGCACCGTGCGCAGCATTTTAGCATTCCGACCGCCCCGGATGATGAAACTCCACAAATTTGGCGCAGCCTGAATCTCTTTGATGTGCAGATGAAGGTTGGAAGATGGTTGAAGGGTGATATTGCGCAGAATTACATTGCCGGCGGAAAGGGAGAGCCGGCCGATTTCAAGGGAAGGACCCAAATAGGGGCGAAGTTTACCGGTTAATAGTTTGCGCGCCTGTTCCTGTCCGGCGATTTGATACCATATGACCAGCGCGCCGAAGATTGCCAGCAGGACCAGCGCCGTTAAAGCGATTAGTATGCGCGTCCATTTCATTAGAGCGACTTTCGCGCCGACCTTAGGGTCCGGGACGCATCCGGCCTCGAGGATCGAACAGCCGCTTTAGAGCCGGGTCATATTTGGCGGATTGTTTCGCAGGCGAGGGAGACCAAGCGTTTTGACTTTCTCTCTCAACGACGGGCAGTTTATTGTCCAATGGTTTTGTCCTGAAGATCGCGCTGGCTATCATTCCTATCGCGCCGCGGCTGCCGGTGAAGAGGGACTTTAAATTATAACCTGCAACATCCTTGATGCTGCGACCGCCGATTTTTAAAAATTCGCCGTCCGACGTAATGATTTCCAAACCTAAAAGGTAATTATTCCAGCCGTCGAAGCGGCCGATTTCGACATAAGAAGAAATTGCCGCCAGCCGTCCTCCGATGGTGCCGCGCTCGAAGCGGTCGAGCGACGGGACACACTGTCCGACCTGCGCCAGACGCGCCCTGACATCCTTAATCTGCCAGCCGGCTGAAACCTCGATTGTGCAGCCCAAAGCCGAATGCTCAAAATGTCCGACCAATCGGCCGGTGAGTAAGGTTAGAACATCCGCCGTTGGGCTGTAATTTGCTGGAAAATTTGTGCCAACGCCGACAATGGTGATTATACCCGGATAACCCTTAAACAACAGGATAACCTCATCGACAGATACAGGTGCAACAGTAGGGTAATCTGCTTCGACCCAGCGGTCAACGCCCATTATGTCGGCAATCTGCCCGCGCAGCCGGTTATTCTCCCCCGTTGTTGAATCGACCGGCGACTCAACCTTCGCATTGTTTTTTACATTAGTCATCATTCATACGCATCAGTATGAGCCTTGACATTGTCATTTCACCTGTTCGCTGGTCATCCCGAAGCGTCTTTCGCGGGTTTGGTAGCGGCGGATGCAGTCGAACAAGTCGGCGCGGCTGAACTCAGGCCAGTGCTTGTCGGAAACGACGATTTCGGTGTAAGCCAATTGGTAGAGCAGGAAGTTGCTGAGGCGCAATTCGCCGGAGGTGCGGATGAGTAGGTCGGGGTCGGGCAAACCGGCAGTGTCGAGCCAGTGGCTGAACTCGTTCTCGTCTATAGGCTTAACATCGGCAGCGATGATTCTATTCACGGCCCGCACGATCTCGTTGCGGCTCGAATAGGAGAGCGCCAGGACTAGCGTCAGGCGGTCGCCGCCGGTAAGCGTCTGGATGGCGTTTTTCATTGCTTCACGCGGCGCTGGAGGCAAGTTATCCAACTCCCCGATGACGCGCAACTCGACGCGATTACGCTTCAAGTCTTCGACTTCGCGCTCGATGGATTCGACTAATAATTCCATCAATGCCGACACCTCCATCGCCGGTCGCCGCCAGTTCTCCTGCGAAAAGGTATAAAATGTCATCACTTGGACGCCGATTTCAGGCCCGGTTTCGACCATCCGGCGGACGGTCTTGACGCCTTCGCGATGACCGGCGAGGCGCGGCAGCCCGCGCGCGCGCGCCCAACGCCCGTTGCCGTCCATTATGAACGCGATATGACGCGGGATATTGCCCTTCTCCAGAATTGCCGCTTTGAGAGCGGCTTCGTCATCTGGGTCTATGGTATTATGCGGAGATTTTCGACTCAGCAATTCTCTTTTTCTTAAAAAACTTAAATTTAAGGTCTTAAGTTCCTATTTCCCTGCATCCAGAGCGTCCAGTTTGGCTT
>VGIO01000188.1 GCA_016867855.1 Calditrichota bacterium
CCTCTATTTAATCGCGTCAAAAGTTATGGGTTAAATGGGGGAAGGGTTCACTCTGCCTATTTCCCCAAAAACACGCCTAAATGTCGGTTTTAGGTCGTCATAATCCCCCTTGAACCCCCGCTTTTTCGTCAATTATCTCCTTTTTTCATCATCATCGTTACTCTTCAAATCCTCAACTCTGGTTTTATGTGTAAAATTGAGCAATGTGTGAATAAGAAAGGATAAGAAAGGATGGGATGCCTCTAACTTCAGTTCCGGCGTTTATATCTTGCATTTTGAAACTGGAGGAAGAATTCAGGCGCGGAAGATTGCCTTGGTGAGGTAAATAATCCAAAGCGGATTAAGCGGATTAAGCGGATATACGCGCTATTGAGATAGTGTTATGTCAAATGTGCAATGTCGGATGTCATCCTGAACGAAGTGAAGGCTCTCGTCTGGGTAGGTAGAGACGAGACTCTTCACTTCGTTAAGAGTGACCAAGTTCAAGTATTATCTCAGGATTGGAGTTTCCTACTTTCAAACTTTTTTAACTTTCTAACTTTTCAACTTCAACAAAGGTGTGAATGTCTTGACTGCTGCCAGCGCAGCCAGGAATAGCAATACTAAGCCCTGGATATTATAAGGCGAGCCTTGCCAGCCGATATAGACCGAGCCGGCGTTGACCAATCCGACGATGAAAACCGCCGCTATGAGCGCCCAAAGACGCCCCTGCACCCACCGCGCAAAGATGTAATACATCACCGCCACCCAAATCCAGCCCTGTAAAATACACCAGATAAATTCCCCAGTAGTGAGATTACCCTTGAGACAAGTAACTTTCGATAATATGCCCAACGTTCCGACCGCGATAATCAGCGTGCGCAGCCAGACCTTCTTAATCCCGCAGGAGAGCAAGACAAACACTGCCAGCGCCATTGGCCAGGTAGTGATAGATTTATTCAATACTTCTTTAAATTCCCCAAGCCAAGGACTGAATTGATTTATCTCATTGGGTATATTCAACGACCAAGTATGCAGCGGCAGATTGAGCCAGCCGGTCAGCCCATTCAGCAGCCAGTTCAAGCCGAATAACACGCCCATAACACCCAATGCTACAGCCGCGCCGTCGCGTTGCGCCGTCGTTTCGCCGCGCCCCAAGCCGGTCCACGGTGAGTAGTTATATTTGCCTTTGACCAGAGCCTCGGTCACGCTAATCATCACTAAAGCGATGAAAAAGGTCATTATAACCGCGATGATATTTGCGATGATTTGTGCGGTTAGAAAATTCGCCACCGGAATATTCACGCTGTAATTACTCCAGAACATCGTCAAGTCGTTCAGGATGCCTATCAGCGTGAAAACCGCCGCTGTAATGCCGATAATAATACCGGCGCGCCATTCAATTTCCCTCCGTTTGAAACGTTTGCCGAGATTGATGATTATCAGCAATGGCGCGCCAAGCATCACGATGATATTGAGCGCCATAATGATAAATCCCCGCGCGCCCATCTTCTTCTCCGAGCGCGTCCATTCTTCCGGCAGTTTCAAATAGCGATTGTCGGAAGGCTGCTGGACCTGGTCGCCGATAACATTGACTGCGCGGCGAAAGTGCGCTTTGCCGACCGCCGAATCGACGGCTTCCCATGTAAAATACCAATCCCGTCGGTTAGGACGTTTCGCGCTGCGCTCTTCCTTTATCACAAAGGCTTGCGGCTCTTGCTCCACCGCTTCGAAAGCGGCGGTCGCCAACATTCGCGCGCTGTCCAGCGCTAAATCCGCGCCCGCAGCCGAATCCGGCAAGTTTTTATTGACCCACGGGCGACCGTCCACTTTCGAAACCGAAGCACCGTATGTCACCGGATCCAACGGACGCTTGAAAGAGAAGCCCCAGCGCGGTTCGCCGACCTTGTCTTGCGTGAGATAAACCTCTTCAGCACGCTCTAAAGCAGTATGTTTTTTAAGATAACTTAAAGTCCAATTTCCCGAACTTTCGTCATCGCCGAATAAAACATCGGCAAAATCGTTGTCAGGGAGCCGGCCGTAACCGGAAATCAAGAATGTGTCCGGCTCGATGTTATAACGTTCGCGCAAAACCTGTTTGACGGACACCAGCGCTTGCTCGCGGTCGATTTTGACCGAAAAATCCTCCCCGAATCGCCTTGGACCAGGCAAGGACAGTGTAATAATACCTGCAATACCGACCATAACCGCTGCTCGGCGCGCTTTGGCGCTTAGCGGTTTATAAGCAGTCGGCTCCGCTGCGAGCGGCGCTGCCGGCGCTTCGACGCCCGCCGGCTTCCAGCTGGCAGCCTGCCCCGGTAATATAGGTTTTACCGGCGATTCATAAACCCGATTCAACAAATCGTCCGCCGGTTCGAGCCGATGCCGTTTGAGATATACTACTATTGCCGCAACAGCCGGCGCCAGCAGAAAGCCGCACACTATCAGCCCCGAAATCCAGAAATAGGCATTCGACGACCGGAATAAAAACAAGCCGATGAATATCGCATCGATGACGAAATGCCAGGTCAGCGTCGCCCATATTCCAAAGCGCAGCATTACAATCCCGGCTACAATGCCAATTAAGCCGACCTCGATTCCCCGCACATAACCCGGCTGTTGCGGATATGCCGAATGCAGAAAGCCCCAGATAAACGCCGGGATAATTAATGCCAAAATTGTTGACTTAGTCAGTTTTTTAAAGAACGAAATTCCCCACAACCGGAACCAAAACTCCTCGAGCAGCGCAGCGCCCATCGAGACAGCCAGCGGATATATCCACGGAATCCAAGTCGTAACCGCATCGTTGTATTTCACATCCGCCGGCGACCAGAAGCCCAAATGCCGTCCGACCACATAAAACAAGACCACGAATCCGATGTGAAAAGCCGCCAAAAGATAACCGACCAAAGTGGCTTGAAACATTTCGCGCGAAGCGAAGCCGCGTCTGGTAAAGAACGCCGGCAGATACATCTTATTGGGATAATCCTGCCGGTAGAGCCGTTCGCCGGCGCCCAGCAGCAACATAAGCAATAGACCTTGTCCGGCTCCGCTCAACAGACTGAACAGAATCATCATCGCCAGGTGCGTCCAATATCCGCTGGTCGTCTGGTAAAAACTCATCGTCAAGGGCAGGGAATTGAGGCCGGCTAAAAAGGTCGCCGCAGCGAGAACGATGGAGATGATTATCGTCGCCCGCCAGGGAATCTGTCCGACTTTGATATGTTTCAAAAAAGTGATGAATATCAGGACGCCGGTGGCAAAGGCGAAGAAATTAGCGATGTTCTGGAACAGTTCGTTCTGCGACCGCTGACGCTCGTAATTGCGCCACCAATCCGGCGGCACGCGCAGACTCCGGCTGAAGCGGCTGACTTCCGCCCCCTGAACGCCCGCCCAAATTCGATAGGGAGCATCCTTGACCTTGAAATCGCGCTTCTCATAAGTGAAAGTCCAGTCCCTACGCGCCGGACGGTCGGTGAATTCCTTCTCGACTAAGTCCCATTCCGTCATTTCGACCTTCATCACATTGCCGATGAAGGCTTCCGCCAGCGTTTGCGCCGCCAGGCTGTCCAATGTTGGCGCCGGCGCGTCTTCGTCCACCTCGCGCTCAAAACCGATAAGCCGGCCTTTAGGGTCGATTTTAACCCGATACTCCAATTTTGTCAACGGCTTAAAAAAGCGCGCATTCCAAAACCATGTGTCGATGGAATCCTGCGCCAGCGATATCAGCCTTTCGACGCCCAATTCACGTTCCATATAGACTTTATTGCCCCAATAGGCAGTGAATTGGATGTTCTTTTTATAGCCTGTAAGGTCGAAATGACGGCTCTTAAGGAACTCCTCGGCGGTGTAGAGCGCGGTTTGGCGCGGAACTTTAAAGTCGATGCCGATTTCGGGGAAGGCCTGTTTGAAATTCGCAATGCCGTAAACCAGCATAAGTGCGGCTACGACGGCGAAAACGACGATGAAGTTGCGGTTCGAACGGACGGAAGACATTGGACCTCCGGATATGGGTGAGATGGATGGAAATCTGTGCGAGAGTGTTTAAATCCGCCGTGGTCGACGGCATTACAATAAGCCGCTGACGCCCCGCCGAGGTTAACACCGATTCACAACGGTGAAACGGATTGAACAAATTGGATGCAGCGCATCCGTTTCATCCGTTTAATCCGTTGTGAATCCAATTGTACGCCCGGAGGGATTTGAACCCACGACCTCAAACTCCGGAGGCTTGCGCTCTATCCAACTGAGCTACGGGCGCATAAACACAATTCAATATAACAACTCACTCGCGCTGTATCAAGTGAATGTAAAATCCAAATAATATAAACGGCATATTAGGCTCGTTGTCGAAATAAATATTCCGCTCTCTCCCCGCGCAAGCGGGAATCCAGACATCCGCTGCCGACTACGGCGAGTCGGCAGCGGGCGTCTTCTCCCCCCTTCTTCACTTCCCGCTATTCATAATCTCCGGTATCGCTCTAAAATACGTTGCCGCCAGTTTATCCAGCGCTAAATCGAAGACGCCCTCCCAAGTTAACCGTTTGCCGCCGACATGTCCAATCCGTCTTAGCGGAACGCCGCATTTTTCAGCCAGAGCGGTCATAGTTGCCGCATATTCCGGCTTCACCGAGACCACGACCACACCCGGTGACTCCCCAAACAATTGCGATTTTATCGTCGCCTCGATAGGCAAATCGATTTCAGCGCCGACAACTGTTCCCTTATCAAGCGAAAATTTAGCCTCATCCAAATTATATTCAGCGTTCATAATACAGCATTCGGCGAGCGCCACGGCTAAACCGCCGTCGGAGACATCATGAGCGGACTGAATGATTCCCGCCTTAGCGCTTGCGGCCAGCAGATTGTGCATTCGTTTTTCAGCCTCATAATCCGGCGCATCGATAGGTCCGGCAACAGATTTGTGCATAATTTTCAAATAGAGACTGCCGCCTAAACCGTGTCCTGCGGACTTACCAAGTAGGAAAATCTCGTCGCCTTCGGCTTGAAAATAACCACGGATGAAACGCCGCACATCTTCCAGCACACCGAGCATTCCTATAACCGGCGTCGGGTGAACTGCAATACCTTCGGTCTCGTTGTAGAACGACACATTGCCGCCGGTTACCGGCGTGCCGAGCGCACGGCAGGCTTCCCCCATACCGGCGACCGACTCGCGGAAATAGTAATAGACATCCAGCTTGTAAGGATGCCCGAAGTTGAGGCAATTAGTAACGGCGACGGGCCGCGCGCCGACGCAAGCCACATTGCGCGCGGCTTCGACCACCGCCAGCGCTGCGCCAGCCCGCGGATTGAGGCTCGCCTTGCGCCCGTTGCCGTCGGTCTTGACAGCCAAACCTTTGTTCGTGCCTTCGACGCGGATGACCGCTGCATCGCCGCGGCCCGGCTCAAGCGCCGTGTTCGTCCGCACCGATAAATCATATTGTCGATAAACCCAGTCCTTAGCCGCGATATCCGGCGCCGCTAATAATCTCAGCAGCGCCTTGCCGGCGTCCTTAGGTTCGGGCAAAGTGAGCGGGTTGAAAGCCGTGATGGCATCCAACTCAATCGGTCGCCGCCCCTCGCGCTTATACTGCGGTGCGCCGCCGCCGAGAACTAAGAAATAAGAAGGAATTTTGGCGACAAGGCGATTTTTATGATACACTCTGAGCAGACGGTCAGCTGTAACCTGTCCGATTTCAACTGCCTGCAAATCCCACTTCTCAAATATATTCTTGACGGTTTCTTCTTCACCCTGTTTGGCGACCAGCAGCATCCGTTCCTGCGATTCG
>VGIO01000189.1 GCA_016867855.1 Calditrichota bacterium
AATCCGCTTATGCCCGTGATTAAGACCGACATATTCGAACCGGTGTTCAAAGGCTCAGACCAGAGGCCAACCTCAGCCTCTTCCGGCAGCGACTGCCCAGCCAGACCTTGCTGCGCAGGATAGTTCAACACCACATCGCGGCTCACCTTAATCTGGTAGCCCTGACCTTCGCGCCAAGGTCCCATATTCGAGAAGCGCAAACGCGGCACTAAGAACTGCCCTATCGCATTCTTGGCGATCAGAACATCGTCGAATATCGGCGATATCACATACAACTGCGGACCCGCCGCCGACAACTGATAGGTCGGGAAATACGCTATCATATTCCAGCCCATCGTTATCGGAACATCGGCATTAGCCGCGATCGGCTGCCCAAACCACGAAGTCTCCATCGCCTGGTCCATCTTCACTTGATACCCTTCGGCTAAATTCCAGTAGGGTATGTTGATGAAGCCGAGACGCGGGGTATAGAACTGACCGCGTTCGTTCTTCATAAGTAAGATATGGTGCTGCGATTGCGGGTTATTCGGGTCGTAGCGCAGACGATTCATCATCCGGATGATGTCAGGACCTTCCTGGCGGACCCAGAGTTCCTGCGGCGGCACAACATTGATGGAAATCAAGTTCCAGTTGATGTTGAACGGCACAACGCAGTCGCGTCCGCTCATTCCCGCCAGCCTCAGCGCAGTCATCGCATTGGCTGTCCAGACCGCCGGGCCTTCCTGGATGTTGGGCGTAGCGTTATGCTCCCTGTCGGCTTCGTTGTCCCAGAGGCGGAAATTCATCCGCTCGCCGGCGCGGAAGCCGTCGATGGCTTGCGTTTCAGGGTCGTCGCCCCAGGCCGGGAAGCCATCGCGCTCGCCCATCCAGACCATACCGCCGGAGCAGAGACCGCCGGGCGTGAAGACGCCGACTTCCCACATCGCCGGCGCTGGGTCGCCGTCATAGGTGACGCCTTCGACCAGCAGGCTGTGATTGTCGGCAGTTTCAGTCCAGACGAAATGTTCGTTCTCGCGAGGTCCGCCGATGCGCAGTTCGAGGTGAACTACGACCGCCGGGTCGCTCGGGTCGTTAGACTCGATGGTCATATCCGCAAAGAACGAATCGCCGTCTTCAGCGTCCTGTAGAGGCTCGACATTGAAGGTTAAGGTAACCTGGCTTTGCTGATCGCGACGCGTAACGCCTTCATCCGGTTCAACGGTCACCCAAGACAGCGTCTGGGTGGTCAGCCAATCCATATAAGCAATCACTGATGGACCGCTGGCGCCCCAGTTGGGCGGCTGGTTAAGGTTCACATGCATATAACCATCCGTAGTGCCGGATACGATGCAGAAACCGTGACCATAACGATAAACTAACGCGCCCGGTTCGTTGACATCGCGATCATCATCGCCGTTGCCTTCATCGGCGCGGACGAAGATGGTCTGATTCCAATCGCTATTCTGGAGGTTGCGGATGTCATTCGGATGATAATAAGTATGAACCAGATAATTGCCGCTTAACACCGTCCCTACCCGCCAGTTCATCAACTGCGCTAAGTAGTTGTAAGCCGCGTCATTCGGATTGCCGCTTATTACGACCGTGCCGTTGCTGCAATAACCCTGCCTATAACGCAAATTACCCGGATGGACCGGCGCGACATTATAGTTGTTCGTTCCAGTCGAAGCGTAATAAATGCCGCCGTCATCGACCCACTGTTCAAAGCGGGCGCGGGCATTGTTATAGGCGGTGTTCCAGGCATCGCCGTGTTCGTTGTGAGAAATCCAGATGCAGTCAAAATCGTTAATGGGGAAGTTAGCGAAGTTGGCATCCGCGCTGTAGCGTGTATAGTTTAAACCTTGCACGCGGCGGAAGACCAATTCTTCGATATTGCCGCCCCAGGGATTGACCTGCTGGAACAGGGCAAAGCGGGACTCGACCGGGTCGCGGCGCGGACCGCCGCTGTTCACCGAGCGCAAAGCGCGGTTATGAACATCGAATGCCTGTTCGACCTCTTCGACATCGATTTCCCATCTTAGGTCGTCGCCGCCTTCATCAGCCACATTGCAAATGAAGAGTGAACGTTGCACTGGGTCTTCATCCGGCAGCTCCCATATATGCATTCCCCATTCTGCCGACGGTTCAGTTTCAATTCGCGGCGGCGTTTCGCCCAAACCGGCGACATTGAACCAGATATGGCCTAGTTCGTCGCCTTCGCCGACATTGGCTGCATCGGTGTAAATATGAACTATGCCTTCGCGATTGCCGATATTCGTCGGATGAAACAGCAGGTTGAAATTGATACGTTCATTCGGCTCGAGACCGATTCCAGCCTCTAAAGTCGCGCCAAAATCGGCGTCGTTCTCAATGCGCACGGCATCGATGGTCAGTTGGTCAGTTCCAATGTTGCGAATCATCACCGGGATGACGCTCTCACCATCGACATAAGTATCCGGGAATAAAATTGTTCTCGGTGCATTCGGCAGCGGCTGGGCAAGCGGTTGGCTGGTTATCGCCGGCGCGCCTGTTACCGACAATATAACATTGACCACAACTAAGCGATGCGCCGGGTCATTGGAAACGATATTCATCTCTGCTTCGTAATCGCCGCCGATGAGACCTTCGGCATTCAAGGTTACCGTTACATCCACATCGCCGCCGCGCGCAACTTCGCCATCCCGCGGGGCATAACCCAACCAATAGACCTCCTCAATGCCATCATCGTAAAGATAGGCTATGTTGGAAGACCAAGGTCCACCGACCCAGAGGTTATAGCCGTCGTGCGCTATGCCTTGATGCGGGTAGTCATTATTGCGGGAGACAAATTCGCGAACGACGCGCGCCTGGCCGTTGTCAAAGTCGATATCCAACTGAGACACATATCCGACCGACTGCGCCCAGAAATGCCCCTCGTTATGCGCGCGAACATATTCGAACGCGACACAGCGGCCATGGTTGATGAGCGCGCGGATGTTCGGGCCTTGAGCGACGACCTCGCCGGCTCGCGTCAACTTATAAACCCGCGGATCGTTCTGCTCGTTCTCGCTATTACCATAGATGAAGCGTCCGTCAGTGCACCAATCCCAGTGTCCGCCGCGCGGCATACGAACTGTGCGCACACGATTACCTTCCCGGTCATAGAGGTGCGCTATTGACGGATTCGGCAGCGCGACAAATTCATTAACCCAAATTAACTCTTCATCCGGGTCATACATCATCCCCAAAACATCGGTCTGATTGCCACCGATGGCATAGTCGGCTATGACCTGCCCGTTTTCCGGATTAATGCAATACAGTCTTCGGTTGTTCGAACGCGTCGAGCCCCAGAGATTTTCACCGTCCCATTCGAGTCCAGCATTCTGGTTACCGTAAGGCAGATTAATCTGACGAATTATATCGCCAAAATTATCGCGGCGCGGACCCGCTGAACTTGTCGATACCGAACGCAGGCTGCGGACTTGAGCGTCGCGTCCGGGTTCGCGGACGATGCGGTGGTCTATACCCCAGCGCAACAAGGATTCCCCACGATTGGCGATGTTGATTATATGCTCGCCGACTTCACCCGTCATCAAATCATCGGCGACCTCCTGCGGGTCAACTACTATCACCGGCGGTGAAGCAGTTTCACCGCGCACCGATATACCCAATTCGCCATTGCGCGGGTCGTTGCTGATAATCGTCAAAGTTCCCTCGTGACGCCCATCTTCAGCCGCGTTTATGATAAAATCAATCGTAGTCCGCGCGCCCGGGGCTACTTCGAACCGAGTAGGATCTGCTGAGAAAAACTCATTATCGCTGACGATATCTTCGACTACGAGCGTTTCGGTGCCAATATTCTTAACAATAACGCGAACCGAGTAAGGTCCTCCGGTGAATAATTCGGCAAATACACGGTTGAAATCGACAATATCCAGCCCGCCGGGCAAATCGACTTCGATGCGCGGCACGCCGGTTACATGCATCAGCACATTCACCACCGCATCGGGATTTGCCGGATCGTTGGAGAGGAAATGCAATTCGGCTTCATAATCGCCGGTAATTAGCCCCGTCGCATTCAGAATAATCGCAACATCCACATCTGAGCCGGGTTGCAATTCTCCCGATTCAGGATTCCACATTATCCAATATATCTCCGCAACGCCGTCATCATAGACGCGAACATTGCCGATAGCCTGACCGGCGATCCAGATATTGTGTCCATCGTGGGCGCAGGCGTCATAGATTGTCGTCGCCCCGCCATTGGCAAAGCGAACAACCTCGCGCGCACATTGCCAGTTCTCGGTGTTCACTTGAATCTGAACTAACTGTTGCGCGCCGGCCTGATTTATCCACAACTGCCCTTCCGGATGCCGCCAGACCCATTCCAGGTTATGGGGAACTTGATTGCCGACAAATTGCAAATAGTTGCCGATTTGCCCAATCAAATCGCCGCGCATACCATCGTCGAGGAGTCGATAGACATAAATGTTATATGGAGATGTGCCGTGGCGATAGAAGAGCCATTGATTCTCTTGGTCGATAGCCACGCCATAGAAGGTGTAGCCTACCGCCGGAACTTCTTGCAGCCGATTGCCCATAATATCGAAGCGCTGCAAGGTTTGATTGCCATGCTGATTGCAATACACCGCGCCGTTGAACCAAGCGCCATCCATCGGATTGGTCATCGCCCAGCGCCGCAACTCACGCGGATTGGCGTAGTCATCGTCGTGCGTCCAGACGCAAGTGACGCTGTTGTTGTAGTTGTTGAAGAACATCGCGCGGTTGTCTGGGTCGTAGCCGACTGGCGACCAGTACTGCCCGGCGACATTCGGACCGGCAAATTGGGCGATAAGGTCACCGGGATTATCGCGCCGCGGTCCGCCGTTCACCGAACGAATAGCCCGTCCGTCGGCGTCCCGCTCAGGCTCAGCTCTTATCCGCACATCCGTCTGCCAGCGCAGCAACGCGTCTCCCCTGTTTGATACATTTATAATGTATTCCTCGATATCGCCTTCCAGCAGGTCGTCTTCGATGTTCTGCGGCTCAAGCGCGATGGTCGGCGGTGAACTGGTCGTCCCACACACCGCAATGCTGAATTCGTCGGCGTTACTTGCATTGCAGTCGAATGTCACCCTGCCGGAATGCTCGCCATCCTCACGAGCGTTGAGAGTGAAGGCTACCACGCGTTCGCCAAAAGCATCGAGCGTAAATTCAGTCGGCTCGAAGGAGAAGTATTCATTATCACAGCGGATATCGTTGACTTCGAGCGGCGCTGTGCCTTCGTTCATAACGGTTACATTAATGCGATATGGTCCGCCTGAAAACAGGTCGTCGAAGGCTCGATTCCAGTCGATGACATTCGGATAACCGTAGGCTTGCGGCCATTCGGCATTGATAATCGGAACGCCGACGACTGTCATCAGGATGTTCACATCGACCTGCGGATTTGCCGGGTCGTTGGACAGAAAGGACATTACGGCTTCATATTCGCCTTCGATTAGACCGGTGGCGTTCAATGTGACCGAGATATCCATATCCGAACCAGATTGCACACGGCCTTCATCCGGCTCATACATCAGCCAATATAATTCGGTGACGCCGTCGTCATAGACGCGGACATTGCCTAAAGCCTGACCAGCCTGCAGGATGTTATGACCATCGTGAGCGCAGGCGTCATACAACTGATTCGCGCCGCCGTTGGCAAAGCGAACAACCTCGCGCACACACTGCCAGTTCTCAGTATTCACTTGAATCTG
>VGIO01000190.1 GCA_016867855.1 Calditrichota bacterium
TGAGAATTAGATGGCTTCCCACTTGACCGATCTTTATCCAGCCAGCCTTATTGAAGGCTTAAGCGGCTTGGTGTCCCGAAATTCCAGCCAAACGTGCAGTCATCAGATTGCTACAACCGTCGGCGCACTTCCAATTCTCTCGCGGATTGCTTCTACCGCTTTCAAATCTTCAGCCCACAACCAGCCTAGGATGGCTTCCTTGATATTCGCCAGCGCTTCCTGTTCAGTTTTGCCTTGTGAGATGCAGCCGGGCAGGCTGGGACATTCGACCACAAAATAGCCATCTTTGGCTTTTTCAATTACAATATGAAAAGTCATTTGTTCCCCGGTTTACTTTGAGTAGCCGACTATTCAGATTGCGTCAGGTGTCTAACACCTGACGCAATCTTGTAGTGGTATCTTACTTATCGACCGAATAACTCATCGCCGCTAACTGTTCGTAGAACTTCCAGCGGGCGTTGGCATCCGCTTGGGCTTTGGAGAGAAGTTCCTTAGCGTGTTCAGGCTTGAACTTGGTCAACATACGCCAGCGCGTTTCACTGTAGGCATACTGCTTGACCGGAATGGAGGGCGGCTTGCTGTCGAGTAACAGTGGATTTTTACCTTCTTTGGCAAGGTCGGGATTGTAGCGATAGAGAGGCCACATACCGGATTTGACCGCCATCTCCTGGTGATACATCCCCTTTTCCATATAAATGCCGTGCGCGATGCAGTGTGAGTAGGCGATGATGAGCGATGGTCCGTTATAGCGTTCGGCTTCGAGGAAGGCGCGGACGGTCTGGCCGTCGTTAGCGCCCATTGCAACCTGGGCAACATAGACATGCCCATAAGCGATTGCCATAAGACCGAGGTCTTTGCGCGGGATGCCTTTGCCGGAAGCGGCGAATTTGGCGACGGCGCCAAGCGGCGTGGCTTTCGAGCATTGTCCGCCGGTGTTGGAATAGACGCCGGTGTCAAGGCATAAGAGGTTGACATTGCGTCCGGAAGCCAGCACATGGTCGAGCCCGCCGTAGCCGATGTCGTAAGCCCAACCGTCGCCGCCGACGCCCCAGACCGATTTCTTGATGAGAGTATCGGCGACTTCTAATAAATGTCTGGCTTCCCAGTGGTTAACACCGACCAACTTCTTCTTTAAGAGTTCGACATTGGCGCGCTGGTCATAGATTTGAGTTTCATCGCTTTGCGGATTAGCACGCAGCGCATCGACCAATTCGCCGCCGATAACCTCGCGCAATCGTTCCATCAGTTCCAAAGCATATTCATAGTGTTTATCGAAGGTTAGACGGAATCCGAAGGCGAATTCGGCGGCGTCTTCGAAGAGGGAATTATTCCAAGTTGGGCCGCGGCCTTCGTGATTGATGGCGTAAGGCGTCGTCGGTAAGTTGCCGCCATAGATGGACGAACAGCCGGTCGCGTTGCCGATGACCGCCCGGTCGCCGAATAATTGGGTGAGTAGTTTCAGATAAGGCGTCTCGCCGCAGCCGGAACAGGCGCCGGAATACTCGAACAACGGCTGCAGGAACTGCGAGCCTTTGACGGTGTTGACCTTGACCAATCGGCGGTCCACTTCAGGCAGCGACAAGAAGAACGCGTAATTGTCGCGTTCCGTTATGCGCAACGGCGGTTGCGGCGCCATATTAATGGCTTTATGTTTGGCTTCAGTCTTAGAGATGACCGGGCAAACTTCGACGCACAGCGAGCAGCCGGTGCAATCTTCAGGCGCAACCTGCAATAAATACTTCTTGCCTTTGAAATCAGCCGCCTTGTATTCAGCAGACTTAAAGGTTGGAGGCGTGTTCTTCAATAATTCCGGATCAACGACCTTTTGGCGGATAGCCGCATGCGGGCAGGCGATGACGCACTTGCCGCACTGAGTGCAGAGCGCTTCGTCCCATACCGGAATATCCAACGCGATGTTGCGCTTCTCATATTGGCAGGTAGCGGTTGGGAAGGTGCCGTCCGGTGAGAAGGCGCTTACCGGCAGCGAGTCGCCTTTATACTTAATAATTGTCCCCAGGACATTCTTGACATATTCCGGAGCGCTATCCACGACCGGCGGAGGCTGCTCCCAAACGCTAGTTGGAGCGTCTGGGATTTTTACGGAGAAGAGATTTTCCAGCGTTTTATCGATGGCGTGGTAGTTTTTTTGGACGACCTCTTCCCCTTTAGCGCCGTATGTTTTTTTCACGGCAAGTTTGATATGGTCGATGGCTTCATCACGCGGTAGGATGCCTGACAGCGCGAAAAAGCAGGTTTGCATAATCGTGTTGACCCGCTCGCCCATACCGGTCTCGCGAGCGACCTTGTATGCGTCGATGGTGTAAAATTTTATCTCTTTATCTATAATTTGTTTCTGCATACTGCGCGGCAGGGTGTCCCAGACTTTATCCGGCGGAACATAGGAATTAAGCAGAAAGGTCGCGCCGGGGACGGCGTCATCGAGCATCTCATATTTCTCGAGAAAGACCGTCTGCGAGCAGGAGACGAAATTAGCCTTGTTCACTAAATAAGATGAGCGAATTGGACGCGTTCCGAAGCGCAGGTGCGAAACGGTTATAGTGCCGGATTTCTTAGAGTCATAGACGAAGTATCCTTGCGCGAAAAAGTCGGTTTGTTCGCCGATGATTTTGATAGAGTTTTTATTCGCGCCGACCGTGCCGTCTGCGCCGAGTCCGTAAAACAAGCCGCGGAAGACATCGTCACTTTCCACCGAGAAGTTCGGGTCGTAAGGCAACGATTGGTGCGTGATATCATCTTCGATGCCGATGCTGAAGCGACGCTTGGGATTGCTCTTCAGCAATTCGTCGTAAATGCCTTTGACCATCGCCGGTGTGAATTCCTTGCAGGAGAGTCCGTAACGCCCACCGATGGTCTTGGGCATTGCCTTAAAGGGTGCGGCGCTGTCGGCGAGGGTTTCGGCAAGCGCGGTGACGACATCCTTATAGAGCGGTTCGCCTTCGGCGCCTGGCTCTTTAGTGCGGTCGAGAACGGCGATACTTTTAGTGGTCGCCGGCAGCGCATCGACGAAATACTGCGGGGCGAAGGGTCGAAACAGGCGGACTTTGACCAGACCGACCTTTTCGCCTTTAGCGACTAGATAATCGACGGTTTCGTGGGCGGCTTCGGCGCCGGATCCCATCATTACGATGACGCGCTCGGCTTGCGGATGTCCGAAGTAGTCGAACAGGTGATATTGGCGCCCGACGATTTGCGCGAAGCGGTCCATTTGTTTTTGGACAATGGCCGGGCAGGCGTCATACCAGAGATTAGCCCGTTCACGGGCTTGGAAGAAGACATCCGGGTTCTGCGATGAGCCGCGCAGCACCGGCCGGTCGGGCGACATCGCGCGTCGGCGATGCTCAAAAATAGCCTCTTCCGACAACATTACGAGCATATCTTCAGGGGTCAGTTGTTCGACCTTTTGGACTTCGTGCGAGACGCGGAAGCCGTCAAAGAAATGCACGAAAGGTATGCGCGATGCGAGCGATACGGCTTGTGAAATCAGAGCAATGTCCATAACTTCCTGCACGGAAGTCGAAGAGATAAGCCCCCAGCCTGTCGTGCGGACAGCCATAATATCGCTGTGGTCGCCAAAGATGGACAAAGCGTGTGTTGCAACAGTGCGTGCCGAGACATGAAAGACGGTCGATGTTAGTTCGCCAGAGGCTTTGAACATCGTCGGAATCATCAGCAACAGACCTTGCGCGGCAGTGAAGGTTGTGGTCAGCGCGCCGGTCTGTAGAGCGCCATGCACCGCTGCGGCTGCGCCGGCCTCCGATTGCATCTCGATGACTTCGGGGATAGTGCCCCAGATATTGCGTTTGCCTTCCGCCGACCACTGGTCGGCCCATTCCCCCATATTTGATGAGGGCGTAATCGGGTAAATTGCAATTACTTCGTTAGTGTGATGAGCGACCCAAGCGGCCGCTTCATTGCCGTCTATAGAGACGAGTGGACGAGACATTATTTTAACTCTGGTAAGTAGAACTGTATTGTTGTGATATTGATGATGATGATATGATGATGATAAATTTAGTATTTACTTAATAAATTGAAAAAATGTAAAAACTGGCAAGGCGGACGCCCTCGTCCGCCGTCATTAAAGCACGATTTATCGGCGGACGAGAGCGTCCGCCTTGCCATCAGATAATAAATCCGACACTTTTGTAATTAACTCCAATGACAGAAATTACGGTATTTTTTTAAATATTATCAAAATCTACTTAATTACTTATTTACTTATATACTTACATACTAACTCAAGCGCTTAAGAACTCAAGCACCGAACGCCAAAATTCCTGCGCCTTTGCGAGCATAAAGTCCATTCGCGCCGCATCCGGGTAATGTTCGACTAAGGCGCCTTCGCCGTAGCGGTAACTGTAGTAATGACAGACTTCAGCGCCGGAGACAACCAGCAGATAGTCACATTGCGGGATGTATTTATCCGGCACAAATCCGGACAGCGCGGTCAGGTGGTCGGCTTCGCCGGGGACTTTGATTTCGACGACGATTTTACCGTTGCGGGTGATGCCGTCCAGCGAGGCGCGCATCCAAGGAAGATCGAGCCGTTCGATGCAACAGGGCTTGACTTTATTGCCAGTGGTAAATTCGTAGTCCAGCCGGGCTTCGGCTTCGAGAGCGACGCCGCGCATCATCGCCCAGTTAGCGGCTTGCGGTTTGGCGATCCCGCACTTCTCCCGCCACAATTCCTGCGGACTTCGCCACGGCGACACGCCCAGCACGATGGGCATATCCGACGCTCCCAAACCGCCCATCCGCCAGGCGAGCCACGCTGCGCTGCGCTGGTCCAACTTCACAATGCGGGCGATGTTGTTTAGGGTTTTAGATTGCATAATGCGTTGCGTCAGGTCTTAGCCCGACGAAGTCGGGTGTGACCTGACGCATTCAAGCCCAACCTTTCCATACCGGTAATGGTCCCAGCCCATCAGTATAGTAGTCTTTCGCGCTCGACCAAAACCAATCGGTTGAAACTTTAACTAATCCTGCGCGAACAGGATTCGTATGGATATAATTAAGTTTCGTTATTAATGTTTTAATTGAATTTAGCGCTTGCCTATCGTATCTGTCTTGCCATAATTTCCCATTCTCTGAATAATTTGCCAGACTCTTCTGGGCTGTATATTTCTTAAAATCCCTGATGAATCCTGTGAGCGGTTTCCCGTCGATAAAGAGTATCAGATGTATATGTGATGGCATCAGAACATACCCTATCAGCAGAGAACTTGTAATTTCGAGACGATTTTGGAGCGATTCGGATAAAAGCCTATACACACCATTCTCATTTCCAAGTGGTCTTTTATTAGAAAAACTGGTCGTCATAAAGAAACAGGAACCAGAATCCTGACCTTTTGATCTTAGTCCCATTTTATATCTTTCTTCCGTCAGGTCTTCGCCCGTCGAGGATTTTCGTTTATCGTTGCGTCAGGTCTTAGCCCGACGAAGTCGGGCGTGACCTGGCGCATTGAAATTCATCAGCATCAACCTATATCGGCTGACCGAGTTCAGCCAAAGTTTCGACATAGCCTTTGATAGCGTCGAGCGCCATTTCGCGCGCTTCCTGAAAGGTGTCGCCTTCGGTGGCGAGGTTG
>VGIO01000191.1 GCA_016867855.1 Calditrichota bacterium
CTTCCTAACTCTGCACTGCCCTACCGCACTTCCCGACTGATAAAAATAAATAGATATCAACCATAGCATATCAGGAGATTAAAATGCTACGGGTCTGCAAACACTCTTTAAAGGGGTTATTGCTGGTGTTCGCGCTGCTGACGCTTTCCGGCGTTTCGACGGCGTTCGACTCGGCGCGCCCCGCCGGCGAGGCTTTGAGGGATGACAATGCATCCTTTCAGGCAGTTGTCGGAAATGACCCGGCCGACCGTCCGCGCCGTGACCGACCGGCGATAAGGGTCGAACCGGGTTCGCTGGAAGATGAACTAATCACCGGACAAATAAGGAACTATCCGTTTGAGATTAGCAATGCGGGGGATGAAAACTTAGTCTGGACAGCCACGCACCGTATTGTGCGTCAGGCGATGCGCGACGAACGCGAACGGGGTTGGCGCGAAGTCAACGATGGCGGTCCGCAACGCGACGCCGCCGGCGATATAGTCGCGCAGTTCGCAGGACCGAATGTCGCCAGCCAATACTGGTCGCCTATCGGCTACGACCCCCAGCGCAACCAGATGTATATCACCGGTTATTCGGCTAATACGGTTGTTGTCTATACTTGGGACGCCAATACCAACTATGTCAATCTGCGCGAAGTTCGTCGTATGGCAGCGACCTCGCCGATGGATGGCGCTTGGTATAACAATGTCATCTATGTCTGCAACCTGAGCATGAATACGAATCTATATCGTTTCGACGCCAATGGCAACAATGTCGGCAACTTGGTGATGCCCTTTGCCACCTATGGCTTGGCATTCGACCAGGACCGCGGCTTGATGTTCGCCCGCGAGCATGCCGGTTCATATCCGATACATGTCTATCTGATGGACGGCGTTAATCGCGGGGCGGAGATTGGGCAGATTACGAATTACAGCACTTATAACGGCGGCAATGTCAGCGTCTATAATTTGGAGTGGGTCTGGCGGCATCCGCAAGGTCAACTCTGGATTGTGAACAACTCGACGCAGCAGGTTTATCAAATTCTGGTGAATACTGCGAACTGGCAATGCGTCCGCACGGCGCGCAATTTCCCGGTCGCTTGCAACCAGGCTTATGACCCGGTCTGCCATGACGGGTTGAATCTGTGGGCTGGCGGCTATCAGAATGCCAATATCCGCATCTACGACGATGGCGTGCGGGAAGTCTATTGGTTGGATTACAATCCACAAGGGGGAACGATCGCGGCCGGCGAAAGTATGAATATGGTCGTAACCCTCAACGCAATCAGTTACATCGCCGGCGAATATGAAGCCGATATTACAATTGCATCGAACGACCCGGAAAATGAACGGGTAGTTGTGAATGTTTTAATGACGGTGGAGGCTGCGCCGGACATCGATGCGGTGTGGGGGACTCTGGCTACACCTTACGGCTATCCCCAAGAAGTCAACTGGAATGCCCGTTATCCCGACCTCTTCAATAATATCGACTTTCCGATGGCGGTTACTATCCGGAATATCGGTGTAGAAGAGTTGGCGGTGGAGGGCATCGATTTCGACAGCGATTGGCTCACAGTGGACCGTGAGGAATTTGTCTTAGCGCCGCGGGCGTCGCAGACTTTGACGGTGACTTTACGGGCGCCGGAGACGGGCGACCACCGCTTCACAATGACGGTGTTCTCGAATGACCCGGACGAACGCGAGTATGAGATTGCACTGCACGCCAACACCGGCGAGCCGCCGGTCATCATCGTTAATCCGGCTTCGCTCGAAGAAGATATGCACACGGGACAGATATTTGCGCGTGCGCTAAGTGTAACAAACGATGGCGAGGCGCCGCTGCGCTTCACCGTCACACATACGATTATCAATCAGCAGCGCGACGGCAATGAACGCGGCTTGCGTTTGGCAGATACCGGCCCCCGGCGCGACCCGGCCGGACAACTCGTCGCCCAATTTGCCGGTCCGAATGTCGCCGGACAATACTGGTCGCCGGTCGGCTTCGACCCGGACAACAATGCGATGTTCTTCAATGGCTATAATGCCAGTATGTGCGCCGTATGGACGCACGACAATTACCAGAACTTCCGTGAGTTGCGGCGCTTTGCGATGCCCAGCCCGATGGACGGCGCTTGGTTCAATGGTGCAGTCTATTGTAACCAGCATGGGCAGCAAACCCTGAGGCGTTTCGACATCAACGGCAACGCGCTGCAGGAAGTTCCGGCGGTCGGTTTCACCTTTTACGGCGTCGCTATCGACCAGGAAAACAGTCGGATATTCTATCGTAATGCGACCGTGCCTTATAATATCTATGTCTATCGACTCCTTGAGAACGGAATGCGCGGGGATTTGGTAGGGCAAATCGGCAACTATCTGCAATTCACAGGCAACCAAGCGCCTTACAATCTGGAATGGGTGTGGCGTCATCCGGAAGGACAACTTTGGATTAGCCAACAGAGCGCGCAACAGTTAGTCCAGATTCAGGTGAACACGGATAACTGGCAGGCGGTGCGGGAGGTCCGCCGGTTCTCCAACGGCGGCGCAAACACTCTTTATGACGCCTGCGCGCACGACGGGCACCATATTTGGCAGGCCGGACAGGCTTTGGCGAATGTGCGCATTTACGACGACGGCGTCGAGGAGTTATACTGGATAGGTTATGCGCCTAAGCAGGGTGAAGTCGCCGGCGGCGAAAGTATGGAGGTTATGTTGACGCTAAATGCCACCGGACTTGTCAGCGGAAATTATGAAGCGGATGTCCATTTCCGCTCGAATGACCCGGATAATGCCGATGTCGCGGTCAATGTGCTGTTGCACATCGAAGGCACGACCGACATCAAAGTCGAATGGCCGGCTGTTTACGGCTATCCGGATGCGATCGACTGGAATCGCCGTTATGCCGACCTTTTCACCGGCGGACCTTACACAATGACCGTCACCGTGCGTAATATTGGCGTAGAAGAGTTAGCGGTGGATGGAATAGAGAGCGACAATGATTATTTCACCGCCGATGCCGACCAGTTTGTTTTGAATCCGCGCGAGCAGCGCGTCGTTACCTTGACGGTCAATGTGCCGGCGGACGAACCCGGCGATTACAATGCGACGCTGACCATCATCAGCGATGACCCGGATGGGGATTATTTAATTGCGATGCATGCGCTCTGCCGGCTGCCGCCGGAAATAGTCGTAAGACCAGGCCAAATTGAAGATGAACTCTTTACCGGCGCCAGCGCTCAACATACGTTAACAGTAACTAATGAAGGCGATGCGCCGCTGCGCTACCGGCTCGACCATCAGATAATATCCGAGCCGGGCGGCGATGGCAGCGCCCGCGCTTTGCGCGAGGTTAGCGGTGGTCCGCGCCGCGACGCCTTCGGCGATGTTCTTGGGCAGTTCACCTGGCCGTTCCAGCAGCACGGGGGACTGGAGTTCGACGGTGAGAATTTCTGGGGTGTAACCCGCCTGAACAACCGCCAGTTATTCCGCTTTAATCCCGCCAACGGGCAAGCCCTGCAAGTCATCCAACTGAACCAGACCGACATCATCGGCACCGGTTGGGATATGGTCGAGCGGGTATTCTGGATTGCGCAATATGCGGCGGCGGGCAATCGCAGCCGGGTTTTTGTCGTTGACCGCGCCGGCAATCAAATCCGTCAATTCGACGGACCTTCCGGCGGGCATATAGACTTCGCTTTCGACCGCAACTTTGCTTATGCCAACGCCGAAAACGACCAGACCAATCCGCGCATCTATAAGATGAACCGGCAGGGACAGGTTATAGCGGTTGGACCGGATATTCGCGCGCTCATAAACCATAGCCGCGCTATCAGCCTGGAATATGTGCCGGCGCATCGCGAGGGCCGCTTCTGGGTGTTGTCAACCGGCTATGTGTCGCAACTCGACATCGACTTCGACAACGCTCAAGCCCGCGTCATCCGTGAATTTCGCACGACTAACGACTACGCCCACAACGGACTCTGCCACGACGGTTACAACCTCTATGCCGGCGGCAACTGGAGCGCTACAACAGGGTATATTCACGACGACGGCATCGCCGAGACCTACTGGCTCGATTATGAGCCCACCGCCGGTGAACTTGTTTCTGACGCGAGCGATGAGATAACGGTAACCCTCAACGCCGAAGGATTGGTCGGAGGCGGCTATGAAGCCGACATCCATTTTCGTTCCAACGACCCGGCTAATCCGGATGTGGCGGTAAATGTCCTGTTGAATGTCGAAGGCGCGCCGGATATCGCAGCCGCTTGGCCTCCGGCCTGGGGCTTCACCGAAGATGAGAATGCCGTGCTGGACTGGAACCGCCGTTATCAAGACCTCTTTTCAGGCGGACCTTATACGATGACGGCGACCGTTTTCAACGAAGGCACAGCCGAATTGGTCGTCGACGGCGTCGAAATCGATCACGATTATTTCAGGGTGCAACCGAATGAATTCGTGCTTGATCCGGACGCTTCATGCAATCTCACCATCACCTTTAATGCGCCGGCTGATGAACCGGGCGAATATAACGCGACGATGACCATCATTTCCAACGACCCGGACGAAGGCGAATATAACATTGCTTTACACGCACGTTGCTCGCTGCCGCCGATAATCGTCATCGACCCGCAAGGCATCGAAGATGTGTTGACAAACGAGGAAATCAACGAATCCATCCTCAATGTCGCTAATCGAGGCGAAGCCGAATTGCGCTTCACCATTGAACACGATATAATCCGCGAACCGGGCGATGACGATAACGCGCGCGGCTTGCGGTCGGTCGGCGGTCCGCAGCGCGACCCGGCCGGGCAACTAATAGCCCAATTTGCCGGTCCAAATGTCGCCGGACAATACTGCTCGCCGGTCGGCTACGACCCCGACAACAACGCAATGTTCTTTAACGGCTACAACGCCAGTTTCACCGCGGTCTGGACCTGGGATAACGACTATGCCAATCCGCGCGAGATTCGCCGCTGGGCAAACACCAATCCGATGGACGGCGCCTGGTTCAATGGCGCGGTTTATGCCGGCCAGCACGGGCAGCAGAACATCCGCCGCTATGACATTAACGGCAATGCGCTGCAAGAAGTGCCGGCGGTTGGCTTCACCTTCTACGGCATCGCCATCGACCAGGAGAATCAATGGCTGTTCCTGCGAGAACAAGCCGGCGTGAATCCGATTCGCGTCTTCCAACTGCTCGACAACGGAATGCGCGGCAACCTGATTGGGCAGATTACCAACTATCTGCAATATATCGGCAACCAGGTTCCTTACAATCTGGAATGGGTTTGGCGGCATCCGGATGGGCAGTTGTGGATAAGCCAGCAAAGCACGCAGCAGTTAGTCCAGATTCAAGTGAATACTGAGAACTGGCAGTGTGTGCGCGAGGTTGTTCGCTTCGCCAACGGCGGCGCCAATCAGTTGTATGACGCCTGCGCTCACGATGGTCATAACATCCTGCAGGCTGGTCAGGCTTTAGGCAATGTCCGCGTCTATGACGACGGCGTGACCGAGATGTATTGGCTGATATATGAGCCAGACGAAGGCCGCTTGCAGTCCGGCGCCGATATGGACATTATGGTCACCTTGAATGCCGCCGGCTTAATCGA
>VGIO01000192.1 GCA_016867855.1 Calditrichota bacterium
CAGATTCTGTAATGGTCGTAACCGCTTACAGACCGGATCCAACTCGCTGGTTGGATTACAAAACAAGGAGATAGCAATGCAATGCATTATTTGTCATAGCGAGGATATCGTATCTAAAGTCGTTCAGCAGAAATCAAGATTGATGACGATATTATGCGCGTCCCCGTTCAAGTTCTGCTCTGCCTCAGTTGTGGTGAACGTTATTACAGCCGCAAAGTTGTGCGCTATTTGGAAGAAATTGAGCGGAAACTACAAACCGGCGAAATACCACTTAAACAAGCGGGTAGGGTAATGGAATACGCTTAACAGACATTCTATTATTCTTATAATTATCTCTTAATGACTGAACTAACAACCGAAACAAACGATCAAATTATACAAGAATCAAAACCTTTGACAATCCGCGGTCGAATTCGGCGGCGGATACAGGATCTTGAGCAGACTGCCGCCGAGCAAGCCGCGCAGATTGCGCAAGAACGCGACCGCTGCTTGCGCCTTGCCGCCGAATTCGATAATTACCGTAAACGCACGGCGGCGGAATTTAGAGCGCTGCAGGAATCAGCCGGCGAGCGGATTATGTCGGCGCTGTTGCCGGTAATGGATGATTTCGAGCGTCTGATTAATCACAATACGGCTAATATTGACCTTACTGCTCTGCAGCAGGGCGTCAAACTCATTCAGCAAAAGTTAGCCGGCGTCTTGCAACGGGAAGGCTTGATTACGATTGAGGCGCTGAACAAGCCGTTCGATCCGGCATTGCAGGAGGCCGTCGCCGAATTGGACGACGCCGACAATCCGCCCGGCACGGTCGTCGTCGAAATCGAGAAAGGTTATAAATTAGGCCCGAAAATCATTCGACACGCCAAGGTCGCGGTCAGCCGGACACCGGTTCAGCCGGAAGCGGATGAAAATGGCTAAGCGCGATTATTACGAAGTGTTGGGCGTGCAGCGCAACGCTTCCGTTGACGATATTAAGAAAGCCTATCGCAAGTTGGCGATGAAACATCACCCCGACCGCAATCCGGGCGATAAAACGGCTGAAGAAAAATTCAAAGAGGTCGGCGAAGCCTACGCAGTGCTGTCCGACGATACTAAGCGCGCCCAATATGACCGCTTCGGGCATATTGGACCACAGATGGCTGGCGGACCGGGCGGCTTCGGCTTCGACTTCGGGATGGAAGGCTTCGATCCGTTCGACCTGTTCCGCTCAGTGTTCGGCGGCTTCGGGGGAGATATTTTCGGACGGCAGTCCAGCCGCAGCCGGCAGCGCAGCGTGCGGCGCGGCGAAGATATCACTATCGAACTGGCGTTGACGCTCGAAGAGATTGCCGACGGCACGACTAAAAAGGTCAAGGTGCGCTATATGAAGCCTTGCGAGACCTGCCGCGGCAGCGGGTCCCGCGATGGGCGGGTGGATGTCTGCCCACGTTGCAACGGCAGCGGCGAAGTCCGCCACACGACCGATTCGTTCTTCGGCCGCGTCGTCAATGTAACTACCTGTGGTCTGTGCAACGGCGAAGGTCGCATCGCCAAAGACCCTTGTCCAACCTGCAGTGGTCAAGGTTTAACGCGCGACGAAAAGTTAATATCCATCAATGTGCCGGCCGGTGTCGCCAACGGCAACTACCTGCGGATGTCGCGTGAAGGCAACGCGGCGCCGCGCGACGGACTCCCCGGCGATATCATCGTGCAGTTCACCGAACGCCTTCACGAACTTTTCACCCGTCATAACGACGATGTTCTCTACGAGATGGAAATCTCCTTTCCGCAAGCCGTGTTAGGCACGATGGTCGAAGTTCCGACTCTGCGCTCGTCTGAAAGGCTGTCCATCCCCGCTGGAACACCGCCCGGCAAACTTTTCCGACTTAAAGGCAAGGGCATTTCGCACCTGAATATGCCCGGCCGTGGCGACCAAATCGTGCGCGTAACTATCTATGTGCCGAAGAAGATCACAGCCCGCGAACGCCGGTTATTGGAAGAACTCGAAGGCAGCGAATCGATGAAAACCGACAATGACAAGCCATTTTTTCACAAGGTGAAGGATTTATTCGTTTAGGAGGCGATAAATGAACGATTGGGACTTTATTGACACTATCGACAAAGTGGACAGCGCAGGAACAATTCATTGGCTTGATAATGAGCCTTGCTTTTAGATATTGAATGAAAAGCATCAGCCAAATACTATTTCGATTAAAGGCGATATTCGCTGGCTGGGGCTTTACGACCGCGGAAAAACGGGCGCTTTGGCTGCTGAGCGCCTTGATTTTATTAGGTTCGGGAGTGAGATTTTATAAAAATCAACGAATTGTCAGCGAGATGCAATTAGCCGCGGCAATTGATTCATCCCAAGTTCCACACGCTGCGCTCTCAGTTCCATCTCCCGATAATCCGCTCGACCTAAACCGCGCCACCCAAGCCGAATTGGAAACCCTGCCCGGCATCGGTCCGGTCAAAGCCTCACGCATCGTCGAATACCGGCGGCAGCGCGGCAAGATTGAAAACTTGAATGAATTACTTGACATCGAAGATATTGGACCTAAGACTTTAGAAAGGCTGCGACCACTCTTAGTGATTTCAAAGCCTTAATTATTAATACTATACTATGAATTTGACAATCCGGGCGATGGCTGACATTGCCCGATGAATCTTGTTTACTTCTATTTCTAGATGGTTGTTAATATGATTATACATAGCGACATTATTCTTTGCGTTTCTTATATATGTCATCCTGAACGAAGTGAAGGTTTCGTCCCCGTTTATCCCGACGAGATGCTTCACTGCGTTCAGCATTACGCCCGCGAAATATGCGAATTGAATTATGACGCTGTGTATAGTGTGTCCATTTTACATATTTCATCCTTATGTATCATTTAAAATCTGCAGTTATCTGCGAATCTCACTTCGCAAAGAGCGCGGAAATTTCAGATTCTTGATTATATTTTAAATTTAATATTCATTACTTCGGTGATAAAATTATGCATTACATCAATATCGTTTTATCAACAGCGGCATTATTGTTTTTATGTTTACCGTCTGAGGGTCAAAGCCAAGACCAACCGAAGCAGGCGCCTGCGGCTGTAATCGATACTTTTCACATCCCAGACTTTAAAGAAGGCGCGCGGCTGCCCGATAAATGGACCTGCGGCGGCAAAGACTTATCGCCGCCTTTAGAATGGCGGGTCAGCGGCGCCAACCCGAAAGCCTATGCCATTATTTGCGTAGATCCCGACGCCCCTAGCGGCGTCTGGACGCATTGGGTCATCTATAACCTGCCCGATACTCTCAATTGTCTGCTGGAGGGTGTGGATGATGCACCGATGTTAGACAGCGGCGCCGGGCAGGGCCGCAACGACTTTGGCAGCCTCGGTTATCGCGGGCCTTGCCCCCCGCACGGGAAGCCGCACCGCTACTTCTTTAACTTGTATGCTCTGTCCGAGAAATGCCCGCTCAAACCAGGCGCGACCTGCGCTGAACTGCGGAGCGCGATGGAAGGGCATATACTCGCAACTAAAAGTTTTTACGGAATATGGTCACGCTGAGCGGCATATTCTTATTCATACATTGGAGCATCTATGGCTGAAAAAGCCGGACCGCGCCCGCCGCGGTCGCTTATGGTCGAAATTCTCATCGTCGTTCTCATCGGCGTCCTTCTAACTTCGATTCTTTATCCGAAGAAATTGTGGAAACAACAGTCGGAAGAGGAGATTCTCTGCCGGCAGCGGATGGAGAATATCTTATATGCCGCTCAATTTTATCACCAGAAACTTGGCCGCCATACCGGCGACATCGCAACCATTTTGGAATTGGTCGAAAGAGAATCGCTGACCGTTCAACCGGCGGGTTTTAAAATCGACCGTCTGACACGCGAAGACAGCGGCGTCGATTCGTTTCAACTCGAATACTTCGATCCATTCCAGCATTACAGCCATTACGAGCGGGCGGTCGAAATTATTTACCCGGCCGGACAGAAGGCGGTTTCCGGCCCTGATTCGGTCGTGCTGACGGTTGTGCCGAAAGTCCAATATGCCTTCCTACCGGTAACGTATTATGTTTTTGCCTCCGATGAGCCGATTACAGCGGTCATCGACAATCGCGGCGACCAGGGAATGTTTGCGCTGGTCGGCGCGCCGGGCAGATTGCACGGCAGCCAAATATTAGGCCAGCCCACACAGGTTCGCGCTGCCGAATATTTATTTAACATCGACACCAAGGACATCGACCGCTGTCCAATTAGCAATACACAGTTCAAAACAGAGGTCAATGTCAAACTCATCGTCGAAGCGCTGGTGCAGATGACACTAGAGAAGTCTCCGCCGCCGCAGACTGTGAGCGGCTCAAGGCTGTTCGCCTCGAATGTCGTCTATCGGTTGCTCAAAGAAGCCGACGCCGCCGCCAAACGCGTCCTACTGGAAGAAAAGAAGTTGGAGATGATAGAAGATTCGCTCCTGCATATAGTATATAACGATTATATCGATTCATCCGCCGCCGCGCTGCGTCAGGAAGGTCTAAGCCAATTAGCGCAGGCGATATACGACAGCACGCTCGAAGAACGCCCGCTGCCGGACAGAGAGCAGAAGCGCCGCTGGGAAAAGATCCGCGACGGCGTCTATGACCGGATGAATTTATTAAAAACCGACTCGACTTTCGGCTTTCAGCGCGACGAATTAGTTAACCAGTATAAGCGAATTATCGTTGACCGCGAGTTCCGTGCCGGCATCGAGCGCATCCGCGCCCAAGGCCGATACACTATCGTGGAAGGCGGAACTATAAATACGACCGCCGATTCAATCGCTTTTTACAGCCAGCCGGAACTAATCAAGACGCGTCTGATACACGAACGAACCGATTCAGTGACCATCGCACATCTTAATTCGAGTGAAATGACCGGTTTGTTGAATACATTTTCTTATACCGAATCATACAAAGTCGTGAAAGCCGATACTATCGGCATCAATATTATATGCCCTATCGAAGGCGAGTATATCAAACCGAACCGGTCGCTCTTGGAGTGGGTATTTTCTATTGGAGGCGCAGGCAATCATGGCTCAATTCGCAATGGCGATTTGTCGTGGAGCGAGAAACGGTAAATAATGCACTATTAATGATATCAACATTATTAAACCGCGGATTATTTTGAATACATTGAAACGGCTCGTTTCGTAGCGTGAACAGGATTTTTCTTTTATGCCAGAATGGCTTGCGTCATCCAAAAAATCGGCATTTTAAAAGCGCATATTCGAGGCACAAATGGCGGAAACCTTTGTCGTAACTTGGGGCGAGGAGCAGTTAGAACTTCGCCGCATTCCGAGCGAGGGCTTATGGGCGGCGGATTTGCTGCCGCTGCGGGCAGTTCCGGCGCAGCGTCCGACCCGTCTGGCGCGGCTTGACCACCCCGACGCCGGTGGACAACTCGCTTCGACGCTGCATAATCTTTTACTCGATGTTGACCTGACTATACCCTATTGGTTTTTGCTGCCGCGCGGCTGGGCATATACTACAACTATCGACCTACCTGAATTGCCCACCCCGCAAGAGCGCCTCGAACATT
>VGIO01000193.1 GCA_016867855.1 Calditrichota bacterium
GCCGTTGTCGGGAGCGTTGCGCCTGAAGATGGTGGTCCAGTTCCGGTCGATGAAGCGGCGTCGATATCCATCATCGGCTTCTCCGGGAACGAAGGCGCAGGCTCGTCGATGTTTGGCGCCCAATCGCCCTTACCGGACGATGAAAAACCTTTGCCAGACCTAAATTGGTTCATATCGCCTTTAAAAAATCCTTCGCCCGGCGGTTCGGGGAGTCTTCCAGTTCCGGCGCTCTTCTGTCCCCAGCGGGCAGTGAACTGTGTCAAACGAAATGTGACCGCGCTGGAAAAATTGCTATTGACATCCACGCTGCGGTCTAAAGGTCCATAAGTATCGCGCCAGCCCCAGTGGTAATTTGAGCGATAGTTGAGTTCCGTGCCGAGCCAGTTGAAGACCTGCGGATTGAAGTTGATGGAATAATTTTCAGATAAATCGTTGTCAACAAAATGGTAGCCGAACAATTTCCAAAAGAGTTCGCTTTTAATGCGGTCGATGTCGCGCTGTTTGGCGAGAGCGTAGCCGAGCGAATCATAGACGCGCTGGCTGTCAATTACAATCCAGTAAGCCGTGCTGTCGAGTAGGGACAGCCGCGAGGCGTAGAAAGTGCGGGTTGAATCCTCGATGATACGGCTGGAGTTGACCGACTGTCCGAAGTCGAAGCCGAGGGCGCTGAACAGCCGCCAGCCGGCGCTATAGCCGCGCGTTACATTAAAGTTATAACTTGGCCGTCTAAGACCGTTGCGCGGCAAGGATATGGTGTTAGTCTCCGCCCCGTTGCCGCTGAAGCGAATCGACTGCGGCAGAGGCCGCATAATGCTCTCTGATAGTTTATTCACTAACGGAACGCCAGATGCCCAGCCTAGCCAGCGCAGTTCCCAAGGTTTTTCAAAACTGAAATCGTAGCCCAGACGACCGGCTTTCTGTTGCCGGTAATCGTAAATTGTGTTATAACTGCTGCTCCAACTCTCTTGATATGAGGCTTCATCCAATTTAAAGTTGCCGAGTGTGTAGTTGACCAAGGGACTGCTCGATTTTTTAGTTTTGGCAGCGCGCAGCGACAGCGAATAGGATTTAGAGGTAATCATCAGCGAATCGACCGGCGTCTTATAGACCGGCTGTTCAACATAACGGCTGCGATTCCATAGATTTTCCGCGAATTTATTCCAGACATCTACTTTTTCGGAGGTGAGGGAGGCTAGACGAACATCGCTATTGGGTTTGTATTTAGGCACTTGCATCTCCTGGCGAAACGAGCCGGAGATTGGAATGGAAATACCCCATTGTGGATTAAAAAACTCGCCGGCTTGAAATGTGCCTGATAGATTGCCGGCCGCCCGGTCGCTCTTGTTTGGATCGCGGTTGGTGCGCTCGTTGAGGTTGTGAAAATCGGACTGCGTGTGCCGCAGGTCGCCGCGCAAATCCAACAGTTTGGCGGCTTTGACATTGAACGAACCGGTCGCCGCCCAGCCCGGATTGCGCTGCACATCCGCAACCCGTAGTTCGTCCACCCAAATTTCAACGCCGTCCTGCGCGGTTATCTCGGCGCCGTGATTCTTGATGCCTATAGCGAAGAACCTGATATTGCGCAGCGATGGGTCGCCGACGACGCGAATCACATCCCCGTCTGGCAGCACATCGTAATCGCGCAGAGAATCCTTTTCACGCAGGAATTTCAACCCGGCAAAGCGCTCGATATCGATGTCGATTTCGTTTTCCTTAGCCCAGCCGGGTCGCAGCCGCTGCGAATATTCATAGTAGCGCGGTCGGCGCGCAGAGCTGTCTTCGCCGAAGCGGAAGAACATCTCAATGTCGGCGTTGTGCAGGCTGCCGTCATAGCCGCCGCCGCGCACGAACATCTTTAAGCGCCGGTATTCCATCAGATTCATCGCCTGCGGAAGCCCTTTATGAATCATTCCCGTCTCGCCGGTGCCTAATTTGTTGACCTTGATGACCAATGACTGCTCTTTGGCGCGCAGCCCGGTGACTGGGTCGATTTCGCCGGCGACGCCCGGCGGCAAGGCATTGTTATATTCAGGGTTGTCGTGCGTATTGACCACCGAAATGGTCACCGGGTCGATTTTGCCGCCGCGGCCGTCCGAAACCTGAACTTCCCGCCACTCGTTCCCGACAATCTCCATCTGGGCAATCATTATCGAACCGCGCTGACTGAAACCGGCGAACCAAAGCCGGACAAATTCAATTTGCGTGAAGGATGGTCGTCCGACGCTTAAAGTGTCGGTGAGGGGAATACGATATAATCGCCAACGTTTGGCGTTCCCTAATCCGCCGACGATATAGCGGTTGAGGTCGCCCTCCGACAAGTCGATGCGATAACGGTAGAAGTCGTTGGCTTGCTCAAGGTTGTTGTTGCCATTTAGATCTTCGGAGTCCGGTGTGCGTCCGCCTTCCAATATCGTGCTGGCGTAGCCATTGTTCTCTGTGCCATTGATGTGCGAGTAATCGTGGCGGTTTGAGAAACTATACTTAAAATCGTCGTAGGATGGCAATTTTGGATTTTCGATGCCATTGATATGACTGCTGTCGGACGGGTCAACTCCCATAATTCCATCCAAACCGGTGTCTTCATCGCGGGCGAGCAGACCGTCGCCGATTTGGAAACCAGGCTTGGGCTGGTCTTCAGTATTTAAGCCCATAAAGCCGCCGCCGGGCAGGACATCCTCGCTGATGCGGCCTAAGTCGATATAGAGGGCGCCTTGATTCAACGCGCCTTGGTTGAGCCAGATTTCGATATACTTTGCCTGGGATTGGTCGGCGTAGCCGGCGCCTAAGTAGCGCATTATGCCGCCCCAGGACTTCTTAGCGTCGATGCCGCCGGGATTGTCGGCGCCCCATTCGGTCCACCAGGGCTGATAGTCGATTTTTAGGACCGAAATCGTCGAGTTCTGCGCTTGGGTTTCGCGCTCCGGCCAGATATCGGTCATTTTAATGGGATCCGGTTCATACCAAATCACGCGGCCGCGCTGTTTGAGCCAGCGTCCGGCGCCGCGGGCGTCATACACCGGAAATGAAGCCGGACTCCACTGCCGCCGTGTCAGCCCGAGCGGCGTCGAACGTTTGATAGATTCGTAATCGTCGATATAAGCCACGCCGTTATAGTCGCCGGTCGAAGGCGAATTCAGGCTGTTCGGGTCGGGCAGGACCTGCGCAATCTCGCCGCTTAAGGTAATTTCCGAAGGCGCATCGGTCGAAATCAGGGGCAGAAAATCGACCGCGCTCGTCAAAAACGGCGCCCGGAAGCGCATCTGGGTGTTCATACCCCAGACTGTATTACGCAGCGGTTCGCCGCCTACCCGCACCCGCTGATCGAACGTGCGCTGGTTCAGATAGAGCAATGTCCCGCCGATGTAAGAGTTGTCCCACAAGTCGTATTCAGCGCGCAAGCCGAGCATCGTCTTCGTGTCGAGTTGGAACAACTGCCCCTTCTCATAGCGAATCTTGACATCCGCGCCGGGGACGAGGGCGTCGCGGTTGAGAATGGTCAAAGTCCCGCTTAGATAATCGATAGAGTAATCGTTGCCGCGACTCAAACGCTGCCCGTTAAAAGTGACTTCTTCTGAATTCTCCAACACTCCGAAGCCGAGGTCGTAGGTCGCGCTCGAAGCGGCGTAGTTTGTTACGATGCTGAAATCGCTGATGATATTTTGCAGTTCATTGCGGCTGGTAGTATATAGCGCCGGGACGCGGTCGTCGGGATGCAGATAGATATGCTTGGATGTGTCTCCAACGACCATCCAGCCTTCCGGGTCAAAGGGCTGCAAGTCCGGGAATATGATTTCGCCCTGCCCGTAGTTCATAAAACTGCCGTCGATCTTGCCATCTTCCGACCGTCCCTCATTGGAGAATTGGTCAAGCCCAAATATCGCCAGATACGAGCGCCGCTGGCCGAATATGTCATCGCCGATTTCATTGCCTTCATAAGCCTGATTGTCGGCGCGGCTGACGATTTTACACTCGAAAGCGTCCGGACTAATGCCCGTCGAACCCAAATCATAGATATTGCGCCACATCAACTTCCAGGTCAGCGAGTCGGTCGGCTGTGGATTATCCGGCTGAATTAATTTTAATATAAACGGATTTAAGGTGTCGTTATCGGTAGGATTCAGGTCGCCATAGGTCAGGGTATCGCCTAACAAACGGTAAGCCACCGCTAAAGTTGTAGCGGCATCGATTGGGCGCGTCAGGCGGATGTAGCCAAGTTTCATATTGACATAGTAATCGGTCTCCGGTTCAAGACGCAGGAAATTGCCGACAATATGCTCGCGGTCGGGCTGACGGCGGGGATTGTAAAATTCGTGCGGATTGGCGAAAGCCCAGCCGCGCACAGCATTCTCATTCTGTCCGGCTTGCAAGGCGATGGTCTTATAAACCTCAATTTCACTGATTTCCGGCGCCAGATTAGTAACGACATGATTTCTATTGTCGTCGAAATACTTATAGTTCTCCCTATAGGTCGAGTCGAGAAAGTAATAGCGGTATTGCGCGAAGGCGTTAGGATTGATAGGACGGTCGCGGCCGCTTTTGGCGCCGCCGGAAATCTCTATCTCGTTCTTCTCGCCTTTATCCAGACTGGCTACAGTAGTTAGTTTTAAGGGGCCGAACTGCGATTCGGTTTTAAAGCCGAATAGTCCTTTATGCTGGTTGGAAGCCGAAGCCAAATTCGTCCCGCGCAGCGATAAGTCAACATTGCCGGCTTCGATGGACTTGATGATTTCGTCTTCGTCGCCTTTATAGCGGACTTTAAGGCTGTTCTCGAATTCGAATAGTTTCTCCGAGTCCTGCGAAATTTCGACCGAGACCTTCTCGCCGACTTTGCCTTTGATGTCGAACTGCTGTTTTTGGTTAATCTTCAATGCATAGTTGGTCGGACCGCGCTGGTCGCGGGCGATTTCGTTCTTGCGCTCGGTGATGAGACTGCCCTCAACGGTGATGGAGCCGGCGACGGTCAGACCGATGTTCGAGCCGCCGAAGATGCGCTGGGCGCCAGGCGATTTGATGAGCGGGATCGAAATTGTGATGCCCGTCCTGCTTTCAGCGGCTTTATTCGGATAGCGGCTTAAGATGGTTTTGCGGCGGGAATCCCGGTCTGAGCGCTGACTCTGCCAACTTAAAAACTGGTCGCCGGTCAGCGCGCCGACGAAAGGCTGATTGACGCCCGCCAGCGAATGGCTGAGTATCACATAGCCTGTGGCGGTGTCGATGGAGGTCTTGGCTTCGACCGGTAAGTCGATGATACGGATGAGCGTGGGTCTAATCGGCAGCGGCTCAACTTGGGCGGTATCCAGCGCAACAGGAACTTCTCCCGCCGCGGTTTTAACCGAGTCGATGGAAAGGGCTGATTTTATTTCGACTGACGGCGGCGGCGAAATAGTATCCAAGCCGGTTTTTTGCAATCCTGTCGGGAGAGGCGCGGCTGGACCTGGCTTTAAAGCGCCGAAGGCGGTCGGTTGGGCGGAAATTGTATCCGCCGCCGCAGTATCAGGCTTGACGGCGGCAGAGTCGGAGGCAATCTTAAGAAGGGTGTCGGAA
>VGIO01000194.1 GCA_016867855.1 Calditrichota bacterium
TGCACAATATAATCGACCACCAAGCCCGGCGTATAATACGAGCCGGTCAGCCAGCGCTCCTCGCTCTCCGGCACGACCTCTATTCGGCTGTCGGCATTTAATACCGGTTTATGCTCTAACAGCCCTTCATAGATTGAACCAAGTTGCTGGACGCTCAAGGTTGAATAGTCGATTGTCTCGGCGTTGGCAATGGGGATAGTTTCTCGATCACGGCAGGGACGGATGTCGAACATCAAACGCTTTAGGGTCTCCTGAACTGTCCAGTCGCCTAACCGCCAGCCAAGGTGTCCAAGTTCCGGGTGTTGTCTATAATCGAAAAGACCGCCGTTATAGCGCGGGATGCCTAATCTTTGGCTGATTCTATCATTACTGCCGTCGATGACTTCGAACAAGGTGACTAACTTGAACCAATAAGTCGTGTGAGCGTCATCTTCGGGCGGCAGGTCAATATCACGCAACGCGGGAATTAACCTTTGCAGTGAATAGTCTTTTCTGTAATCAATCCGCGAGCCTAGACGATGTTCGAGCGCCGGCAGCAGACCTCGCGCCTCAGCATACAGAATAAACATCAACCGGTAGAGCAATATCAGGCTGGCGTTATAGACGCCCTCAATGGTCATCTCTTCTTTACGATTGAAATTGTTCTCATAAAATCCCTGCGCAATCCATTCCACCAGAACATACACCCTTTGCCGCAGGTTGCTCTCCAATTCTTGCTGGTGGGTATCTGATTCGTCGCGCAGGCGGTCTAACCGGAGGCTGCCTTGCAGGTCCGCTATGAAGGCTTGGCAGCCGAACAGCGCCAGAAACAGTTTAAAATCATCGAGGTTGTTTAAGGCGCGCCTTAGCGAAAGGCTGAAGTAATCATCGCGTTTGGCTTGGCTGCAATACAATCTCCATTCCTGACCATTAGTCAAAATACCCCAATGAAAGTAATTCCGTCCTTGGTCCAAATACAATCGAACTTGTTTTTGATATGACAGCCCTGGCGTCTCTTTTTTAGATAAACTCCCGAGGTTTTTATTGAAGGATTTGGCTTCGAGGATGCCGATGGCGCGCCGGTAACGTTCATCGTCGGCTAAGTTCAGCGCTTCATCTTTAGTCGATTCATCAGGATAGAGAATATAGTCCGGCACGAGACCGGTGTCCTGCCGTGTGCGGTGTAGAAAGGCAAAGCCGAGCGCCGACAGAATAGGGTCGATGAGTTCGCTTTCGGTGTCGCTTTCGTTTAATCCGCCGTGGGCAAGGCGCGCCCGGTTGGCAAGATATGCCCGCTCGTATATTTGCCGGCACTGTTCCCATACAATCTGAGCGACGCCGTGACTCACGCTGTAAATTAATTCGGCGCGTTTCTGTTCGATGAAATACTTCGAGAACAGCCCTTTGGCTTCAAACAGTTCACCGTCTTCGTCGAACAGCGAGCCGTCTTCAAAGTCGAGAGTTCTATTTTCTGAATTATCAGGCATTTACCGATTTAAATAATTGCTCGGCTGGATTCCCGTTTGGTAGGAAAATTTGCGCGTTTGATGTGTAAAAGGCTTAAATCGATTCAGAATCTTTACCTTCAATTCTGCATTCTTCATTCTGCATTCTTAGTTATGCTACTCCCTGATAAAGCGCCGCTCTATATTTCGGTTCGGGGATTTCCTTCCCGTCTTCCCGCGCACATTCCAGCCAAGCCTGCTTTGCAATTTCGACTTCAGCGACAGCCTCTTCAGGCGTTCTTCCGTGTGCAGAACAGTATTCCAAGTCAGGAATATCTGCAATGTAGCAGTCATCTTCTTCACTGAAGAAGATATTAATCCAATAGTCTTTCATTTTATTCCTCAAGTTTAAGGTTGTATTTTTCGATTAGTTTAAGGAATTGACTTACTTGATAGTCCGAGACTTCGCCTCGTTTAGGCTGCAGGTTAAGATATCCTCTTATTCCAGCACGAGTGAATATATGTTGGCTTCCTGCGATTCGACGCAATGAAAAACCAAATCCTTCGATTAAATGTTGAAACTCGTTGAATTTGACATTATGCGTATTACCTCGCGAAATACGACGAAGAAGTTCTTTCCGGTTCATTCCTTCAAAACTCCTAAGATCTCAGATAGAATCCTATCCGCCTCTGTCTTCAGCGGCCGGCAAGTTCCGGCGCCTTTATGTCCTCCGCCGCCGTAGCGCGCCATCAGTTCGCCGACATTTACATTGCAAGTGCGGTTGAATATGGAATGTCCGACTGAAATCTGCACGCGCGCCGGATCGTTCGGATGGTCGAAGGCTTTGACCCAGACATTACAGTTGGGGAAGAGCGCGAAAGCGAGAAAGCGGTTGCCCTGCTCGCCGTGAAAGACCTCGCGAAAATCGGTTACCAGCACATTTCCGACCATATCTGAGTATATGTTCAGCGCCTGTCCGAACTCTTCGTTGATATAGCGGAACTCTTCGCAGCGATTTTGAACTTTCGGGTCAGCGAGAAGCGCGGCAGTGTCGTTCTTAATGAGCAGCCGGATGAGATGCAGCCAGTAAGGCTCGTCCTGCAATCTCTTGCCTTCGACGGTCATCGAGACCAGGATTAAGCCGCGCGGGTTTTTAATTTCTTCCATCGTCAGCGCCGCCGAGTCGATGCGGTCGGTGATTTCGATTAGTTCGTCCCAGCCGGCCAGGGCTTCATCTTGGCCGTAGTATTCGTAGATGACGCGGGCTGCCGAAGGCGCTATCCACCAGGCGCCGCGAAAGTCAACGGCTTCTAATTTATTAGACGAATGATGGTCGAACCATAAGGCGCAGCCTTGGCGGTAGGGCAGGTTGGCTACTATATCGTCGGGCGTAACTTCGCCCTTGCCGTCCTGAAACGGACCCGGCTCGATGAACCGGATGCGGTCGCAGTCTTCGACGACCGACAGCAGCGCGGCTGAGACCAGCCCGTCCCAGTCGGCGCGGGTAGTGATACGGAACATATCTGATGCCTGCTAAGTTAATCGCCCAATAAAATGAGGTAATTGCAAAAGTGTTGGATTTATTAACTGATGGCAAGGCGGACGCCCTCGTCCGCCGCATTCTAGGCTTGATTTTCGGCGGACGAGGGCGTCCGCCTTGCCATGGTCTGAGTTTTCTGGATTAATCATCACTTTTGCAATTAGCACAAATATCAAGCAATTTAATTTACAAAAATTTCGTCAAATTGGAAATTTAAAAATTCTATTTGAAACGAATTGGCTGAATTTATTCCCATTCGACAGACTCGCATCACAGCAACGGGTCAAGTCTTCGGAAATGACCTTTTGGAAATCGACCTTTAAGGCAGCCGAATTTGGTGAATTTTGAAAATATTTTATTTTCATTCAACAAAATACTTGACATTTGTTCAGTATTATGTTATCTTATTATCGAATAAAGATGCGGTGGATATGCAAATCCGCCTTGGGTGTCCATAATAAAGCCTAAAGCCCAATCGAATGCACTACGAAAAAGTCAATGAAGTCGTCGAGGTCATAGCGCACTTTGTCGAAGGCGCGCCGCGGCCGCTGAGGTTTCTCTGGCGCGGCAAAGCGCATCGGGTCGAAGCCGTGAACGGGCGCTGGACCTCGCTGGAAGGCCGTCAAAAAACCTTCCACTATGCCGTGTCCGCCGCCGACATCGGACAATGCGAACTGGCGTTGGATGTCGAACGGATGGCTTGGCGCGTGGCGTCGGTGGCGGTCGAATAAGCGATTATTGAGCTTAGATTGCATTTAGAATTACCTTAAGAAGCAGGGAAGCAAGGGAGCAAGTCGGCGCCGGCATTCTTGCCCACTTGCTTCCTTTATCACAAATGCTAAAATGCAGCGCACCTATTTACATATCGATATGGACGCCTTCTTCGCCTCGGTCGAGGAGCGCGACAATCCGTCGTTGAAGGGTCGTCCGGTGGCGGTCGGCGGCTCGGCGGACGGCCGGCGCGGCGTGATAACCGCGGCGAACTATGTCGCCCGGAAATACGGACTGAAAGCCGGTATGCCGGCGGCGAAAGCCAAGCGGCTCTGCCCCAAAGCCGTCTTCCTGCCGGTCGATGCGCGCAAATATACTTATGCCTCAGCGCTGATAATGGAAACTCTGGAGCAGTATTCGCCGGATGTGCGCCCGCTGTCGGTGGACGAAGCCTGCCTGGACATTACCAATGTGCTGCACTTGCATCCGTCGGCTGAAGCCTTAGGGCGGAAGGTTAAATCGGCGATATATGATAAGTATCGGCTGCCCAGCACCGTCGGCATCGCTTCGAATCCGTTAGTCGCCAAGGTGGCTGCCGACAGCGCCAAGCCGAATGGATTGCGCGTTATTCCGCACGGGGGAGAGGCCGCCTTTCTCGCGCCGCTGCCGGTGGATGAGATGACCGGCATCGGCAAGGCTACGGCCGCCGCGCTTAACCGCCTCGGCATCCGCACCCTCGGCGAACTCGGCGCCGCCGCAGATAAATTGCTGAAGGCTCACTTCGGCGTCTTAGGTCCGGTCTTAGGCCAGATGGCGCGCGGCGAATGGGCCGGCCGGATGAAACAAGACGCCGACCGAGCCCGCAAATCACACTCTCTCACATCAGCCCCGACCGCGCCCAAAGCCAAACTCCGCCTGCCCTTCGGCAAATCGGTTCAATTGCATCCGTCATCTCCTTCGGCTCAGTCAACCGCCGCCGGCGCTCAAACTGCAATGAGCGAAGCCTTCAGCGCCGCCCCTGAAGAGAAATCTATCGGCAATGAACGCACCTTCGGCGGCGATGTCGCCAGTGAAAACGAACTGCGCGGCTGGATTGTAGCCTTAGCCGAAATGGTTGGACGGCGGGTGCGGCGCGCCGGCGTCGAAGGCAAAGTATTGACGCTGAAACTGCGCTACAGCAACTTCGAGACCCTGCATCACCAATCCGGTCTGCCGTCGGCCACTTCCGACGAACAGACGCTCATCTTGTATGGCTGGCGCTTGCTGAAGGAGGTCTGGCAGACCGGGCGCGGCGTCAGGCTGCTCGGACTTTCGCTGGGCGCCCTTGCGCCGATACCCGCCATCGGCCAAATCGAAATGTTCGACGGTCCCGGACGTCGGAGCCGGGAATCTTTGTATCAGGCGGTTGACTCGCTGCGCGACCGCTTCGGCGAGCGCGCCGTGGTGAGGGCAATGGGACGGCGCTGGGAACGCAGCGAACAGCGCATTTCCTTCGGACGGCCGGTTTAGGCTTTGGGTTTTGGAATTTGGACTTTAGGTTTTGCAGTCTGTCGGTTAATACCTATCAGCCAGTCGTCGATTCGCTGTCAATCCACCGTCGACCCGCCGCCGACTCGCCGCAGTCGAAAGCAGAACGATAAAATGTAGCCGGCCGGACATCATCTTGCTCCTCCGGCTTTTTATTTTCTTAATTTGCCTATACATCCCTCAGAAAATAGGCTCACCTTATTCCCCCGCTTGCGGCTATTGTTTGCTTCTCCCCCCGCTTGCGGCTATTGTTTGCTTCTCCCCCCGCTTGCGGCTGTTGCTTGCTTCTCCCCCCGCTTGCGGCTGTTGCTTGCTTCTCCCCCCGCTTG
>VGIO01000195.1 GCA_016867855.1 Calditrichota bacterium
CTTAGCCACCGGCTCAAGCCCCATCCGCATTCTGCCCGACCAACTGGATTTCTACGATATGGAAGGTGAGAATATCAACCTTCCTGCGCTCGAAATCTCATCTGCGGTTATTAATGTGCGATGATGTGATACTGAAAACCTTTTAACCGGCACACCCTTTTGTGAAAAAAAGTTACAAATTAGATCTCGCTGAATTATTCTGCCGTCGAACTATTGTTTTTTTTACTATAGAGTTTTATTTTATTTCTATAAATTAAATCGCCAAATGTTTATTTGCCTATTGAAATGAACATAAACTGCTAATTTAGGCTTTGCTAGATTGGCAGGGTGCGAGGCTTTTCACGTTGCGGCGTCTAATCAGTAGGGTGAAACCGCAGCATAAATTAAATATGGAGTGATGCATGGCAACACTACAAGAACGATTCACGCAACTCGTTCCCGAGATGCGCAAGGAGATTGGCGCGCTGAAGAAAGAGTTCGGCGGCGTCAAGATTTCAGAAGTTACCGTCGAGCAAGCCTACGGCGGTATGCGAGGCGTCAAAGGAATGATCTGCGACACCTCGGTGGTCGAACCCGACCAGGGACTTATCATCCGCGGCCATCCGCTCTTGGAAATCCAAGACTTATGGCCTGAGGAGATTTTCTACCTTCTGTTGACCGGCGTCAAGCCCGACAAGGAGGAATTGGCGACGTTGCAAATCGACCTTGCCAAACGTTCAACTGTTCCGGAATATATCTGGGATGTGCTGCACGCGATGCCGGAAGATTCGCATCCAATGGTGATGCTCAACACCGCCATTTTAGTGATGGAGCGCGAGTCGGTTTTCCGCGCCTGGTATGACAAGGGTATGAAGAAGGAAGATTACTGGATTCCGATGCTGGAAGACGCGTTGCGCATACTCGGCGTTCTGCCGGGCATAGCAGCCGGCGTCTATCGCATCCGTTACGGCAAAGGCGAGCCGATTCCGTATATGACGAACCTCGACTGGGGCGCCAACTACGCCCGGTTGCTCGGTCTGCCCGACCCACTTGGCGATTTCGCCAAACTTATGCGGCTCTACCTGAACTTCCACAGCGACCATGAGGGCGGCAATGTATCGGCTTTCACCTGCCACACTGTCGGCTCGGCGCTGTCCGATGCCTTCTATGCAGTTTCTGCGGGTTTGAACGGACTCGCCGGTCCGTTGCACGGCCTTGCCAATCAGGAATGTCTGGGCTGGATTCTCGACACGATAGAGAAGTTCGGCGGCGTTCCAACCGACAAGCAACTGCACGACTACGCCCTCGAAACTCTAAACTCCGGCCGCGTCGTTCCGGGCTATGGGCATGCTGTTCTGCGCGTCTGCGACCCGCGCTTCACCGGTTTTATGGCTTTCGGCAAGAAGTATATGCCCAACGACCCGGTTTATCAGACGGTCGATGCCACCTTCCGCGTTGTGCCGGAAATCCTGGCTAAGGAATTCCTCGGCGCTGATGGCAAGCCTAAGGTCAAAGATCCCTGGCCGAATGTTGATGCTGGATCGGGCGCACTGCTCTATCACTACGGTCTGGTGGAATTCCCCTATTACACCGTTCTGTTCAGCGTTTCCCGTGCAATGGGTATGCTGTCGCAATTAATCATCAACCGCGCTATTGGCACGGCTATCACTCGACCTAAGTCCGTTTCAACGGCTTGGGTTAAGAAAACGGTCGCGAAATAGTCATAATTTGCGTCAGGTGTTAACACCTGATGCACGCATTGAATATGCAGCGTATTTCAGTGTTCGGCGGCAAGTGGCAACACCTGTCGCAGCGACAGCGTCCAATTATTCTATTTGCATTGTTACCAAAATCAGAAATACCGGCAGGATATCCTTCCTGTCGGTATTTTTTTAAGCGTTTGCGCTTGATACCGAGTCGCAATCAATCGGATGATAAATGTCAAAACAAATTCACAACAGATTAAACGGATGAAACGGATAATCCTGTAAAGCCGCTATGTTATCCGTTTAATCCGTTTAATCCGTTGTTAATTTTGAGTCCCTTTATTATTTATCTGAATGCAAATTGGTATGAGTTCTTACTTGGATAAAATTGGACATTCTAAAATGAGGCGCTCAAACACTTTAGTGCTTAGCGCATAAAATGACTGACAAACAAATTGCCGGCTCGCTGCCAAATTAACATTGGAGGCCTTCGATGGTTTCGATGCCGATTTTAAAACCATTACCCGCCGCGCCAAACAGCGCTTCGAAGCGCGCGATTGGCAGGGCGGCTGGCGCGACGCCGCTACAAGGCTCGATGCGTATGAAAACGCCATCGACTGTATCGCTGAACGGTTTATTTATGTCCTCGGCGAGCGGGCGCGCGATGAAGCCATCTGGGCGCTTGCTAAGCAATGTTTTGCCGACATTATCGCCGACCGCTACGACGTCGAACGCGCCGAGACCCTCTTCAATTCGGTCACCCGTAAAATGCTCAAAACCATCGGCGTCAACCGCAATGTCGAATTCTTTTATCTCAATCCTAAAATTAATCCAATCTTAACGACCGAAAACGTTTATCATACTTATAGTTCGACCCTCGACACCCAATCACTCGTAAAAAATATCCTGCTCGACTTCGCCTTCCAAACGAAATACGAAGATGTCGAACGCGACGCCGAATACATTGCGCAGGAAATCAACTTGTTTCTTTGGCCGGTTTTAGGCCTCGAACAGAACTACACTATCGATGTCGTCAAAGCCGTCTTCTTCCGTAATAAAGAAGCCTATATCGTTGGGCGCATCAACGCCGGGCATAAGATAATTCCGCTTATTATTCCTCTGACTAACTGCGACAAAGGCATCTGCGCCGAGACCGTCCTGTTGGAGACTTATGAGGTCGGTGTCCTGTTCAGTTTCGCTTATTCCTATTTCTTCGTCGATGTGGAACGCTACGACGCGCTCATTCAGTTCCTTCAGACGCTAAATCCGCAAGCCGAACGCGCCGAACTCTACAACTCGCTCGGCTACAACAGGCACGGCAAGACCGAATACTACCGCGACCTGCATCGCTTCATCCACATCAACCGTGAAAAGTTCATCATCGCGCCGGGCATCGAAGGCGCGGTGATGATTGTCTTCACCCTGCCGGAATATAATTTTGTGCTGAAAATCATCAAAGACCGGCCTTGCTTCTTAAGGTCGCTGAACACAACTTCCAAGACGACTGAGATGGCTGATGTGCGGCGCAAATACGACTTCGTATCGCATCGCGACCGCGCCGGTCGAATGGTTGACACCCAGGAGTTCGAAAACCTCCGCTTCCGCCGTAAGCGCTTCTCCGACGAACTGCTCATTGAATTCGCTCAAGCCGCGCTTAATAATGTGCAAATCGACGATGATTATGTTACCGTCCAGCATCTCTATGTCCAGCGGCGTGTCATACCCCTGCCGATGTTCTTTGAGTTCGAGAAAAATCCCGAAGTTCTGCGCGCCGTGCTGATAGACTTCGGCTATTTCATAAAGGACATCGCTGCCAGCGGCGTCTTTCCTGCCGATTTGTTCAACACCTGGAATTACGGCGTCACTAATTGGGGACGCGTCGTTCTGTTCGACTACGACGATGTCCTGCCTATCGAGAAGATTAACTTTCGCGAAAAACCCGTCCCGCGTAACGAATTCGAAGAAAACGAGCCTGAAGAGGATTGGATTTGCGCATCTGAAGACGATTTCTTTATGGATGAAATCGAGCGCTATTCCGGCATTCCACACCCGCTGAAAAGCGTCTTTAAAGCCGTCCACGGCGACCTCTATACCCTACAATTCTGGCATAGCCTCACCGAAAAACTTTCGCGCGGCGAAATGTTCGATGTTATTCCCTATAATCGCGCTAAGCGGTTTTGCCATAAGAATATAAAGATGTCATAAGCGGATAAAGTCAGGATGCTGCGATGTATGTATGGTTCTTGATTTTGATGATTAGCCTTAATCCGTTTGAAAGTTCGCAAGGTGATAATGCCAATTTGCATTCAAATGAATAATAAAGGGATTCAAAATTACAACGGATTAAACGGATAGAACGGATTAACATAGCGGCTCTACAGGATTATCCGTTTCATCCGTTTAATCTGTTGTGAATTTGTTTTGACATTTATATCCGATTGATGGGACTTGGTATAAGTTGCGAGTTGGAAAGGATAATTACTGTCCACTTTGTCCATTTCATCCACTCAAAATAAAAGGGAAACCTATTCGGTTCCCCTTTAGCCAGGCGGAGCGGCCGGTGCGCGCGGCATTTTGCCGGGTCTATGCCGGGTTCGACCAAACTCCCACCTTTGCGCTCAGGTTAATATTTACAACTAATTTGCGCTGTTGCAGTGATACAGGTCACTAAATTGAAAAATATTTTAAAGTAGATTTTTTCTCACATCTTGCCAATCTTTACGGCTGAAACCTATCCCCTTCCTAAACGGTGGCGCTTTTAAGTTGATCGCAATTAATTCGCGCCTCTCTTTGAAAGCCTCCCCTATTCCCGCCACGGCTTCCAGCACGGCTTTCGCCAGCGTCGGATAACGCAAGATGCGCAGCGCCATTATCAATTCGTGCATAAAAATATAAGGTGCATCACGCAGCAGCGAGTCGATATTATCATTGCGGATAATCAGCCAGGCGCGGTTGCGCTGGGTTAGATAGCGTGAGAAATGGCCGGCGTTCGGCGAAGCGCCGCGCCGATGCCAACCTTGCGCTGCCGGCACGGTCCAAGCCTCCCAGTCGCGTCGCCAAGCCCGCCAAGCCAAATCTGCATCCTCATAATAACAGAAAAACCGCTTCGGAAAATACTGCTTCTGAATAGCAATATCCTCCAGCATTTCCCGTCTATATAACGCCGCCGCGGCGCAAATTCCAAAGACTTGCTCAGGCTGCCCAGGCGCCGCTTCCCGCGGCGCCCCAAAATGCCGGTCGCGCACCCTCCGGCTCGTAAATATCTCAATTCCAGTCGAATCGATAATCCCCGACTCTTTATCGTCCCACCTCCACAATAAACCGCCTAATGCGCCTATTTTATCCTTGCCTTCAGCAAAACCCAAGAGAGTCTCCACCCAATTCGCCGCCAGTTTGACATCCGGATTGAGCGTCAACACCCATTCAGAGTCAGTCTGCCCTATCCCGATATTGTTCGCCTGCGCAAAGCCTTCGTTCCAAATTCGCGCCTCAATAAAAACATCCGGAAAACACTCCTGTATAATCTTAATTGTTCCATCGTGCGAACAATTATCGACGAGCGTTATCTCTTTTAGTGGATATGTTTGGCGCTGCAGGCTGTTCAAACAGGCGATTATGTCATTTTGGCTGTTCCAAGTGACCACAATCGCTGAAACTGTTGACTTGGTCGTCATCGGTTTCTGACGGCTAACAAGGTTTTGACGGCTATCGAAATGCGTGCTGCAATAGCGCCAAGCGAACTATCGATGATAGTTGAGGCTCGACGGAACATCCATATACCGGCGATGGCTAAAGTCAGTCCTACTGCGCCG
>VGIO01000196.1 GCA_016867855.1 Calditrichota bacterium
CGGAAGCGAGACCTCGTATGCAGTAGGGCGGGCGTCACTGCCCGCCGGGTGTGAATTGCAGATTGCAGAATCAATCCAAAATCCAAAATCCAAAATCCAAAATTCCATTAGCGAGATACTTGTGTATGCGGGAGATAGGTTAGTTGGGAGCGGCTTGATGGCGGATGGAGTCTGCGGCATTGCGGTTTGGGGCGACGACCCGACGACGGAGGAAATAGACGGGGCGATAGATGGAGAGGAATTGCAGATTGCAAATTGTAAAATGAAATCCAAAATCCAAAATCCAAAATCCAAAATCAGTTATCGGACAGATGATTTTAAGGTAATAGAATTAGATGCAGTCAGCGCCGCCTGTCCGACCGAATTCGGCTTGACGGGGGTGTATCCGAATCCTTTCAACAGCGAGTTGCGGGTGGGGTATAGTTTGGAGTCGGCAGGAGAGGTTCGGCTGGGGGTGTATGATGTTGGAGGAAGGGAGGTCGCTCGACTGGTCAGCGGAAAGCAGGAAGCCGGTGTTCACAATCTTTTATGGGATGCCTCTAATATCACTTCCGGTGTATATATCTTGCATTGCGAGACTGGCGGAAGAATTCAGACGCGAAAGATTGCCTTGGTGAGGTAAATATCACAACGGATTAAGGATTTGCTGCCCAAAACTATTTTACAAATATTTGCAATCTATGTTTGCCTCTCCTCTCGCTTGCGAGGGGAGAGGCATCAATAATTGCTAATTATCTGCAAAACGATTTCAAGAACAAGCCCTTAATCGATTGTAAATCTAATTCAGAATATAGTGATTATTTAGGGCGAACATTAAGTTCGCCCGAACGGACGATGCTTGTCATCGTCCAGATTGTATCTTCAAGAGCAACTATTTTCTGCCTTCATTAATAAATCAAAATGCACAGGGATTCTTTATGCAAATCCGTCTTATAATCCTTAGCTGGTTAATTAGCACGGCGGCTTGCGCAGCGACAAATCTAGTTTATCACGCGCCAGCCAATATTCCAGCCTATAAAATTGCCGAGGCAGAGGAAATTTATCAAAACAGCCGGCATCAAACATTGCGCCCGGCGCTCAATTCGCCGCGTCGCGACCCTATTCTCGGCGAAACCTCCGTCGCCGGCAGCACCTTTACCGACTATTGGACTAACGGCGTCTGCGGACGGATGATTATCGTCGATAGACTTGGCGAAGTGCATATCACTTATATGGACGGCTACGATTCCTCCCAGAGCCGCCGTCAGCAGAAATATAACTGGTTAAGCCAGGGCGAATGGCTGGATGCGGACGGCGTCTTAGTTTCGCCGGGCACTCGTTCCGGTTTCGGCAGTATCGCTCTATCGCCGGACGACGAGCAGCGCGGCATCGTGTTCTGCCATTCAGAAGGCATCATCAACCATATTACATCGATAATGTGCATCGACTTTGGGCATGGCTGGGGCGCTTTCGAAGTTGTGCGGCTGCCAGATTATCCCGACAGCAACGGCAGTTGTATCTGGCCACAAGGCGTCATCTCGCCGCGCGGCCGGATCCATGTCGCTTACAACCGCCGCAATGCAGCCCTTTTATCTTACACCTCTACCCGATGGAGCGAGAACCTCCCAAACTTCCCGGAGATCCCCGTCGAAATCTCCCCGATGTCCATTAATGCTTATCGCATCGCTCGATCGCTGAACAGCGAACGCGCCGCGATCGTCTTTAGCAAAAGCCGCGTCGGTATTCCAGCGCCGCCCGAATGGGAAAGATTCGCCGCCTATCAGCAAAACAACGACATCTGGCTGGCTAAAACCGACGACGGCCGAAATTGGAACTTCAATCGCCCCACCAACATTACCAACTGCATCGCCGTTGACGCTAACCGTGAAGGCGACCTGGCTTACGGCGACACATTCAGGCCGTTCGTCAACTTCGATGTCATCTTCGACCCCGACGACTTTATTCATATCGTTTTCGAAGCCCGCGGTATGTGGGAATTACCGGTCTATAATCCCGACGAAGACCGACCGCCTATCAGAGGAATGACTGTCGACGCGTCCTATCTATTCCACTGGTCTGAACGAGACAGCATCATCTCCGCCGTAGCCGACGGCTGGTTCACGCAGCAAATCCGCAATGAAAATGACAGCCTGTTGCTCTGGCCACAGCCCGGCGCCTGGAAATCAAATGTCTGCGCCCCAACCTTGGGCTTCGACGACAATGGCGACCTATATTGCGTGTTTAATTACTATCCGCGCGAAGACTATAACAATTATGTTGACCCACATCCTAACTTTCCGAATATCATCGTCGGACGCTGCCACGGCGAAATCGCAGTTACCGTCTCGGAAGACAACGGACGTAGTTGGTATTATCCGACAATGATAACTGAAACCCACACGCCTTTAGCCGAACCTGGCGAGGCGATGTGCGAAGTTTATCCCACGATGAACGAAGATATCGACCGCGATTTGCACATATTTTACTTGCTCGACCGGGAAGCCGGCTCGGCTATTCAAGACGAAGTCGCGCAAAACACCCTCAACGAAGTCATCTATCACCGCGTTCCCTGTGATTTAGTCCGCCGCGACTCGATTTGGGTAGGTCCCAATTTCCATGTTGATTTACCCATTCAATCGGCTAAACATCAGGCTGACTGGACGCTGGCGGGATTTCGCATAGATAACATCCGCCCCAATCCATTTAACAGCCGCGCTGTCATCGCTTTCGAATTGCGTAATAAGCAAAATATTGAACTTGCCGTGCATTCTATCGACGGGCGCCAAACGGCTGTTTTATTCACTGGCGAGTCGGCTGCGGGACGGCATCAAGTTCAGTGGAACGCCGACCATCTGCCGGCGGGACTCTATTTTGTCCGGTTGTCAGCCGAAAATTCCAGCGCGCTAAAGAAGGTCGCCATAATAAAGTGATTATTAACACTACTTTGTTAAGTATGGTTATTATATAGTTGTTTTTGCTATCATTGCGAGGAACGAATTAATGAAGCAATCTTGCTTGCGGGGGGATGGTATAATCCCGCATTGACTCGCCGTAGTCAACGGCAAGTGGGGCAGGGCGTGCCGACCTGCCGGTAGGGCGGGCGTCTCTGCCCGCCACCTTTTTCTCCCCCCGCCAAGGCAGACGGGATGCTCCAAGGCAAACGGGATGCTTCACTGCGTTCAGCATAACACACAGCAGTTAATAACCTAATGTGTCAATACACCTAAAGCCTAAAGCATAAAGCCTAAAGCCTATGGGACTAATACGAACCTTCATTGCTATCGAAACACCGCAGGGCGTCAAGGACGCCATCCGTTCTGCCCAACGCGACTTGCAACGTATACGGGGAGCAAATGTTTCCTGGACGCGGTCGGAGGGCATTCATCTGACACTCAAGTTCCTCGGCGATGTGGACAGTGAGCGGATGCCTGCTGTAGTGGCTAATATCCGCGAGGTTTGCGCTGGACGAGCGCCGTTTTCGCTTCATACAACCGCCACCGGCGGCTTTCCGCGCTTAGCCCGGCCGAAGGTGCTGTGGCTGGGAGTATCTGCACCGCAGGAGTTGATGGCGTTGCAAGCCGCCGTCGATATGGCTTTAATCGACCTCGGCTATGAACCGGAAGACAAAGCCTTTCATCCGCACCTGACGGTGGGAAGAGTCAAATTCATCGACCGCGACTGCTCGTTGCCGCAAAAGTTCGGCGCGCTGGAGTTCCCTAACGTTGAGTGGGTGGTCAATGAAGTTCGAGTGATGTCAAGCGTTCTCAAACCTAGCGGCGCGGAATACGCAGTAATCGAAGCGGTGAAATTAATGTAACATTTCATACGGCGGCTCTTTACTTATATAAGTCACTGTATAATGGTGAAAGTTAAACGCGCCCTATTATATATAGCGTCATAAATTTTCGCGTATGTTCACATAGAAGTCATCCTGAACGAAGTGAAGGATCTCGTCCCTGCTCTCCAGACGAGATGCTTCACTGCGTTCAGCATGACACCCGCGAAGTATGCGAACTTATCTCTGACGCTGTGTATAGTTGGAATGAAGGCAATGAAGCATTTTGTCTGGGAGAAGGGCGGGGATTCTTTACTTCGAGAATGATGACATCATATAATTAATCGTTTAGAGTTCACCGCTTTAGCGTGTTCTTAAAAGCAACCTGTTACATGCTGAAGCGGTGAGCTCAAAATAAGTTAATTTTGGAAAAAACACTAAAATACACTTCACAACCTGTTAAATTTTGAGGCTATTATGCCCGACTGGACGGAAGAATTAATGGACGACCACGGGCGCATCGAGCGCGCCTTAGCGATGGTAGAACGACAGATTCAGCGCAGCGACGACTTTGATGTTGTGACGGTCGGCGCGTTATTAGAATTTTTATTCGAATATGGCGACCGTTATCATAACCATAAGGAAGAAGCGGCGCTCTTTCCACTGCTCGGCGAGCGCGGCTTGCCGACTGAAGGCGGTCCGATTGCTGTAATGCTCGCCGAACACGACGCCGAGCGCGATTACCTCCAGAAACTGCTGCTAACAACACTGGCTATACGCGAACATCGACAGACACCGACCAAAGAGTATCGCGATACACTATCCGCCTATATCGAATTGACGAAGAGCCATATTTGGAAGGAGAACGATATCCTTTACCCGATGGGCCGGCGCGTCCTCACAGCGACGGATAAGGAGGCTCTCATCGCTCAATTCCGTGCGCTGGATCAAAAACTGCCTTACAGCGGCGTCGGCTATGTCGAACGTTGGGAAAATTTATTGACAGCGGTCGAAACCGCCGGCGGCGGACGCGTCGATTTGCTCGCCTCGCTGCCCACGGATACTGTCCGTGCAATGCTGGACACGCTGCCGGTGGAACTGACCTTCATCGACGCCGAGGATACAGTCCGCTTTTTCAACCGCGTCTATGAGAAGAAAATCTTCCCGCGCACCTTGTCGGTCGTGGGCCGTAAAGTCCAGCAGTGCCATCCGCCCAAGTCGGTGCATCTGGTCAATCGTATTTTAAGCGAGATGAAGTCCGGCGCGCGTCATTCAGCCTCGTTTTGGATCCCTTTCGGCGAGTATAAGGAGATGTTGCTGCACATTAGTTATTACGCTGTCCGCGACCCGAATGGTATATATCTCGGCTGCCTCGAAATGACCCACGACATCGCGCCCTACCGCGCCTTAGAAGGCGCCAGCCGGGCGCTGGGAGATATGTAGGAATTACAACTATATGAGGGTTAGTAGCCCAGACTGGATTTATCATCCCGCACTGCTTAGAGTGGCGGGAAACTACGGATTTGGATTTCGGCACAAGTCCTTGAACAAGTGAAATGGATTCTACTATCTACAACCAATGTTATCTGCTGTTAATCCTTAAATTCACAACAGATTGAACGGATGAAACGGATAGCCTTGAGATTTTAGTCCGCTTAATCTCCTGTGA
>VGIO01000197.1 GCA_016867855.1 Calditrichota bacterium
AAGATGGATTTGAATCCCGATGTTGAGAAGTCGAACCGGAAGAAGGAGGGGACTTTGGTCGATATGTCTTGGGACATCAAGGACATCGTGGCATTGGTGCAGATGGGGGTGATGTCGGTTGAGACGGCGCGGGAGATGCTGGGGCTGGAAGAAGGCAAGGAATCTGGACGTGTGAAGGCCAACGAAACAAAGGAGGTGGAAGGGATGTATGCGACCGCGACCATTAATGCTCTCTGCGACGACTGCGCTTTTCTTGACGGGGAAGGCAACCGCTGTCTGGTGACGGGTGAGGAAAGGAGATTCAATCAGAATGCTGCCGGCGATGACGCTGGCGGCGGAGGGGCTTTGGACGGAAGATATTCAAGCGCGGGAGTGGGCGAAATGAAAATTATGGCTGAACTTGAAGAAGTTATCGAAAAACCACTGCTGGCCTATTGACAAGGCGAGCGGCACCGCGTAAATTACATTAGGTTTGGAAGAATTGACCTAAATAAAGAAAATCTAAATTAATCAAAACGAACCGAGAGAGCAAATGAACGCAGGATTTAAAAACCTCGCCCGCCTCGCTGCGATGTTGCTGCTGCTGGCGGCGGGGATGGGGACTGAAGGCATTCAAGCCCGGGAGTGGTCGGAAGAAGTGCAGATGACGAATGCGGATACTATGTATCTTGATTTAGCAGGCTCTTTTTTCGGAGCAGTCGTCGATAGCAATGATGTCCTTCATATAAGTTATGGCGTTATAAATGCAAATCTCGAAGGACAGCCGCCTGAACAAGCCGTTTATCAACAGTTTGATAAACTTGGTAATCCATTAATGGATCCGATTTTTTTAGGAACAGTGTTTCCCGTTGAAGAAAGTCTTGAACGCGGTATTCACTGCTATGACCTTTTTTTAGACCGAAATCAGAATATCCATATACTCTGGGGTCAAGATACACTTTTACATTCAATGTTCAACAGAAATGGCGAATATATAGTCTCCGGAAGACTGGAAGGTTTGTTAATGGACGCGGGATTATGCGATATAGGTATTCCACATGGTGTGGTTGACTCTCAAGGGCATTTGGTTGTTGTTGCATGGTCGTGCACACCTTGGGATCCGGTTGAGCAAAGAAGGTATCATTTCGTGGCATACGGTCGTTGGACTTTCGATGGTGAGCTTATCGATACGGTTCAAATTCTGGCTGATGGTTTAATGGGCGAGGCAGCCAATGACCCCCAAATCTTTATAACCGAAGGCGATACACTGCACTTCAGATGGAATCAACATCCGGCTATGGAAGCTTGGTTTTACGCTAAAGTTGGGCCGGATGATGATAGGATAATAGGACCAATAGAATTATTCGAGCCAACGCCGGATGAATATCGGCTTGGACTTTGGAATTTTTTAGTTGACGACGAATATCGGATAACACATCGCGTTTATCGACGTTTCAACCGTCGTCACAATTTAGTCGATAACTTGACTCAATATTTGCCAAATTTGGATATTCGTTTTGACCGTGAGATAACCGGTGAAGGTTATGGCGGCGTTTGGGGACATATTAGATTTGGACATAATCAAGAAATTCTTATGGCTTCAATTCGCATTGTAGAACCGGATTTAGGCGCTGCAGGATGCGCCATAGCCTATGCCAGATTCTCTATAGACGGTGAGTATTTAGACTCATTGCAATTTCCTCAACGAAGGATATTAACCAACCAGATGTGGCCGGCATTGTTTTCAGATTCCACGGTTGCAGTTATCTGGAGCGACGACCGATTTGCGGATGGTATAAGAGGCAATGAGCTCTTTATGCGTTATTCTTTACCGCCCAGTAGTGTCAAACACCACTATCCTGATTTATTACCAAATAATTCTTCGCTTATTACTGCACATCCGAATCCCTTTAATGGGGCAGTTCAAATTCAATTCTCACAACTAAAACCCGCCAAATACACAATTCATATTCGAAACCTAAAAGGAGAGGAAGTATGGTCGACTAATCTAAACATTACCACCCGGGGCAATTATTCCATTTATTGGAACGGGGTGGATAAGGACGGACTGTCGCTGCCTAACGGCAGTTATGTATGTATTTTGGATGGAGTCTCTATTAGAGATTCCATAGTTATTCAGTTAATCAAGTAATGCAGCCTATTTCTAAGGAATTTGGATCATAACTAAATATAAAAATCCTGATTTCGAGAAGCAGGTTGAATCGAGTCAAATTTTCAAATCTCAGCAACTGAAGGAAAGAAAAATGCATCGCTTTAATCAACTTATAACCGCTGTTGCGGTTATTATATTACTACTCTTTGTTACTTCACATACTGCTTTTGCTCTGCCAGTATGGAGTGACCAGGGAGATTGGGATCCGCTTACAGTCGAGGGTATCTGGGCTCCGCCAATTAATATTGAAGGTATAAACTGGTATGGACCAGTTGTAGCGGACCTCGATAATGACGGAATCAGAGAGTTTATCATCGCCGACGACCAAACAATCCGAATATTCGATATCAACGGCGATGAAATCGAACTTGATAATCCTATCGAAGTTCCTAATGGTCTCTGGTCAGTAGATGGAAATGGCATACCTAACGGATATTGCATTCGCGGAGTACCAGCAATCGGGGATGTAACAGGAGATGGTCTGCCTGAAATCGTGTACACGATAGGAATGGTTGCCGCTCAGGACACACAATACACAACGATTGCTCAACATATACCAGGTGTCTGCCAGCATGAGGTATATGTTACTTGTGCTAGAACCGCTTTATATGTTTGTGATGGCCAAACTGGAGAGGTTCTCGCACAAACAGGTTTAATTGGCAAGGATTATGGTGTAATTGGAGCGGTGAGGAATTGGATTCGAGCCTGGACTCCGGTTTTAGCGGATGTGGATGTTATTAACTATCAGGAGTCAAATTCTTTTGAAGACGGACGAATGGATATCATATTGTCTGGCTGGAGTAATCATAGCACGACACAACAAATTCAAGGACATGAATGGTATGTCCCAACGGGTGAACAATGGGTTACGCTCGTTATAGTTTATGATGAATCAGAGCAACAACATCTTCAATTGCGTGACGCTGTTATGGATGGATACTCCAATCATACACCCGCATTCAATCCTGACAACTACCTCGTTCCTGCGGTGGGTGATATGAACGATGATGGCAAGAAGGAGATAATATCGAGCTCACGGGACTTTATCTGGATCCGCACCTACAATCCTGCCACGCAAACCCTCTCTGAAGTAGAGCAAATCACTCGACCAAATTGGCCTAATGGCGGTTCTTTTTTCTGCGGATTAGGTCCAACCTTAGCAGATTTGCAGAATAATGGAACCTTAAGGGCAATAATTCCTTACAACAACGGACAAGCAACAGTTATTTATGCCTATGATATTGACGGCAGCAGTTTCGGAAATTGGAATGCAAATAATCCTTTTACTGGAACTATGTCGCTAAATCTTCGAGAATTGATTAGCGTTGCAGACATAGAAGGAGGTGGAAATCCTGCCCTTATGTTCCACACGACAGGTGAGGTTTTTGACCGTATGTTCCTGATAGATTGGCAACGCGCAGAAATCGATCCTGGTGGTAATTGGCCAGTTCCATCCAATAATCAGGAGCATCCAAACGGCGTAATGTTTTCCGCGGCTGACCTAAATTATGGTGACTTTGTCAATCCCATTGCCGGTTCGACCTGGCGGGGAAATGACCTCCATGTTATGAGCGTTGAGGAGGGTATTGAAATTGAACAGAATTTCACAGGAAATTCTCCTTATTCTACGCCTATTATTGGCAATCTTGATGCAGACGCACATCTTGAGGTAGTGTCAAGTTCCTTTAATGTAAACAAGACAGAGATGTATGTTCGCATCTGGGAACTAACCGGGCAGGACGCTCCTGATATTACTGAAACCGAGAACGAACTCTGCCGCGTCGAATGGTCCCAACTTGGTAACGGTCCCCGCCACACCGGGCTATATGCTCAGCCATATCATGGCACCCTTCCTAACGGCTGGACCTATATGCGTGACCGCTCGATTGTAACTAGCACGGTCTGGTGCGGATATGCCGCAATCCCACCTACCGAGGCTCATCTTGTTATAACAGATAACTCAGTTGTCGAATTCAATGACGGCGCGTCGATACGTTTCTTGTCCTCAGAATCTGGAGACTGGCTGACTGTCGGAAATAATGTCGTCCTTAAGCCTAACAGCGCTCAAGACGATTGGTGGTTTATTCAAGGTTATCTATTTCCCTGGGCAAATGTAAGAATCGATCGGGGTGAGATAATTGTCGAATCCGGAGGTTCTGCATCATTCACAAACTGCACTTTTGATGGTGCAAGCGGACTCTACGCAGTAACAGCCGAATCTGCCACCCTTACCTTCACCAACTGCACCTTCCGCGGCTATCAGAGTGCCATTTCACTCGACAACTGCGAAGCGGCTATCTCCAACTGCACCTTTGAAGACATTACTGGACACTCTATATCCATCTCTAATTGCCTCACCAGCGGGGTGACTATCGAGGACTGCCGGTTCGACGGCAGCGGCGGAGCCGCAGTCTTTGCCTACAACAGCCTGGTCACAATGACCGGCAACACTATTACCAACGCCGAAGGCGGCGCTCTCGGCAGCGCAGTCTATGCCTACAACTCCTACTTCACCCTGCGCGGGAACGACATATCGGGTAATAAATGCGTCGGATTAAGCGCCGTCGGCGGCGGAATCGCTTACCTGACCACCTGGACTTACGGCGATTCCCTGCGAAACCGCATCTCCAACAACCTGACCGCCTTCCACATCCCCAAATGCGACTCCACTTGGGCGGAGATGATAGATGTTTATCCCTCTTACATCTATTATGACGGTGGGCATAACGATTTCATCATACCAACGGCGACTAACTAATCTCCAATCAAGCCTTTTACGCCAGTTATCTGCCATTAAACGGTTGGGAAAACTACTACGAAGCCGCTTCGACTGTATCTGATTACGATTTTTATCCCACGGCTTCGGTGGTCTATTCTCCATCTGACCCATCTCCCAATTATACGGCTGATTTTCAATCCGAATTAGCCGCCCGCCGGTTTTTCCGTGCAGCCCATATTGCTGAAGTCACCGGTGGGATTGATGAGGCGCTGCAAGGATATAATTCCATTCTCGCCGCTTATCCGGCTTCCTCTATCGCGCCATCGGCGTTGCGCTCCTATTACGACCTTTCTCTAAAGGCTGGTAACAACCGCCTGTCCGAATATCTTGCTTCCCTCATTGAAAATCATTCTGCTTCTCCACTCGGCCGCTATGCTTTCCGGTTGATGAATCTCCTTAATCCTATCTTATTCATACCTTGTTTAGTGTGGAACTTTTATCTCCTTAATGCGTATGAAGATATAAAACCTTTAACGCATCTTAAGGA
>VGIO01000198.1 GCA_016867855.1 Calditrichota bacterium
CGAAATATGCGAACTGAATTATGATGTGTGTATAATTATGATGTAATTAGCGATCCGTTATATCCGTTTAATCAGTTGTGAATCTTCTCGTTTCGATTCAGACTATTTCAAAGTCTGTGCCATTAAGGTAATATTTTGTAAATATGTTAGATAGAAATGAGCAACAGTCTTAACAACTGTTCACTCTATGGAACAGTTGTTCACTTTTGTCAATAGACGGGCTTTAAATGCGGGGTTTGGACTGCGGAAGGTCTAACTTAGGTATTTCGAATTCAAAGCGGCTGCCGTGAGGCTCGACTGGCAGGATACTCAGCCGTCCGCCGTGAGACTCAACTATTGTACGCACAACGACCAAGCCTAAACCGGTGCCTTTGCCAGACGCTTTGGTCGTGAAATAGGGTTGGAATATTTTATCTTTTATGGCGTCGGGGATACCAGGTCCAGTGTCGGCTACAAAACCGACGACTTCGTTGGCGATAGCATTAAACCTGGCGCCAACGGTCAGAATACCGCTGCCAATCTCTTCGATGGCGTCGGCGGCGTTTAAGATGAGGTTCATATAAACTTGACCCAGCATCTGCCGGTCGCCGTTTATCAATGGCAAAGTCGTTTCAAATTCGAGCGCGATCCGCCGCGGTATATTCGATTCAGCGGTTGGATTCTGCGGATCGATAGGAATGTAGCGTTTGATGCGGCCGGCGGTTTCGGACATCAGACGCACGGCTTCGCGCCCGACATCGCTCAAAATCAGCGGTTCGATTTCCAGACGCGGCGGATCAGAGATGCGCTTTAAATCGTCCGTAATCCGCTTAATACGAAAACCCATATCGACGATGGTCTGTAAATCTTCGTTCATACCGGCGATGGCATCCTGTGCGCTTTTAAGCAGTTTCAACTCAATTAACTGCGCCCGTCCTACAAGTGGACTGAGAGCATTATTGATTTCGTGTGCGATGCCGCCAGCCATTGTAACCGCCAGAGAACGTTTTTCGCTGTCAATAGTCTGGCGGGTCAAGTTCAGATTGACCAAAGCCGTCGCAGCGTGAGCCGAGAGGGTTTCAAGCAGCGTGCGGTCTTTCTGGCTGTATTGCGCGCCGGATAGTTTAGCGCCCAGCAGCAATACTCCGACGGTCTCGCCGGAATGGTTCAAGGTAAGTTTCATCCTCCCGTCGTCGATAGGCTGCACAGGGTCAAAGTCTGAACTGAGTTTCCAGCGCTGCGCCGGCTGCTGCCAATTCTGTTGAAGGTCTTTTATAAACAGCGTCGCGCGCTTGATTCTGAGCCATCTGGCGAGCCGCTCGGTAAGGATCTTCACTACATCGGCTTCGGTTACGGCTTGGGCTAAATGCGTTTCCAGTTCGGCAAGGGCTTTCTGATAATCATACCAGTCGCGGAAATAATATCTATCGATGAGGCGGCGCATCAGATCGACCATCCCAAATACAGCAAAAAGGGCAACGACCGAGGCCACGGCTGCCAATACTAATACGCTTCCCGGTTCGCGCTGACGAGCGTTTTCCAGACTAAAAGTAATGCCGGAAATTATCAAAAATCCAATCGTCCCAACAGCCGTGATATAGATAAATGTGCGCGACAACATCCACTCGAGTTTGAACATTCGAAACGAAGTTACGCTCATTCCCCAGCCTACCGGCACGATGAGCATCGACGCAAAGGTGATGTGAATCGGCAGCAGAGGCGGAATACCGATTAATGCCGGCGCCTTATAAAAAAAGAAATAAGGTATCAATCCGAGAATAGTGCATATAATAAGCCAGCGCATCCGGTCGCGCATCGCCCGGCTGACCGGTTTCAAAAGCGTTCGGAATAATAATCCCATACCAGCCAGAAAATAGAGCAAGAGCAGCGCTGTAAAGCCGTAATTAAAGACGCTTTCATAGTAATGCCGCCACGGGTGTCCCGCGGTCGATGCCAGGTAGAATAGAAACGCAAGCGTTATAAAAGTCAATACTAGCGGTAAATACAATAAAATATGATGAATACGACTTAGCGGTTTAATCCGACGCTGATTGAAGAGCAATAGAAACTCAACTAAAGCCGCTGGAATGAGGGCATAATTCAACAACCATAAATAAGAATAAAGATAATGTATAATCTCTGGTGCAAGGTTGTTTTCGTGGCTGTAGAGAATAGTTGCAATCCCGTTAAAAGTATTCAATTTGAAGAACGATTTTGCGGTTATATCATCCGTCTCGCGCCAGACTACCAGCAAACCGATAATTAAAAATGTTATGCCCAACAAGGCATTTATGACGACCAGCATAAAATGAACGGGCAGCGCATTGAGGATAAATACTAACCTCTGTCCGGCTCGCTCGATTTCGATGGGTATAGGCTGGGCGCCTATGTTGCCCTTGAGCGCCCAACGAGCGTCGGCTTGGGTGCAGATGGACTTACCACCGACGCTGATGAGAACATCGCCGGTCTGGAGTTGTTCCAAATTTGCCAACGGCGGCTTAACCGCACTGATGGTAACTCCATCGGTCGTTTGTTTAGTGTCGAAGGGAAATTCGCGCCGGGCGGCAAAATTGAACATTCCGACTATCGATATCAGAGCGAAATATAAGATGAACAGAATTCGACTCATCTTATGTGAAATAATGTTCAAAGTATATCCATAAAGGATTGTATTATAATGAATTGTCTATGCAGGGAGGTAAATCGGGGGAATTTGATAGATTTTCGGAAAGGTATGGAACCGCTAATATTACTCATAGAGTCTCATCTTTCCCGACCTGGCGGATGAGGAATATGTTCTTGTTTAGCCAGCCATCGATTTAAATAACTCCGGCCTATGCCGAGTTGCCGGGCGGCTTGCGTCTGGTTGCAGCTGCAGTCGTCGAGAACCTGCTGGATATGACATATTTTAAAATTCTCGACGGCTTGTTTCAAATTGCGGACAGCCGGACAGCAAGCCTCAGCCGCCTCAGTTTTCGGAAATGCCAACCAAAGATGGTCGGGAATATCATCGTTGTCGGTAAATAGAACCGCGCGCTCAATATGGCTGAACAATTCGCGCACATTACCAGGCCAGATGTAAGTATATAATTGAGACAAGATATTTTGACCCGGCAAGCGGCAGTTGCGGTTATATTTGCGGCTGCAGATTTTTAAGAAATGTTTGATGTAGAGTTCTATATCGCCGCGGCGCTGCCGCAGCGGCGGTATAAGGAGGCTGAAAGTGTTGATGCGATAATAGAGGTCGCGGCGGAAGGCGCCTTTGTCGATTTCCGATTTGAGGTCGCGATTAGTCGCAGCGATGATGCGACCCTCGAAGCGCTGCGATTTGACGCCGCCGACGCGCTCAAAGCGCCGGTCTTCGATGGCGGTGAGCAATTTGGCTTGACATTCAGGCGTGAGCTCGCCTATTTCATCTAAAAAGAGCGTCCCGCTGCCGGCAAGTTCCATCCGGCCGGCTTTCGGCTCAAAAGCGCCGGTGAAAGCGCCTTTAGTATGCCCAAAAAGTTCTGACTCGAACAACGTTGGACTTATGGCAGCGCAATTGACCTGCACGAAAGGCTCGGCGCCGCGCCCGGAGGCTTGATGAATTAGCCGCGCTAAAAGTTGTTTGCCGGTGCCGGTCTCACCTTCGATGAGAACCGGCTGGTCGGATTGGGCGATTTTAGCGGCTTTTTGGAGCAAGGTGTGTATTTCAGGGCTGTCGCCGATGAAATCGACTTCCGGATGGCGGATGAGGGTTCTTAGGCGGTCGTTTTCGGCTTGCAGGCGTTCGGAGGTTATAGCGCGGCGAAGGACAATTTCGAGTAAAGTTAGGTCAATGGGCTTGACTAAGAAATCGACGGCGCCGAGTTTCATCGCCTGCACCGCTTCCGGAATTCCACTGGAACCGGATATCATTATAACCGGATAAGTGATGCCGGCCTGCTTCCAGCCTTCTAAAAGTTTCAGACCTTGGATATCGGGCAGACGCTGGTCGAGCAGGACTGTGGCATATTCCCCGGCGACTATCAATTGCCCGGCTTGCATCCCGTTCGTCGCAGTTATGGCTTCCTATCCCAAAGTTCGCAGCTGTTCCATCAGAGTTGCCAACACCGAAGCGTCGTCATCGACGATTAGTATGCGGTTGGATTTCAATATTATCTTCCTTGAGGGGTCTTTTGTCGCGATTTATCCGCCATCTCGCTTCATAGAAATCGACAAGATTCTCCCCCTCATCCTGTAGGGAAGAAACCAAGTGGGGCATTAATCTTGGCGAAATGCACTAGTATTCAATTGGATAAATAAGCGAAATATAGGAGTTTAGAGTTCACGGCTTTAGCGTGTTAATGTTCAGGCTGAAATTCCAAACTCTAAATATCACGCCTATTTAATCAACTTGATACTAGTGCCTCGTTGCAAAAGAAACTGGCATTATAGTATAGACAGGAGGACAGGCGTCCCTGCCTGTCCACTTTGCAGCCATATCTCCCAGGACAGGCGGGGACGCCTGTCCTCCTATCCGACATACTGGAAGCCATTAATGCAAGTGAACACTAGTGCTTAGAAAAGAATAATTTATAAATAATCCAAGTCCATTTTGTCCATAAAGTCCATCCGAATTAAGAAAACACAAACAGGGCAGCCGGCCGGTTGCCCTGTGTATCGAATTTCTTATCAAAAGATTGAATTCTTTTTATTTGACCAGCGCTACTTTAGCCAGCCGCACCCTGCCTTGCGCTTCCAATCTGACATAATAAACTCCCGAAGGCAGTCTATCAGCGTCCAGAACAGCATAACGATTTCCGATTTGAGCGGCGCCTTCGAACAGGGTTGTCGTCAATCGACCTTGAATATCGAATAACTTCAGCGATGCCGGCCCGGCCCGGTCGAGGCCATATTTGATGGTCAACTGCGAATTGAAGGGATTAGGGAAGAGTAAATGCAATCCGAACTCAACCGGCAAATTCCGCTCCGCGTCTAACACATTGGGCAGCAAGGTTAAAGTGAATTGTTCGGTTGACCGGACGGTATGCGGACCGGAAATGGCTTCGACCCACCAGGTTATCGGTTCGAAACGATGCAGCGGGATGCGCAGGGAGTCGAGAGCGATGGTTAAGGTCGTATCGGAAGTCGTCAACAGCGCGATCTGACCGCTGGTCTGAACATAGAAAATATAACGTACGGTGTCGGCAGCGTTCCATTCCTGCGAATGATGCCAGACGAAACGCACCGCTGGTACGCCTACAGTATCGCCGCGCTGCGGGAAAGCGCGCAGAGTGTCGCCGTTGGCGGGCAGAAGCAGCGAGAACGGTTCCGGCGGCTCGTTCACCCACAAGACATCCAAACTGACGCTGAGATTTGTCATCAAGCCTTCGGCATTATGCGTGAAGCGAATCTCGCCT
>VGIO01000199.1 GCA_016867855.1 Calditrichota bacterium
ACTGAATAGCCCCATGGCTAAAATGAGAGAGAAATTGACTGCAGTTTTCATTTGAACACCTTCGATTAAGACGCTGCGAAGACCGGATGCTTCGCAGCCGGATTAATGTTCTATGGACGATGCGTTCGATTTGGCGATATTTAAACCAGATGAATACCGGCTAATTCGATGGCATCGGATTATTTGCGAAATGAGCGGGAACGGAAATGTCGGCGTCGGCAGTGCAGGGGAGGATCTGTTCGTAAAGAGTCCACGCTTTAACGTGAACAAACTATAATTTGAACTTCGGGACAACCATTCGAGTGTAAAAGAATCGAATCGTCCGGGCGGCAAAAGACCATCGCCGTCGGCTTGTCAGATGTAATTGTCGATTATTGCCTTAATATCCGCTTCGCAGGCGCGTGAAAATGTGACGAATATCAATTTGTCACACAAAATAGAAATAAAATGCAGCGGATTTTAAGTAGTTGCTCAAATATAACAAATATTCCAGTTTAAGTCAATAATAAAAACATAATAATAACGAAATTTAAAAGGTTATGTAAAAAAACCGGTGGCGACCGATAATCGTTGCGATAGACGGAGCGATGCGCCTGTGGCGGGTCAACTTATATTTCAAGGAACTCATAACATAAATTCTTTGTATGCCTTGCGTCCGAGGCACAGCCGGCGCGGATTTTTCTGTTAAATCCTATCCTGCGGTTTAAAAACATTGCATAGAACGCAGTTGTGATTTTAATTAAAAGTCTATGCCTTCGAAACTACGCGCTTCGCACAAAGCGCCTTGTAATTCGTCTGCGCCGCGGGAATGGTTTAGAGACGGATTCGACGACCTTTATCCCGCTCTATATCAACATCGCGATCGCCGGGAAGCGCTGCAGTTTGCCAGCCGCTGGCCGGTGTGGAAGGTCCTGCCGGAGCAGGGTTGGTGTCTCGACCTGGGCTGCGGCAGCGGCAGATATGCTTCTGTTATTGCCGAACGCGGCTGGAAGGTCGTCGGCATCGACCTGTCTAAAACAATGCTTGAAAGAGCGGCGCGCGACACCCGAAATGTATCGAATGTTTATTTCCTGCGCGCCGACTTGCGCGCCCTGCCACTTAAACCGTATAATTCAGGATGCAACATATATTCAGCGCAGGATGGAAGCGACCCTTTACTGAAATGTTCAATTCCAGATGTGAAAACACTTCGGTTTTCAGATTTCCATCTCGCGGTGAGCCTGTTCACCAGTTTCGGCTATTTCGACGATGATGTAGAACACCTCAAAATGCTGAAGCAGGTCGCGGCGCTAATGCAGCCGGGCGGAGTTGTCGTCCTTGACCTTCCGAATATCGGCGATGTCATGAGACATTCGACTTCCGATGCCGGTCGTCGCCGGCAAGTTGGGGAGTATTCGATTATGGAGAGTTATCATTTTGATAATGAGCGCCGGCGCATCGAGAAGTATATTGAAGTCCGGACAGATAATCAAAATCGCCGCTACTATGAATCGGTGCGGATTTGGACGTCGGATGAATTATTACGAATGACCGCCGCAGCCGGCTTTACGCCGGTCGTGCCGCTGTGGGGAAGTTATAGCGGCGAGCCGCTGCGCGGCGATAGCGAACGAATGATTTACTTTGGGAAATATATTGGCTGAAAAACTGAACTGGAGCAGTCTGCCCAATATACCGCGGGCGATGGTCGAATTTGCACTTCAAAACCCGGCGGTAATGGGTTTATTAGGCGGCGATTATCGCAGTCGGACGGTTCGCCGCGCCGCGCTGGAGCGCCGCCGGAAATTCGCCATTCCGCCGGGGCTGGGACACATCCTGCGCGAGGGTTACATCGATGTCGGCATAACGCCGGAAATCGAAGCCAATTTGGCTGCGCTCGAACAGCCCGGCGCCTTAGCCATTGTGACCGGACAACAAGCCGGTTTATTCGGCGGTCCGCTCTTCACATTCTACAAGGCTTTGACGACGATTATGTTAGCGCAGCAACTTTCCGCCGAAACTTCCGCGCCGGTCGTTCCGCTGTTCTGGATGGAAACCGCCGACGCCGACTTTGGCGAAGTCAATCGCGCTGCTTTGCCGCCAGTCGATGATGTGCCGCGCCGGCTGGTCTATACGCCCGATGATATGGTCAGCGGCAAGTCGGTGTGCCTGCACACCCTTCGTCCCGAAATCACCGGACTTATAAGCCGTTTGCGAGAATGGCTCGCTGAATTGCCTTACAGCCGGGATTATATTGCGGTTCTCGAGCGCGCTTACAAGCCCGGACGTCGGATGACGGAGGCTTTTCGGGAGATAATGACCAAATTTTTCGGTTCTTTAGGGCTGATAACCCTGGATGCGCGTCATCCGGCGCTGGTTGCACGCGCCGCGCCATTTTGGGAAGCGGCGTTGGAACGGCCTTTGAAGTTGAATCAAGCCTTTGCCGCTTCTTCCCGACAGTTGACAGAACTCAGGCTGCCCTGGCAGGTGCAGTTGCGCGACGACGCCCTGCCAGTGATGCACATCGCGATGGATGGCATTCGCCGCCGGCTGCTCGGCGAACAAAACAACTGGCGCATAGGCAAAGACGGCCCTCCATTCGACGATGTCGAACTCAAGAGATTAGCGCGCGAAGAGAATGCGGCGCTGACGCCCAGCGCGTTGCTCAGACCCCTATTGCAGGATTTTTTACTGCCGACCTGGATTTATGTCGGAGGTCCGGCTGAGATCGCTTATCAAGCCCAAATCGGGCTGGCTTATGATTTGTTGAATATCCCCCGGCCGTTAGTAGCGCCGCGTTTGACGGCGACTTTAATTGAGCATCCGACGCGGCGCTGGTTAGAGCGCCAGGGCTGGACGGTCGGCGAAGCGCTTGGCGGGCGGGAGTTATTACTGCGCAAACGCGGCAGCAGTGAAGCCTTATCCGAATTGTTCGATAATGGAACATCACATTTTGAGGGCTGGGTCAAACGCATCGCCCAAGCCGCCGAAGACGCCGACATCGAACTCGGTCTGGAATTAGACCAAGCCGGACGCAAAATTAATTACCAGTGGAATAAATTAAAGGCGATGGCTTTGAATAAAATAGCGCGGCGGGACAAAACCCGCGTGGAACACACCGACAAATTGACAGCCAGGTTGCTGCCGGATGGAGTTCTACAGGAGCGTCACGACAGCGCTGTTTATTACGTCGCGGCTTATGGACCGGGATTTATGAATGCACTGATGGTCGAAGCGGATGCGATGACGCCGCAGCATTTAGTCATCGATTTGGGCGAGTAATGGATATTGAAACTAATCAAATCGACCTTTTAGCGCTGGGGGCGCATTCGGACGATGTCGAACTGGGCTGCGGCGGGACGGTCGCCGCGCTGGCACATAAAGGTTATAACTGCGCTATCGTCGATGTAACCGAAGCCGCGCTTTCGACGCGCGGCAATATCTTGACCCGGCAGGAAGAAGCCGCCTGTGCCGCGCATATCCTCGGCGCGCTAAGGTATAACCTGCAAGCGCAGGAAAGCCAAATCTACCCAAACTTCGATAACCTTTTAAGTCTGGTGAGTCTCATCCGCGCGCTTAAGCCTAAATTGATGCTGACACATTATTGGGAAGACCGTCATCCAGACCATATTGCGGTTAGCCGTTTGACGCAGGAGGCGGTCTTTTGGGCGGGAGTCGCCAAGTTCGGCGACGACCATCCGCCGCATCGTCCGCGCCGGCTGGGCTATTATTTCGCGCGTCTTGAGACTATACCGACGCTTATAGTGGACATTTCAGATACCTTCGATACTAAAATGGCCGCGGTTCGCGCTTATCGTTCGCAGTTCTTCCCCGATCCGGATGAAACGCCAAATACCTTCATCAGCCGGCCTGAATTCTTAGATCGCATAACGACGCGCGCCCGCGGGTGGGGCGATAAAATCTCGGCGCGATATGGCGAAGCCTTTCTCTTTCGCGAAGTTACGCGTGTCTCTGACCTGATGAAATGGAATCTCGAACAGGGCGACCTCGGATGATAATCGGCATCTCCTGTTGGCCGACCTTCGGCGGCAGCGGCGTTGTGGCTGCGGAATTAGGGATGAACCTTGCCGAACGCGGACACGAAGTGCATTTCGTCACCTATGCCGTCCCTGAGCGGCTCAATCTCTATCAACCCGGCGTCCATTATCACGAAGTTACCGTGCCGGATTATCCGCTGTTCGAGTATCCGCCCTATTCGCAGGCTTTGGCGTCGAAGATGGCTGAAGTCGCGCAGAACTACGGTTTGGATATTCTGCACGCTCACTACGCTATTCCCCACGCGGCATCCGCCTTGCTCGCCAGGGAGATTGCCGGCGGCAAGTTAAAGGTCGTTACGACCTTGCACGGCACGGACATCACACTCGTCGGTCGGGATCCATCATTTATGCCTGTCGTCCGGCATTCTATTTTGCGTTCGAACGGCGTAACGGCGGTGTCGAAGTATTTGCGGCGTGAAATCTGCCGCGCCTTCACTTGCGACAGGACGGTGGAAGTTATTTATAACTTTATCGACCCGCGCGACTTTAAACGTTTGCATACGGAAACCGTCCGGCAGCGCTTTGCGCCGAATGGCGAAAAGTTATTAGTTCATATTTCCAATTTTAGACCTGTCAAGCGCGTGCCGGACATTGTGGAGGTCTTTTTACGGGCGCGCCGGGAAATGCCGGTCAGATTAATTTTAATCGGCTCGGGACCTGAACTGCCCAAAGCCGAACGCACTCTGCGCGAAGCCGGCGCCGAAAGTGATTTAATCGTTCTCGGAACGATTCACAATGTTCTAACGGTTATTGCGGCTTGCGATGCGATGCTGCTGCCGAGCGATGCAGAAAGTTTCGGATTGTCGGCGCTCGAAGCGATGGGCTGCGGAGTGCCGGTGGTGGGCTATCAGGCTGGCGGTTTGCCGGAAGTCATCGACGATAAGGTAACCGGCTTTTTATCGCTGGTCGGCGACATCGACGCCTTGACCCAGTCAACGCTCCAATTGTTGAACGACGGCAAATTGCGCGCCCAAATGGGCGCCGCCGCTAAAGAAATCGCCTTCGCGCGGTTTAATATTACCGATATGGTTGACAAATATGAAGATTTATATCGTTCGGTGATGATGGAATAGTCTATTTATGGATAAACTGCCGGGCAGGCGCGCCAGATTATCCTGGATGCGAAAATATCCGCCGTTGATCCGCCGCGGTCGATGGCAGAACATTATAAATTAGATTCTTCCTCTGCAGACTACGGCGAGTCGGCAGCA
>VGIO01000200.1 GCA_016867855.1 Calditrichota bacterium
AGAAAGCGAGCCTATTTTCTAAGGAATCGTCATCCCGCTGCGCGGCGCAATGTAAGATGAAAGGACACCCCCCTTAATCCCCCCGCAAGCGGGGGGAGAAAGCGAGCAATAACCGCAAGCGGGGGAGAAGCAAGCAATAGCCGCAAGCGGGGGGAGAAAGTGCGTCTATTTTCCGAGTAATTAACTTTGCGTCAAGGCGGACGCCTTCGTCCGCCGTTTGTCAAATATGAATTGTCGGCGATGGAGGCGTGTGCCTTGCCAATTTAGATATTTCTCGAATTATTCAACAGCGTCTGCTACTTACGCACTTAAGCGCTCAAACGATTATTTAAAAATCCCTGAAATATCGATACCTATAATCCTGAATATTTCCGGCTATACGCAGTTCTCGAATCCAGTTCTGTTGGATATTCTGCTGTTCTTTGCCGGTTAAATTCATATAAATCACCGAATAGTTAGCGCGGAAGTCGTCCTCGCTAAAATCGCTCTTCGCTTCCATCACGGCGATATAGCAGCCGTTCTTGCCTTCGATGACATCCGAGAGTTCGCCGGAGTTCAAGCGAAAGGCTTGCACTAAAAAGTCCTTGTCGGCTTTAAGACCTTCCGGCAGTTTGCCGTCGGATTTGGCGGTGTCTTCGGTTGAATATACGGGCAGTCCCGCTGCGCCGGCTACTGCATCAAGGTCGGGGGGAGCGCTCATTCGGGCGCGCAGCCGCGCTGCCTCGGCGCTGGCTTTGTGCTGCCGCATTACCCGCGTAAGCGACTTGCGAATCTGCTCAGATACTTCGCTGAATGGCTTAATGCGCTCGTCGATGGCTTCGACGATTTTAAACACGACATAGCCCTCTGGGATAGGATAGACATCGCTGACAGTCCTGACCGGATTGTTGAAACAAAACTCCGCCGCCATTCGCATTCGGCCCAAGCCGGCGATATAACCCGCCTCTGAGAAGGCTTTCGTCGTATCGACAGCATAGCCGTATTCCTGAACCATCTGCTCGAAGCCGTGCTGCTCGATATCCTGCGCAAAAGTGTAGGCTTGGTTATAGACGGCTTCTCGCGTATCGGCCGACGGTTTTATCTTCAGCAGAATGTGCCGGGCTTTGACCTTCTCTTCACCGTTCTCGATTTTCTTATCTTCGACCCAGATGATATGATAGCCGAATTTGCTTTCGATCGGTCCTACGACTTGACCGATTTCGGCTTTGAATGCAGCGGATTCGAACGGCAGGGTCATCGCGCCGCGCCCGAACCAGTCGAGGTCGCCACCCTTTTCGGCGCTGGCTGGGTCCTCGGAACGTTGTTTGGCTAAGTTTTCAAAGTCCGCGCCGGCCTGCAACTCACTGAGGATATCTTCCGCCTCACGTTCGGTTTCCAGCGAATCTTGTCCCGACGGCTGCAACTTGAATTTTACATAGGCGAAGCGGCGCTGCCCATATTGTTTGTATCTATCGGGAAATAACTGGTAATATCTCTGGAGTGTCGCGTTGTCGATTTGGGTCGTGTCGAAATCGACCTTATCGAATAAAATGGCAATGAAGCGTAGTTTGCCGCGGGCGATCATCCGCAAGAATTCGTCCTTGACTTGCTCTGGCGAGACATCGGCGGCTTGGGCTGTGTGGAATATTAACTTCTGTTCGAGAAGATAGTTGCGCACCGACTCTTCAAAACCGATTAAGAACTGCGCGGCTTCCGGCCTCCGCAGGAACTGATGATAAAGGTTAATGTCGAACCGCCCGTTGCGCTTGAACGATTCGACTTCGCGAATCTCGTTGGGCGGGTAAAACTCGACGATATGCGCGATTTCACGGTCGGATACTTCAAGTCCTAACCGCTTGGCTTCCTGAAACTTCAGCAGCCGCTCGACCTCTTCGTCCCAGAGGTCTTCGCGCAGTTGTTTGAGTTTATCTTGATCGAGTTCCTTGCCCTCTTTCTTTTGAGTTTGTTCTTGTTTGCGTCGGGCGGCTTGTTCGAAATCTTCATATTTAATCTCTTTTTTATTGATTTCGCCGATGACGCCGGCTTTGACGCGCTCTTTGAACCCGCCCATACCCCAACTGAACACAATTGTGGCTAAAAATGCGAATACCAGAATCCACAGAATTGTCTTCATCTGGCTGCGCAGAGTGGTCATCATCATAGGGATAGCGCCTTAAGTGAAGGTTTTGTTTATATAAGAATAATGTTCGATTTAGCCTTTATAGAGGCAAATACAAACTTAAATTTACGGATTATTTCTTAATAAAACAAGTATCTTTACGATTTGAGCGATAGAGAGATTGTTAAAATCGGTTGTTGGAAGCAATTGTCTAATATATAATTATGTTTTATGTGAAATGTTAGAGTTAGCGCATCAGCCTACTTATATCACGCTGAAGCGGTGAACTCTAAACAACAATAAAAACAGGTATCCTTAAATTATTTGCCCGGTGCAAGCATCAATCTCAAGCGCTGAACTGTGCGCGGCGTCGCGCTTATGACGCGCAACTGTCCACCGGGAATGTTAAATTCCGCGCCTACTTCCGGCAGCGCTCCGCCGGCTAATTCGACGACATATCCCGCCACGGCGCTGGCTTTGTTAGATTGCAATATTAGTCCGGTCACCGATGTCAAATGGCTGAGCCGTGTCTTGCCGTCAATAAGCCACAACCTGTCGGTCAAACGCAGGCAGCCCCGCGCCGAGTGACGGCTTTCCTCAAGAATGGGACCTACTAACTCTTCAGCGATATCGTCGAGGCTGACTACACCGGCAAAACCGCCATACTCGTCGAAGACGCCGGCAAAGCGCGTCTTATGCCGGCGCAGCCACTCTCTGAGTCTCATAACCGGTAGAGATTCCGGCGCCATCGGCAAAGGTCGGATAATCTCTTTAACAGTTTGGGCAGAGTTTTCAGCCGCTTCGAAAAGCGCTAGATCGAGGGCGGTTACATATCCCTGCGGGTCGTCCAGGTCAGAGCCATAGACCACTAATCTTTGATACTGCGACTCCAGCATCCGTCGGCGAGCATCCGATATCAGCGTCGTCGAGGCTATCGCCGCAACTGTGATGCGCGGCGTCATAATATCGTAAAGCCTTTTAACGGTCAGATTCAAAGCCCCGGCCAGCAGATTTACATAGCGTGCCGAAGCGGGATTTCTATCATAACCTGTAAATAAGGCATTGGTCAATTCGTAGCGCGATAAAACACGCTCGACCTGCGCGCCCGGAAGTTTAAACCAACGCTGGACGATAGTGGTCGAATTTTCGACGAACGCGATTAAAGGATAAAGCCCCAGGCGGGTCACTTCGAGGATGTGCGCGCCGATGAAAGCCACGGAATTGGAGACATTGCGGGCGACGACTTTGGGCAGTGTTTCACCGAAGATAAGCAGGACGACCGGCGTCAAGATAAATATCACCTTCTCCGACACCCCCCGCTCGGCAAGCGCCAAGGCAAATATCGAGGCGTATGCAGTATTGATGAGATTATTGCTTGTCAGGACAGTCGCAAGAAAACGGTTCGGGCAGTCGATGAGTTTTAGGGTTTTTTGGGCGCGTTTATGCCCGGAATGCGCCTTGGCTGTTATGCCCAGCCGGTCTAAAGTGAAGAACACCGTTTCCAGGCCGCTGAATATTCCCGATAAGCCCAGCAAAACAATTACGAAAATTAGTTTTAGAAGGTCAACATCCTGCATAAATAACCAGATTGTGTATATTATCTTTCAATCTTCCAAACCCGGAATCTCTTGACGGGCTAAATTCTTTCTCGCCCATTCGACGCCCCGGCACATATTACACAACTTCTCAAAAGCAATGTTGCGCGGCAGCAAGCCGAACGGGCCTGTCGGCGCCACCCATAAGCGGTCCGGGTCATAATGCGCGGCGTAGCGCATTATCCCCATTCCGACCTCCATCTCAGACTCAACGCGCTTGTCCCGCCCGTCGATTAAACCCAATTCGACAATATGACCATTGAAATATCTATTTGAGACGAGTATATCGTCGTTGTGGGAGTTGTGGACTAAATCGAAGACTAATCCACCGAACGGCGACCGTTCCAACGACTCGGCAAGTCCGGCTAGGCTGCCGCTGCCGGCGATAAATATAACGGCATCGATATTGTCGCATAAAATAGAGCCAGCGGAAAAGAATTCGTCGGCTTGCGGGTCGTCGTCGCTTAAAAGCGGCTCTTCGATGAGAATATATTTCGCGCCGGCGGCGGCGAGTCCTTGCATCTCACGGTTTAGAGCCTGCGCCAAATCCATTGTTAGATCGGCGCGCCGTCGGGTGTAAAAGCCCGGTTCGACCAGACGCGCCAGGCTGAACGGACCGGTCAGAGCCGGCCGAATGTCAACCGGCGCCCGCTCTTGCAGAAAGCGAAAATCATCTACCAATATCGGACGCCGCCACTCGACACGGCCTGTCGCGTGCGAACGCAAAACCAGCCCGGCGTCGGATGCGTCCACATTTCCCTTACCAGTCAACCTGTCGGGCGGCGAGTCGAATCCGGCTAGACGCCGGAGAATATAGTCCGCCGGATTATCCCAGCGCAGATGTCCGTCGCCGGCGACCTCGACGCCGGCTGCGATGATTTCGACCAGCATCTCGACTGTCGCGCGTTGAAAAGCGCGCTCCAGTTCCTTGTCGGTTATATTGCCAGCCTGCCAATTCTCGATGGCGCGGTTGACGATGGACGGCCGCGGCGGCTCCGGCGACCGGGGATAACTGCCCGGCACAGTGGGAGTCAGCATTGATACTTCTTTATTATCGACATTTCGAGGGTTTATTAATATTAATGGGGTCAGAATATAGTGTCCACTTTCCCCCCGCAAGCGGGGGGAAAGACAATCACACAGCAATCTATATTCCTCCTTAGTTAATATAATAATATATTGTAACAGAAATCATATTATCTTTGTCGAAATATGTTTCTTAATTTGCGAAAGGTTTAATAGAAATTTAATCCAAGTCGAGGATTTCTGCTTTTTCGCTTGACAATTAGGCGCTATCGAGGTCTATTGCTATTAGTAAATAAAGACATGCAACATTGCTTTCCGACCTGTTCTAACGCTTCCTAACTCTGCACTGCCCTACCGCACTTCCCGACTGAAATAAATAAAAATAAATAGATATCAACCATAGCATATCAGGAGATTAAAATGCTACGGGTCTGCAAACACTCTTTAAAGGGGTTATTGCTGGTGTTCGCGCTGCTGACGCTTTCCGGCGTTTCGACGGC
>VGIO01000201.1 GCA_016867855.1 Calditrichota bacterium
TGGTATCCGCTCCTGCCGGACTGCCCAACCCCTTATTCCCTAACCGCTCGTCTCCCGAAAGGCTGGCAGTGCGTGACCGATGGCGTCGGCTCGGTCACCAAACAAACTCCCGAATACGACCAAATTACTTATACATCCCAAATTCCAACTACAGGTCTGAACTTTGCTGCCGGTCCGTTTCAAGTATCGAGTGTTCAACTTGATAAAATTACCATTCAAGCCTATTTTCTACCCGCCGAAGCCGACCTAGCGCCGGGCTATCTCAAAGCCGCCAGAAAGTTTATTCTAATGTATAGTAATCTGATTGGACCCTATCCCTTCTCTAAATTCGCCATCGTCGATAATTTCTTGCCTACCGGCTATGGAATGCCCGGCTGGACGGCGCTCGGCAGCGAAGTCATCCGGCTGCCTTTTATAAAGGATATCTCGCTCGGGCACGAAATTCTGCACAACTGGTTCGGCAATTCGCTGCTGGTCGATTACCGTTACGGCAACTGGTGCGAAGGTCTCACTGCCTATCTGGCGGATTATAAATACAAGGCTGATATCGACAGCCTGGCAGCGATGGACTACCGGATGAACCTGATGCGTGATTACGCCGATTTAGTCTCTGCCGAAGGCGACTACCCACTCGCCGACTTTACCGAACGCTCGAATCCCGGCGACCGTGCCATCGGCTACGGCAAAGGAATGATGGTCTTCCATATGCTGCGCAACATTATGAATATGCAGGATACGACGCTGTTTATCGATATGTTGAAGTATGTCTATAAGCAGAATGCGTTCAAGCGACCGATTTCGTGGAAAACTTGGCGGGAAGCAGCTGAACAGCGCATCGGTCAGCCGCTCGATTGGTTCTTCGAGCAGTGGATTGAATGGAAAGGCGTGCCGGAGATTGCTATAAGAGAGGCTCGCCTCGAATTAGAACGCGGCTCCTGGCGCTTGATTATGGAAATCGTTACAAAATCCGACGCACGACGTTCGTATATGTATTTTCTGCCGGTGCGCGGATTTTCCGACGAAGGCCGGGTCGATTATAATGTCTATATTCGCGAATCGCCACAGCGGGTTATCGTCGGCGGCCCAGGCAATTTGGAACTTGTGCAACTCGACCCTGACTTTCACCTCTTCCGCAAGATTTACAGCAGCGAAAAACCGCTTACTCTCGCGGCTTTCTTCGGCGATAAAAACGGACTATTAGTCGTTCCGACGCAAGGTATGCTTGCCGCTGCCTATCGCCAAGCCGCCGAAGGCTTAAAATCCGAGGGACAAAAAGTCATCACCGACGACGAATATCTAACATTGGACGGCGAGCCTAAATCGCTGTGGATATTCGGTTCGCCGGAAGATAACAAATTGTGGAATAGTTTTTCGCTGCCGACCGAGAAATTCGAATGGCTGCCGGGACGGGCAGCGCGCTGGAAGGAAGATAAGTCTATCCCTGCAGGCTTCAACTTCCGCAAGGAGATGTTCCGCGGCAGCGCGCACACCGCCACGCTCATCGCCTGGCATCCCAAAGCCGAAGGCGAGAAATGCATCATCTTCAGCATCGCACTGCCTAATGCCGACCCTATTCAAGGCACGCGCAAAATCTCGCACTATGGTAAGTATAGTTATTTACTATTCGAAGGTGAGAACAACATTCAAAAAGGCGCCTGGCCAGCCGCTGGCCAGAGTCCGATGGTTTGGCAGCCTTGATAATAGAATCGACTCAAAGCATAAAGGGCGCGAAGATTCTCTTCACGCCCTTTTTATATTTTGATGTAACAACACATTATGCCATTGACTGCTATGTGCTATCCTGAACGAAGTGAAGGAACTCGTCTCTCCACCCGCTTGCGGCTGTTGCTTGCTTCTCCCCCCGCTCGCGGGGAGATGAAGGGGGTGTCTTTCATCTTATGTCGCGCCGCGCAGCGGGATGATGATTATCCAATAAACCTATCAATCGAGGTAATTGTAAAAGTGATGATTAATCCAGAAAACTCGGACCATAGCAAGGCGGATTATCCACGTTTATTTCCGCTTAATCTGCTGTAAATTATAAAGTTAACCCGAAATTTAGAAATTTATCTTTAAACTTTACATTCGCAGAAGAACACTGTTTATCTAAAATTTTTAAGAATAGAATATTACGCTGATTTTTTACTTGACATAGGATTGTCCCTGATATACATTTAAGCGTTAGGTAACTACCGGCGCCAGCGGGTGCGCCGAAGAGTGGTCTGTTTCCGCTCGGATACCGCTGGCCCGGACTATGTTGCCTGAAAACCCAGTTGTGAGAAAGATTCAAGGCTGGCGCTCCTGTGAATCCGCAACTGGATAATGCGTCGGTTCGAGTTCGAGGTGCAATTTGACCGAGGTTGAGATGCCCATTAGAGGCGTTCCGAGTTAGTCAAGGCGGCTTTAGCAACTCGTGCGACGGAACAGCATACTATGCTAAGGAAAGCAAGATGAAAACACGGCTCTATGTAGGGAACCTGGCTTACTCGGTGACCGGAGAGCAACTGCGGGATATGTTCACTCCACACGGCGAAGTCAATGACGCGACCGTCATCGCCGACCGCGATACCGGCCGCTCTAAAGGCTTCGGATTTGTGGAAATGGGGTCCGAAGACGGCGCGCGCAAGGCAATCGAAGCGCTTCACGAAGCAAAAGTTGCCGGGCGGAACCTCATCGTAAATGAGGCGCGCGACCGCGATAGTCGCCCTGAGCGACGCCCCTCCCGCCGCGGCGGTAGATAACCTCCCCGCAAAACTTTTAAAGCCCGTCCACAAAGACGGGCTTTAAGGTTTTTGATACTTCCCACCCGACAACCGCATATCCCCTACTTCCACACCATCCACCCCACTAACACCGCTGCGCCTATCGCCATCACTAACGCATAATTCGCTATCAGTCCGGTCTGTATCCTCCTCAAAATGCCTCCACACCAGCCAACTACCGCCGCCGTCCCGTTCACCAGCCCATCGACTACCGGCGTGTCGAAATAATTCCAACATCCATCCGCCAACGCTAAAGTCGTCTGAACAAAGGTAAAATTGTAAATCTCATCGACATAGTATTTATTCAACACTACCTTATACAGTCCCTTCAACCGCGCCGCCAATCGCTTCGGAATCTCCGGATGTAAAACATACCACCGCCGCGCCCATAAGATTCCCGCAATGGCGATGATTATCGATATTCCCATCACGCTGTATTCGGCTGCCAGCGATGGATGACCCGTATGCGCTAATAAAACCTCCGCCGAATGGAAAGTTGGCTTAAGAAATTCTTCAAACCACGCCCCTCCGCCTAATATGTGTGGAATCGCTACCCAGCCGCCGATAATCGATAATACGCCCAATATCGACAATGGCAGCGTCATAACCTTGGGCGACTCCGGTATATGCTCGAACTGCCCCTTGCCGCCGCGCCATTCGCCGTGAAATGTCATATACAGCAGCCGGAACATATAGAACGCCGTCAATCCCGCTGCTATCAGCGCTGTCACGCCAACAACCGGCTGCCCATTGGCAAAGGCTTTCCAGATGATTTCATCCTTGCTGAAAAACCCCGACAGCCCCGGCACACCCGCAATTGCCAGGCAAGCCGCCGCAAAGGTCCAGTAAGTCGTCGGCATCCGCCGGCGTAACCCCCCCATATAACGTATATCCTGCGGGTCGCCGTGATAACCGCTGTGCGCGTGCGCATAGTGAACCGCGTGAATGACCGACCCGGCGCCTAGGAACAACAGCGCCTTGAAAAATGCATGCGTCATCAAATGGCTTATCCCCGCTGAAAACGCCCCAACGCCGCACCCCACAAACATATAACCCAACTGCGACACCGTCGAATACGCCAACACCTTCTTGATGTCGTTTTGCACCAGCGCAATCGTCGCGGCAAATATCGCCGTCAACACCCCAATCCAGGCGACCACCCCCAGCGCCGCCGGCGACAGCGCAAATAGAAACGCATTGCGCGCTACCATATAGACGCCGGCTGTCACCATCGTCGCCGCGTGTATTAACGCGCTGACCGGCGTCGGACCGGCCATCGCATCCGGCAGCCAGACATACAACGGTATCTGCGCCGACTTTCCCGTCGCACCTACGAACAAGCCGAACGCCATCCAGAACGCTAACGCCGGCGTCCCGTTGAACACTGAAGCCCCTTCAGCCACACCCTTGAAAGTCAGCGTCCCGAAAACGCTGAATATCAAAAATACCCCGATTAGAAAGCCAAAATCCCCTATCCGGTTGACGATGAAGGCTTTCTTACCAGCCGTGGCTTTGACATCGTCCGTGAACCAGAAGCCGATAAGAAGATAACTGCACAACCCGACGCCCTCCCAACCCACGAACATCAACGGATACGAGTCGCCTAATACTAACAGCAGCATAAAGAACACAAACAGGTTTAGGAACGCGAAGTAGCGCGGATAGCCTGGGTCTTTGTGCATATAACCGATGCTGTAAATGTGTATCAGAAACGACACGCCGGTGACGATTAAAATCATCACCCCCGACAATGGATCCAGCAGCAATCCGAACGGGATTTTCAATTCTCCTGCCGCCAGCCAGACATAATAGGTCGGATTTATAATCCGACTATCGTGCGGCATGCCTAAGAGTTCAACGAACGCCGCTATGGCAACGGCGAACGCCGCGCCGATGACCCCGGCGCCTAGGACGCCGACGGTCTTATCCCCTAACCGCCTGCCGAACAGACCGTTTATTAAAAATCCCCCCAGCGGCAGCAGTAAAATAATGTAAAGGTTTTGAGACATCTTTTTTTAATACTTGGTGCTTGAGTAAGTAAGCAAGTAGGGACTACTGAATAATCATCATCCCGCTGCGCGGTGCAACCGAAGATGAAAATAGACTAAAGTCCACTTTGTCCACTATATCCACTTAGTCCATTTCGTCGATAAATTGAATCCAATAGATCTATTTTATAAGAAATAGTTATATTGACACATTAGGTTATTGACTGCCGTGTGTCATGCTGAACGCAGTGAAGCATCTCGTCTGGGTGTAAGAGAAGGGATTCTTCGCTTCGTTTAGAATGACTCATACCAAGTCGCAATCAATCGGATGATAAATGTCAAAACAAATTCACAACAGATTAAACGGATGAAACGGATAATCCTGTAAAGCCGCTATGTTATCCGTTCTATCCGTTTAATCCGTTGTTAATTT